>JBDLPS010000034.1:0-19533 GCA_039800965.1 Pseudomonadota bacterium | reverse complement strand
CGCCTCGTCATGTTCTTCACCGACCAGGCGGCCATCCGCGACGTGCTGCTTTTCCCGCACGTCCGCCCGGAAGCTTGAGCGCCGCCACGCGTCCCGTCGGTGTTTTCGACTCGGGCGTCGGGGGCCTGACAGTCCTGCGCGCGCTGTCCCGCGCCCTGCCGGCCGAGTCATTCCTCTATCTCGGTGATACCGCCCGCCTTCCTTACGGCACCAAGAGCGCCGTGACGGTCGTCCGCTATGCGACCCGGGCGGCCGAAGTGCTGGTCAACCGGGGCATCAAGGCGCTCGTGGTGGCCTGCAACACCGCGTCGGCCGCCGCCTTGCCTGCCTTGCGCGAGCGCTTCCCGGGCCTGCCGGTCGTCGGCGTCGTAGAGCCAGGCGCGCAGGCCGCCTGTGACCAAACGTCGACGGGTCGCATCGCGGTGCTCGCGACCGAGTCGACCGTGTCGGGCGGCGCCTACCAGCGCGCCATCTGCGCGCTCCGACCGGATTCCCTGGTGACGGCGCGTGCCTGCCAGGTGTTCGTGGCGCTCGCCGAGGAGGGGTGGACTTCCGGTGAAGTGGTGACGGCCGCCGCCCGTCGTTACCTCGACGATCTGTTCATCGTGCCGGCATCTTCGCCGGATACGCTCGTGCTGGGTTGTACTCACTTCCCGGTGCTGGCGCCGGCGATCCGCGGGGTCGTCGGTCCCGATATCCGCATCGTCGACGCCAGTGATGCCGTCGCCGCGGCGCTGGGTACGGTGCTGGTCGGTCAGGGGTTGGCAGCTTCGGAGCGCGCTGGCGGCATCGAGCTGCTGGCGACGGATGGCGCCGAGCGGTTCGCGCGCGTCGGTGCCACCTTCCTCGGTCGCCCCATCGCGCCGCAGGACGTGCAACTCGTGGATCTCTAGGAGGCCATGGGCATGAAGCAGGTCGTTACAGCTGCGCGATGGCGGTTCGTCGTGCTGGCAGTGGTGATGGCGCTGGCGCTGGCCAGCAACGCGTGGCGTGACCTCGTTCAGCCCGACGAGGGCCGTTATGCGGAGATCCCGCGCGAGATGCTTGCCGATGGCGACTGGGTGGTGCCACACCTGAACGGCCTGCCCTACATCGAGAAGCCGCCGCTGCAGTACTGGGCCACGGCCGTTGCCTACCGGCTGTTCGGCGTCGAGGGCTGGGTCTCCCGCCTCTGGAACCTGTTGCTCGGCATCGGCGGGCTGGTGCTGGTGCATGCAACGGGTCGGAAACTCTGGGGCTCCCGGGCCGGCGATGCCGCTGCGCTGGTTCTGCTGGCGACGCCGCTTTACATGATGGTTGGCCAGTTGAACCTGCTCGACATGGGGCTCACCTTCTTCCTGACGGCGGCCCTCTGCGGATTCCTGCTGGGCCAGCGAGAAGGTGTTGAAACCGGAGAAAGCCGCCGCTGGATGCTGGTCTGCTGGGTGGCGATCGGTCTCGGCTTCCTGCAAAAAGGTCTGGTGGCTGGCGCGGTGCCCGTACTTGCCCTGGTTGCATACAGCCTCGTGCAGCGTGACGCCGGCATCTGGCGTCGACTCCGGCTCGGCACGGGGCTGCTGGTCCTGGCGTTGCTGTGCCTTCCGTGGCTCCTGGCGCTGGGACTGCGGGATGGCAGGTACGCGTGGTTTTTCCTGATCCACGAGCATTTCACGCGCTTCCTGACGACGGAGCACCATCGCCAGGAGCCGTGGTGGTATTTCATCGCCGTGCTTGGAGTGGGCTGCCTGCCGTGGACTTTCCTGATGTTGCGCGGAGCCTGGCGTTCCGTTGCCGCGCGGGCCACGGGGCGTTTCGATCCGGCTGTTGCGCTTTCGGTCTGGGCGGCGGTGGTCGTGCTGTTCTTCTCGCTCTCGGGATCCAAGCTCGCTCCTTACATCATGCCCGTCACCCCGCCTCTGGCGCTGCTTGCCGGACGCGAGCTGGCCAGGGGGCCGTCCGTCCGCGCCATCGCCGCGCTCCTTGGCCTGGCGGGCCTGCTTGCCGCGCTGCTGCTGGGTTCGCATGCGCTGGTCCTTCAGTTAGCGCCGGACGGGCTCAAGCGAGCCTTCTATCTGGCTGTGTCGCAGTGGGCGATGGCGGGCGGTGCCTGCGCGGCAGCCGGGCTTTGCGGTGCCATCCTGTTCTGGCGGCGCAGGAGCTTCCATGTTGCAGTGGCGGCGCTGGCCATGGGTCTTTACCTCTGCTGGATGGTGGTTCTGGGCGGCGCCAACCTGATGTCCGTGCTGCGTGGTGCGCCTGGTGCGCAGTCGCTGGTGGCGCCGCGCGTTGCGGCGGGTGCGCCGTTCTACTGCGTCGGAAACTACCTCCAGTCCCTGACCTTCGAGGTCGGCGCCGTCTGTCGGCTTGTCGAATACCGCGGGGAACTGCAGTTCCAGTTCGAGGACTCCGCAGCCCGCGAACCGCTCAGCCTTGGTGCTTTTGCCCGGGAATGGTCGCTGGGTGGTCGGGGCGTGGCGCTCGTCGGGCGTCCCTACCTCGCGCCGCTCGCCGCACTGGGCGTGCCGACCCGTATCCTCGCGGAGTATCCCGAGTTCGTGATTCTGGAGCACCCATGACGACGCCGTTCCTGCCGTTCACGCGACCCAGTCTCGATGAAGACACGATCCAGGGCGTGGTCGAGGTGCTTCGTGGCGGGTGGCTTGCCAGCGGCCCGAACGTGGCGGAATTCGAGGCTGCGCTCTCCGCCTATGTCGGTGGCCGTCCGGTTCGCGTGATGACCTCCGCGACCGCGGCCCTGGAAATCGCGCTCCTGGTCGCCGGAATCGGCGCGGGGGACGAAGTGATCACGCCGGCGATGAGTTTCGTCGCCACCGCGAATGTCATCGCGCGCGTCGGGGCGAAGCCGGTTTTCGTCGACGTTGATCTTGCGACACGCAACATCGACCTTGGGCAGGTGGAGCGGGCCATCACGCCGGCCACCAAGGCGATCATGCCGGTGCATTTCGCCGGCCTGCCGGTCGACATGGACCTTCTGTACGACATCGCGCGCCGGCACCGGTTGCGTGTCGTCGAGGACGCGGCGCATGCCATCGGTTCCGGCCCGCCGGGTAGGCGCATTGGCTCCCATGGCGACCTCGTCTGCTTCAGTTTCCATCCGAACAAGAACATGACGACGCTGGAGGGTGGGGCGCTCGTGGCGGATGACCCTGCGGAGTTGCGTGCGATAGACCTGCACCGTTTCCATGGCCTGGAACGCCATGCCGACGGCACGATGGAGGTCAGTCTCCCTGGTGGAAAGTGCAACCTGACCGACGTTGCGGCCCGCGTGGGACTGGGGCAATTGCCGCGGCTCGATGATTTCAACGACCGACGCCGTTCCCTGGCGAGCCGCTATTTCGAGCTGCTGGCGGACGAACCGGGCCTGTTGCTGCCGGCGCGGGGCGACGAAGGCCACAGTTGGCACATGTTCGCGCCCTTGCTGGACCTGGCGCGCCTGCGCATCGATCGTGCGCGGTTCATCGGCTTGATGCGCGAGCAGGGCATCGGCGTCGGCGTGCACTATCCTGCAATCCACCTGTTCAGCCACTACCGAAGCCTCGGCTATGGGCCGGGTGATTTCCCGAATGCAGAACGCATCGGCCGCGAGACCGTCACGTTGCCGCTGTTCCCGGCCATGCAGGATGGAGACGTCGATCGCGTCTGCCTTGCCCTGCGCAGCATCCTCGTGGAGAACGCGACATGAACACACCCGACGTGAGCATCGTCATCCCCGTATACAACGAGGAAGCCGGTCTCGCCGCGCTTTTCGCCGTGCTGTACCCGGTGCTGGATGGCATGGGCCGACGCTACGAACTGCTCTTCGTGGATGATGGCAGTCGGGACCGTTCCGCCGCGCTGCTGCGCGAGCAGTGCCAGATCCGCCCGGACGTGACGCGCGTCGTGCTACTGGCTGGCAACTTCGGGCAGCACAATGCAATCCTCGCGGCGTTTGCCCAGTCCCGTGGCAAGGTGGTCGTGACTCTGGACGCGGACCTGCAGAACCCGCCGCACGAAATTCCCCGCCTGCTTGCCGAGGTGGACAACGGCCATGATTACGTCGGCACGATTCGGGCGGGCCGGCAGGACAGTCTCTGGCGTGTGCTGCCTTCACGCCTGCTCAACCGCATCCGGGAGCGCACGACCCGCATCCGCATCACCGACCAGGGATGCATGTTGCGCGCCTACGGCCGCAACGTCGTCGACGCCGTTAACGACTGCCCGGAAATGAACACCTTCATCCCGGCGCTGGCCTATCTGTTCGCGCGTTCGCCGACCGAGATCACGGTCTCTCACGCCGAGCGCGAAGCTGGTGAATCCAAGTATTCGCTGTACTCGCTGCTGCGCCTGAACTTCGACTTGATGACTGGCTTCTCCATAGTCCCGCTGCAGATCTTCTCGGTGCTCGGCGTGGGGGTTTCGCTGTTGTCGTTGGCCTTGTTCGTGCTGCTGTTCGTGCGCCGGCTTCTCCTGGGCGCGGAGGTGGAGGGCGTGTTCACGCTGTTTGCCATCGCATTCTTCCTCATTGGCATCCTGCTGGCTGGCGTCGGGTTGCTGGGTGAATACGTCGGTCGCATCTACATGCAGGTCCGCGCGCGCCCGCGCTATCGCATCCAGGCGGTGCTTTCGCCGGTGGACGGACGGGACGCGCCGTGACGACTGCCGTCGTCTTTGGTTACGGCGACGTGGGGATCCGCTGCACGGCGACGCTGCTGGCGCGTGGCCTCGATGTAAAACTCGTCGCATCGCATGCCGACGATCCGGGTGAAGCGCAGTGGTATGGCAGCCTTGCCCGCTTCGCTGCCGAACATGATCTGTCTGTCCACCTGTCCGCTGATGCCAGCGATCCGTCGTTGCTGGTCCGGATCCGGGACATTCGCCCGGATTTCATCTTTTCCTTCTACTACCGCCGCATGATTCCGTCGTCGATCCTCGAATGCGCGCGGCGTGCCGCGCTGAACATGCACGGATCGCTCCTGCCGCAGTTCCGCGGCCGGGCACCGGTGAACTGGGCGGTGCTCAAGGGCGCGACACAGACCGGTGCGAGCCTCCACCATATGACGGCGAAGCCGGACGCAGGCCGTCTGGTCGACCAGATGCCGGTTCCCATCCTCGCCGACGACACGGCCTACGATGTCTTCCGCAAGGTGTGCGCGGCCGCCGAGTTCGTGCTGCATCGTTCGCTGCCGGGGATCGTCGATGGCACGGCGCCGGCCATCGAGCAGGACCTGCGGGCAGGAACCTACTACGGGGCACGTCGGCCCGAGGATGGCGAGATCGACTGGTCCCGGCCAGCGGCTGAAGTCCACAACCTGGTCCGCGCCGTTGCCCCGCCGTTTCCGGCAGCAAGGACCTCCATCGGCGGACGGTCCGCGCGCATCTTCAGGACCCTGCCGGTCGAGGCGCCGTCGCCGGCGGTTCCCGGTCCGGTGCTGTTCGCGCATGACGGACGCTGCCACGCGCGTTGCGCGGACGGTTCCGTGTTGCGACTGCTCGAGATGGAGCTTGATGGCCAGTTGGTCGACATGGACCGATTCGCTGCCAGACTCGATGCTCCGATCCCGTTGCCCTTGTTGCCGGAGGATCATCGTTGAGGATCGTCCTTAAGGTCGACGTCGATACCTACGAGGGCACCCGCCTGGGCGTGCCGGCACTCGTCGAGGCTTGCCTGCGCCACCGGGTTCCGGCGACCTTCCTTTTCTCGCTTGGGCCCGACCATACGGGCCGCGCGATCAAGCGGGTCTTCCGGCCCGGGTTCCTGTCCAAGGTGTCGCGTACGTCGGTGCTTGAACACTACGGGCTGAAGACCTTGCTCTACGGGACGCTGTTGCCCGGTCCGGATATCGGTCGCCGTTGTGCGCAGATCCTGCGTGACACGGCCGCCGCCGGCATGGAGGTTGGCGTCCACTGTTTCGATCATGCCCGCTGGCAGGACGACCTTGTGCGGGGTGGGCCGTTGCTGGCTCGTCGCGAGATGCGGCGGGCGGTGGAGCGGTTCTTCGACATATTCGGGTTCGCGCCCGTGGTCCATGGTGCCGCCGGCTGGCAGATGACCGATGACGCGCTGCTGGCCGAGGTCGACTGTGGCTTTGCCGTGGCCTCCGATACGCGAGGTGGCGGGCCTTTCCTGCCGGTAGTGGGAGGGCGTGTGCTGGACATCGTCCAGGTGCCAACCACCTTGCCCACGCTGGACGAGCTTGTCGGTCGCGACGACGAGGCCGGCCGTGACCCCGTCGGGTGGATCCTGGGGCAGACCGCCGCGCATCCCGGCGACCACGTCTATACTCTGCACGCCGAGCTTGAAGGAAGGCGCTTTCTCGACGGGTTCGAGCGGCTCATCCAGGGTTGGAAGGGCCAGGGTTACGCATTCAAGACGCTCGGCGCGCTCGCTGGCAGCCTCGACCGCACCACGTTGCCGCGCCGGACGGTGGGCCTGGGCGAGGTTCAGGGCCGCTCGGGCCTGCTGGCCGTCGCCAACGACTGATCCAACGCTTTACGGATTCAAGGAATACGCCATGTCCCTCAAGGTACTCATCCTCGGCGCCAACGGTTTCATCGGCAGCGCACTGACCGAAGCCGTCCTCGCCAAGACGGACTGGGAAGTCTTCGGCATGGACGTTGCGGACAACAAGCTCGATGCCGTGCTCGGCAAGCCGCGCTTCAAGTTCGTCGAAGGCGACATCACGATCAACAAGGAATGGATCGAGTACCACGTGCGCAAGTGCGACGTGATCGTGCCCTTGGTCGCCATCGCGAACCCGACGCAGTACGTGAAGAACCCGCTGCGGGTCTTCGAGCTCGACTTCGAGGCCAACCTCGCGATCGTCCGACTGTGCGTGAAGTACAACAAGCGCATCGTCTTCCCGTCGACCTCCGAGGTCTACGGCATGTGCCCGGATCCGGTGCTGGACGAAGAGGAGAGCAACCTCGTCTATGGCCCGATCGACAAGCAGCGCTGGATCTACGCGAACTCCAAGCAGTTGCTTGATCGCGTGATCTTCGCCTACGGCGTGCGCGACAACCTCGACTACACGCTGTTTCGCCCGTTCAACTGGATCGGTCCGCGCCTCGATGACATCCACGAGGCGAAAGAGGGCAGCTCGCGCGTGTTCACGCAGTTCCTCGCGAACGTGTTCCACGGCCAGCCGATCCGCCTCGTGGACGGCGGTCGCCAGCGCCGCTCGTTCACGTTCATCGACGATGCGATCGACTGCCTGATCCGCATCATCGAGAACAAGGGCGGCTGCGCGACGCGGCAGATCTTCAACATCGGCAACCCGAAGAACGACGTATCCGTGTCCGAGCTCGCCCAGGCGGTCATCGGCGCTTTCCGCGACATCCCGGAATACGCGCACCTCGCCGATTCGGCGCAGGTCGAAACGGTCGAGAGCCAGGCCTACTTCGGCAAGTACTACCAGGACATCCAGGCGCGCGTTCCGGCGGTGCATCGCGCCAAGGCGAAGCTGGGTTGGGAGCCGACCACCGACTTCAACACCGCGATCCGCAAGACGCTCCAGTACCATGTCCGTCGCGGCGATTTCATGCCGCGGGGCGAGTGATGCCGGGCATGGCGCTTGCCCGCAGGGCCCAGGCTTTTCTGTTGGCCTCGCTCTGCGCATCCGGTGGAGTGCTCGCCCAGGCCGTGCCGCCACCGGGCGTGGAAGCGGCCCGTGCGCCGACGGAACGCACGCTGCGTCCGTCAGGGAAGGCACAGAACCGTGATCGCGTCTCGCTGGCGCAGGATTGCCGCAAGGCGGAGGCGGAGATGCGCGAGCAGTTCCGCATCCAGGCAGAGGGCGTGCGTGCGCGCTACGCGGATCTGATCGCCAAGTCGGACGCCGCGGCTCGGCCCGGGCTCGAGTTGGAGCGCGACGCGAAGGTCCGGGAGTTCCATGCCCTGGGCGAGTCGGCAGCGAAGCAGTTCGGCGATCATTGCCGGCAGGACAATCGTGAGTTGCTGCGTGCCCCGGGGGCGCCCGCCGACGGCCGCTAGCCGGCGTCCGACTCCAGCGCATAAGGCAGGGGCAATGCCTCCGCGTCGATTCGGGGCAGGGCGGGATCGGCTGGCGAGGGTTCTTCCGTGCTTCCAGGCAGAGCCGTCACCGCCAGGAATTCGCGCATGGTGGCCACCGGTGCCGCCACATCCACCACTTCGGCCGTCCGGCCGTCGACGAAAACGACGCGGTCGCCGGGCGACAGCGGTACCGCCGCTCCGGTGCGAAAGCGTTGGGCTCGCCGTTTCACCCTGCCGCGGTAGTGGGCGCGGGCGATGATTTCCTGGCCCGTATAGCAGCCCTTTGTGAAAGAGATGCCTTCGACATGGTCGAGGTTCAGCATCTGTGCGATGAAGGTACCGCTGGTCGCTGCGTAGACTTGGGGCAGTCCCAGGGCGATGTCCCTGGCATGCCATGCCTCGGCACTGCCCGTCCTGTCAGGGGCGGCAGCGTCGGTGGCCGGGGTGGCCGTCAGGATCCGGACGTTGCCAGCCTCGATTCCGCATACGGGTTGTCGATCCGAGAGGTCCTCGATCCGGACCTTCGCCCGCAGGATGTAACGCCGCAGGTGGCTGGCTACCACGGGGGCCAGTTCCCGCGGCAGCACCAGCAGGACGTCCTCGCCGGCCGGCAGCAGCTGGAGCACGGCGATGACGCGCCCCTGGGGCGTGTGCAGCCCAGCGCGCAGTCCCGGTGCCGCGTCGAGCCGGTCCAGGTCGTTCGACAGTTGCCCTTGCAGGAAACGGCGCGAATCGGGGCCGGCGACGAGCAGCACGCCGAGGTCGGGGAGGGAGGTGATGGTTCGCGTTGGCATGTGGTGGCAGTCCACGTAAGGCGCTGGATTCTGGCACAATCGGCTGCCATGCAGACCCCGCGTGAGACGCCACCCGATGCCATCGGCCAGACTGCCGCCGAGGAAGGGAAGGACGTCGCGGAAACGCCCGCCACGCCGACCGAGATCGGCGGGCCCCAGGGGCCGGAGCCTACCCGCTTTGGCGACTGGGAACGGAAGGGGCGCTGCATCGATTTCTGAAAGGTAGGACGCATGCCAGCCAGACCCTTGTCCCCACATCTGTCGGTGTACCGCTTTGCGTACACCATGAGCCTCTCGATCCTCCACCGCGCGACGGGTATCGCCCTGTCGGCGGGCCTGCTGATGCTGGCCTGCTGGCTTATGTCCGCTGCGGCGGGGCCTGAGTCCTATCTCCGCGTGACCTCTGCCTTGGGCAAAGGTCCCTTCCAGATCGTGTTGGCAGGGTGGCTCCTGTCCTTTGTCTATCACCTGGGCGCCGGCGTCCGTCACATCTTCTGGGACTTCGGTTACGGTTTCGAGAAGGCCCAGGCGCGCCGCAGCGGCCGCTGGCTGGTGTTGGCCGCGGTCGTCGTATCCGCCGGCCTGCTTTACGCATTCTTCTGCCCGACGGCGGTGCGGCCGTGAGCGGTGCGGACGTGAGGCGCGGGCTGCGTCGCGGTTCGGCACGCAATGGCGTGCGGCACTGGCTGGCGCTCCATCGCGTGTCGGCTTTCGCCCTGCTGCCGCTCTCGGTCTGGTTCGTAGGGTCCTTGCTGTCCCTGCGCGGTTTCGGGCATGAAGCGGTGGTTTCCTGGCTGTCTTCGCCGTGGCAGGCCGTGCTTGCCTGCCTGTTCGTGGCCACCTCCGCCTGGCACTCGAAGATGGGCGTTCAGGTCGTCATCGAGGACTACGTCCATGGCCACGGCACCAAGCTCCTGGCGATGTACGCCTCGCAGTTCGTCCACGTCCTGGTCGCCGCGGGCGGCCTCTTCGCCGTGCTGAAGATCGCCTTCGGCATGCACTGACCGACACGGAACACGAAAAGATCATGTCCGCCTACACCTTCACTGACCATACCTACGATGTCGTCGTCGTCGGCGCCGGCGGCGCCGGGTTGCGTGCGACGCTGGGTCTCGCCGAAGCCGGCCTCACCACCGCCTGCCTGACCAAGGTCTTTCCGACGCGCAGCCATACCGTGGCCGCACAGGGCGGCATCAGCGCAGCACTGGGCAACATGGGGCCGGACGACTGGCGTTGGCACATGTACGACACCGTCAAGGGCTCCGACTGGCTCGGCGATCAGGACGCCATCGAGTTCATGTGCAAGGAAGCGCCGGCTGCCGTCATCGAGCTCGAGCACTATGGCGTGCCGTTCTCCCGGACCGGCGAGGGCCGCATCTACCAGCGACCGTTCGGTGGCATGACCACGGAATACGGCAAGGGGATCGCGCAGCGTACCTGTGCCGCTGCCGACCGCACCGGTCATGCGATGCTCCACACCCTTTACCAGCAGTCGATCAAGAACGAAGCGGAGTTCTTCATCGAGTACTTCGCGCTCGACCTCATCATGGAGAACGGGGAGTGCCGCGGCGTCATCGCCTTGAACCTCGCGGACGGTTCGCTGCACCGTTTCCGCGCGCACCGCGTGGTGCTTGCGACCGGCGGCTATGGCCGCGCCTATTTTTCGGCGACCTCCGCCCATACGTGCACCGGCGACGGCGGCGGCATGGTGCTGCGTGCCGGCCTGCCGGTGCAGGACATGGAGTTCGTGCAGTTCCATCCGACCGGCATCTACGGATCGGGCTGCCTCATCACGGAGGGCGCTCGCGGGGAGGGTGGCTACGTCACGAATTCCAAGGGTGAGCGCTTCATGGAGCGCTATGCCCCCAATGCCAAGGACCTCGCATCCCGGGACGTGGTCAGCCGGGCGATGACGATGGAGATCCGCGCCGGCCACGGGGTGGGTGCGCTTGGCGACCACATCCACCTGCATCTCGAGCATCTGGGTCCCGAGGTCATCAAGGAGCGCCTGCCGGGCATCGCGGAGAGCGCGCGCATCTTCGCCGGCGTGGACGTGAACCGCGAACCGATCCCCGTGATCCCGACCGTCCACTACAACATGGGCGGAATTCCCTGCAATTACCATGGTGAAGTGGTGAGCGGTCCCGACGACACCGTCGTCCCGGGGCTGCTTGCCGTCGGCGAGGCCGCCTGCGTGTCGGTGCATGGTGCGAACCGCCTCGGCTCCAACTCCCTGCTTGATCTCGTTGTCTTCGGCCGCGAGGCCGCGCGCCATTGCGCCGAGACGCTCAAGCCGGGTACATCGCATCGGCCGCTGCGTGAGGGTTCCTCCGACGCAGCGCTTGAGCGGCTCGACAGGCTCCGCAACGCGAATGGTTCGCGCCCGACCGCCGGGATCCGCCTCGAGATGCAGCAGACGATGCAGCGTGATGCCGCGGTGTTCCGCACGCAGTCCTCGCTCGACGAAGGTCGCGAGAAGTTGGCGAAGACCTTCGCCAGCTTCGCTGACGTCAAGGTCAGCGATCGCAGCCTCGTCTGGAACACGGATCTCATCGAGACGATGGAGCTCGAGAACCTGCTTCTGCAGGCCACCGCGACGATCGTCTCGGCGGGCAACCGCCAGGAGAGTCGCGGCGCCCACGCGCGCGAGGACTTCAAGGACCGCGACGACGTGAACTGGATGAAGCACTCGCTGTGCTGGGTCGATCCGTCGGGCGCCACGCGCATCGACTATCGCTCGGTCCATCTCAATACGCTGACCACCGACGTCGAGACCGTCGCGCCGAAGGCGCGTACGTACTGATCGGCGCCACAGAACCAGGATCGCAAAGATGGCTGAATTCCTGCTTCCGCCCAATTCGCGGATAAACAAGAACGGCAAGGCGCATGCCGCGCCTGCCGGCGCCAAGAAGCCGCGCACCTTCCGGATCTATCGTTTCGACCCGGACAGCGGCGAGAACCCGCGCATCGACAGTTACGAGATCGACATGGCTGCGTGTGGGCCGATGGTTCTCGACGCGCTGCTCAAGATCAAGAACGAGATCGATCCGACGCTGGCGTTCCGCCGGTCCTGCCGCGAAGGCATCTGCGGCTCCTGCGCGATGAACATCGATGGCGTGAACACGCTGGCCTGCACCAAGGCCTGCAGCGACGTGTCGGCGACCGACGTCCGCATCTACCCGCTGCCGCACATGCCGGTGGTGAAGGACCTCATCCCCGACCTCACGCAGTTCTACGCGCAGTACGCCGCCGTGAAGCCCTGGCTCACGACGCGCACGCCGGCGCCGCCGGACAGCGAACGCCTGCAGTCCAAGGAAGACCAGGAAAAGATCGACCGTCCGTCGGCCTGCATCCTGTGCGCCTGCTGTTCGACGTCCTGCCCGAGCTATTGGTGGAATTCGGATCGCTACCTCGGTCCCGCCGCACTGCTCGCCGCTTACCGCTGGGTCATCGACAGCCGCGACGAGGCAACCGGCGAACGCCTCGATGCACTGGATGACGCCTTCCGCCTCTATCGGTGCCACACGATCATGAACTGCGCCGAGGCCTGTCCGAAGGACCTCAACCCGGCCAAGGCCATCGGCGAGATCAAGTCGATGCTGGCGGAGCGCGAGCACTGAGCGGGCCATCCGACGCCGTGCAGGTAGGGCGCCTGGCCTGGCGTTGCCGCCGTGGCATGAAAGAGCTCGATATCCTGCTCAACCGCTACCTCCGGGATCGCTGGCCGCAGGCGTCCGACCTGGAAAGGGCCTCCTTCGAGGCATTTCTGGAATTGCCGGACCCCCTCATCGCGGCGTATCTCGTGGCGGGTGAGCCTGTCGCCGACACCACCCTCCAGCCCCTCGTCGACCAGTTGCGTCTCCCGCCCGCCTGATCGCTGCCAGGCCGGACGCATCGAGCTGGCCCCGGCCCGTTCCGTTGCGGTGATCCTGTTTCTTTTCCTGATCGGCATGCCTGTCGCCGTGCTCGCGTCCGGGGGCGCAGGAGTCCCCATCCGCATCGGTGTGTCCGTCGTATGCAGTGTCTTCGCCTGGCAGGCGGTCCGCCGCGATTGCCTGCGGTCCGGGCCTTTCGCCGTCCGGGCCTTGTCCTGGGACGGGCAGGGGCGTTTCCGCGTGGAACTCGTTTCCGGCGTCATTGTCCCGGCAAAGCTGGGGCCGGGCAGCCTGCAGGTCGGGCCCTTCCTTTGGCTCGTCCTGTGGGGTCGGCGCCGCCACCCGGTCTTCATCGACCGACGCTCCCTGCAACCCGGTCCCGCGGCGGCCCTGCTGCGGGCCCTCAAGACAGGTCGGCCGGCCGCAGGGGGACCTGCGCTAGACTGACGGAGTCCGCCCGCCGGTCACCGAACTTTTCGGTCCGGCTCCGGTCCAAACCATCGCAAGGCGAACTCCGCCATGCGGGAGTCCGTTACTGCACATGAGCGCCGACGCGAGCGACCTGAGCCTGGTGCAACGCGTCCAGCGTGGCGACAAGGGCGCGTTCGACGTGCTGGTGCGCAAGTACCAGCACAAGGTGGTCAAGCTCGTGATGCGTTACATGCGCGATCCGGCCGATGCAGAAGACGTGGCGCAGGAGGCTTTCATCAAGGCCTACCGGGCATTGCCCCAGTTCCGCGGGGAGAGCGCCTTTTATACCTGGCTCTATCGCATCGCGATCAACACGGCGAAAAACGCGATCGTCTCGAGGGATCGCAGTCCGGTCGAGTATGACCTGGACCTCCAGGACCAGGAGGGTTCCTACGACATGCAGGGGCGCCTTGCCGATACCGAGACCCCCGAGGCGCTGGCGCTGACGGACGAGATCAGGACGATCGTCAACAAGGCGATAGAGGCCCTCCCTGAGGACCTGCGCACGGCCATCGTGCTGCGGGAACTCGAGGGCCTCAGTTACGAGGAGATTGCCGCAGCCATGGATTGCCCCGTGGGTACGGTGCGCTCGCGCATCTTCCGTGCGCGTGAGGCCATTGACCGCAAGCTCGCCGAAGTATTCGAAGGCGGGCTGGGACGAGCCGAGGAGTTGGGATGAACGAGCAGGAACGCAACAGCCAGGTGTCAGCCTTGTTCGATGGGGAGCTCGACGCCTCCCAGGTCGACCTGGTAACCCGCCGCCTACTCAAGGATGCCGCGCTGCGCGACAGCTGGGGCCGCTATGCGCTGATCGGCGCGAGCCTGCGCGGCGAGCCCTTGGCCGCTGCCCGTGCGGGGCGTGGCGATGTCGCCGCCCGCGTCGGCCTGGCGCTGGAGCGCGAGGCAGCCCTGTCGGTCGCCGGGGTCTTGCCCGGAGCGCCCGATTCGGTCCGGGCAGGCGCTTCCTGGCGCAACCTGGCTTGGGGTACGGGCCTGGCGGCGGGCGTCGCCGCGATGACGATCCTCGTGATGCGCAGCCAGGCGCCGCTGGCGCCCGGCCTGGTTGCTTCGGTCGTCGAACCGGACGCGGCCTCGGCCAGCCAGGTGCCGGTCGACCTGATGGCGCGACCCGTCGAATCGCCGGCGCCGAGCTACACGACACCGCTGGATGCAAGGCCCGCAGCGGGCGCGCGTCCCTCGACGCCCTTGGTCAACTATGTGGTCGCGCACAGTGAGTACACCACGCCGGTGGTGCGCCTTAGCCCGTTGTCGACGGTGATCTCGGGTAATTTCGATCCGACCGAGAACACGGTCGAGATGACGGAGGCAGAGGTTGGTGCGCGTCGCTGATTCCGCAATGGCCGGGCTCGCATGGCGCCGCGCCTTGGCGTGGCTGCTGTGCGTGGGCGCGTTCGTCCCGGTGATCGGCGCCGCCGCCGAGCGTGCGGTCACGGAAGACCCGGCCGAATGGATCCTGCGCATGAACGCCGCCTTGGCCAACCGGAACTACGATGGCGTTTTCGTTCAGAAGCTGGGTGACCGGCGCGTCACCGCACGAATCGTCCACCGCATGCAGGATGGCCACCTCACCGAGCGTCTGCTGACGGTGGACGGTACCGGCCGCGAGTTCGTCCGCGACGGCAACGAGCTCGTCAGTTATTTCCCGGACCGCCGCATCGTGGTCGTCGAGAAACGGCTGCCGGGTCTCGGATATATCGGCGGATTGCCTGGCTTCGGTCCTGCGGCGCTGTCCAACTACGAGTTGCGCGATGCGGAGCGCGTGCGCATGCAAGGGCGGCCGGTGCGACTGATCACCGTGACGCCCCGCGACGGCTGGCGCTATGGGTATCGTTTCTGGATAGATGAAAAAACCGCCATGCCTGTGCAGACGCAGTTGGCGGGCGTGAATGGCGAACTGGTTGAACAGATCACCTTTGCCTCGCTGGTCCTGCCGCCGCGTATCGACGATGAACTCCTCAAGGCGGGTGTCGAGACCGAGGGCTTCCGATGGTTGCGGCGGGATGCGCCTCGCCTGAAGCCCGTGGAGATGACGGCCTGGGCTGCGGTTTCGCTGCCGCCGGGCTTTCGGCGTGCGGGTGGACAGGGCGGCGCGGCCGCCGCGCAGAAGGCGTCGTCCCACATGGTGTTCACGGATGGCCTGGCGACCGTATCGGTATTCATCGAAAGTGCCAGCCTGCCACCGCAGACCTCCCGCACCGGCGAGCCGCGGCGAAATTCCGGTGCCGCGCAGCTCGGGGCTGCGGCGGCGTTCACGGCGATCGTGGAGGGCTACCGGGTCACGGCAGTGGGAGAAGTGCCGCCCCAGACCGTCAAGGCGATCGCGGAGGCCTTGCGGCCGCTGCCGGAGCCGACTGCGGCGCTGGACCGGACGTCCCGTCCTTGACCGGGCCTCAGCTGACCCTGCTCAGCCGCGATGGCTGCGAGCTTTGCGAGGAGATGCTGCTCGAGCTCGCGCAGCTTGGCTCGACGGTAGAGCTTCCCCCTATCGAAGTGCGGGACGTGGATTCCGATGTCTTGTTGGCCCGGCGCTACGGCCTCGACATCCCCGTCCTGCTGCTGGATGGCGCCAAGGTCTGCCAGCACCGCCTCGACCCGCGGGAACTGGTGCGCATGTTGCGTCCGCGCTAGACGCAGTCCGGCCGAAAGGCCCCCCTTGGGGCTATAATCCCGCAGCGCCGCATGGGCGCGATCCAACCGTTTCCCGGCGCCACGGCGGGCTTTGATGCAGCTCATCAGAAACTTCTCGATCATCGCCCACGTCGATCACGGCAAGTCCACGCTTGCCGATCGCCTCATCCAGCTCTGTGGGGGCCTCTCCGACCGCGAGATGGAGTCCCAGGTGCTGGACAACATGGCCCTGGAGCGCGAGCGCGGCATCACGATCAAGGCCCAGAGCGTCACGCTCCATTACGCGGCGAAGGATGGGCGGCGTTACCAGCTGAACCTCATCGATACACCCGGCCATGTCGACTTTTCCTATGAGGTATCGCGCAGTCTGGCGGCTTGCGAGGGCGCGTTGCTGGTGGTGGATGCCGCGCAGGGCGTCGAGGCGCAGAGCGTCGCCAACTGCTACACCGCCATCGAACAGGGCCTGGAGGTCGTCCCGGTACTGAACAAGATCGACCTGCCGTCCGCCGATCCGGACAAGGTCATCAAGGAAATCGAGGAGATCATCGGCATAGACGCCCAGGATGCCGTGCGGGTGTCCGCCAAGACGGGCGAGAACGTCGAGGAGCTTCTCGAACAGCTGGTGCAGCGCATCCCGGCGCCGAAGGGTGATCCGGCGGCGCCACTGCAGGCGCTGATCATCGATTCCTGGTTCGACAACTACGTTGGCGTGGTCTCCCTGGTCCGCGTGGTCAACGGCGTGCTCAAGGTCGGCGACAAGATGAAGGTGATGTCGACGGGTCGCAGTCACGTCATCGACAAGCTCGGGCGCTTCACCCCGAAGTCAGTCAGCCTGCGCGAGTTGTCGGCGGGAGAGGTGGGCTTCGTCATCGCTGGCATCAAGGAAATCGATGGCGCACCGGTGGGCGACACCATCACCACCGAAGCCCATGGCAGCGAAACGCCGCTGCCGGGCTTCAAGCAGGTGCAGCCGCGCGTGTTCGCCGGGGTGTTCCCCGTGAATACCGAGGACTACGAGTCCTTCCGCGACGCGCTAGCCAAGCTGCGACTCAACGACTCCGCGCTGCACTACGAGCCGGAAGTCTCCACGGCGCTCGGTTTCGGGTTCCGCATCGGCTTCCTCGGCCTGCTGCACATGGATATCGTGCAGGAGCGACTCGAGCGTGAGTACGATCTCGAGCTCATCACCAGTGCGCCGACCGTCGTGTACGAAGTCGCGCGCACCGATGGCGAGCTGGAGTACGTGGACAACCCCGCCAAGCTGCCGCCGCAGAACCTCATCGAGGACCTGCGCGAGCCGATCATCACCGCGAACATCCTTGTCCCGCCGGAGCACGTCGGGGCCGTGCTGCAGCTGTGCAGCGAGAAGCGCGGCGTACAGAAGAAAATGCTCTATCTGGGAACGCAGGTCTCGCTGCAGTACCAACTGCCGATGGCGGAGGTGGTGCTCGATTTCTTCGACCGCCTGAAGAGTTCCAGTCGCGGTTATGCGTCTTTTGATTACGAATTCAGCCACTTCCAGAGCGCACCGCTCGTCAAGCTGGATATCCTCATCAACGGTGACAAGGTCGATGCCCTGTCGATCATCGTGCACAGGGACAGCGCCTACCAGCGCGGCCGCGAACTGGTCGACAAGATGCAGGAACTGATCCCGAGGCAGATGTTCGAGGTCGCGGTACAGGCTGCGATCGGGGCCCACATCGTGGCCCGTGCCACGGTGAAGGCGTTGCGCAAGAACGTGCTGGCCAAGTGCTACGGTGGCGACATTTCGCGCAAGCGAAAGCTCCTCGAAAAGCAGAAAGAGGGCAAGAAGCGAATGAAGCAGGTCGGTACCGTCGAGATTCCGCAGGAAGCCTTCCTTGCGGTGCTGAACATCGGCAAGAAGTAGGGGCGCGGTACATGCTCAAGTTGCTGGTAGATATCCTTGCGCTGCTGCTCGTGCCGATCGGGGCCTATGCCCTGATCGACGACTGGTTCCTGCGCCCGCACCGCTGGCTGCGGGCCCATCCGTCCCAGCCGGCTGAAAGCCCGTTGGTCCGCCTGGTCTATGGCGTCCTGCCGGTGCTCGTCTGCGCGGGGGTCGTCCGTCTGGTCCTGGCCGAGCGGCTCGATTTCAGCCTTGTGCTGGTGCTCGTGGCCTTCATCTCCGGGATCGTGTACGGGGTCGACGTGCTCGTGTTCCGCCGACGTCGCCATGGCGCCGCGCTCGCTGCCGGCAAGCCGGTCATGGCGGCGCCCGAGCCGGGTATCGTCGATTACGCACGCAGCTTCTTTCCCGTGGCGCTCGGCGTGCTGGTATTGCGCTCGTTCCTGTTCGAGCCTTTCCGCATCCCGTCCGACTCGATGATGCCGACGCTGTTTGCCGGTGATTTCATTCTGGTCAACAAATACGCCTACGGGATGCGGCTTCCGGTCTCGAACCAGCTGGTGGTGCCGGTCGGGACGCCGCAGCGCGGCGACGTGGTGGTGTTCCGGTATCCGCCCGACCCCGCCGTGAACTACATCAAGCGCCTCGCGGGACTTCCGGGCGACCGCGTCCGCGTCGTCGGCGATCGTGTCTACGTCAACGGCGAACTGGCCGCGTGGCGCGAGATCGGGACCTGGTCGGATGGCTGCTACCAGGACATGCAGTTGGCCCGCGAGACGCTCGGCACCCACGAGCACGACGTGATGCATTGCGTCTCCGAGACCGGCATCTTCTCCGCGCCGCTGCCGTCATGCGGACGCCGCAACCTCGAGCGCGCCTACATCTGCCGCCAGGGCGGCTCCGACCTGACGGACACCGGCAACATGGGCGAGGTTGTCGTGCCGGAAGGGCAATATTTCATGGTCGGCGACAATCGGGACAACAGCGCCGACAGCCGGTATTTCGGCTTCGTGCCGCAGGCCAATCTGGTCGGCAAGGCACAGCGGATCTGGTTCAATTGGGACCTGCAGCGTTCCGGCGGCCCGCTCTGGAGCCGCATCGGGCGCCGAATCGAATGACGGCACGGAGGGCTGGATCCATGCGCAGGCACCAGAACGGCATCACCCTGATCGGCTGGCTCGTGCTGCTGGTCCCGCTCGCGATCCTGGGCTACGCGACATTGCGTCTCGTGCCGGCCTACCTCACCTACATGTCCGTGTCGCGCTCCTTGCAGCAGGTGGCCCGCGAGGGTGCGGAAAACGGCGAGGTCAGCGGCACCACCTTGCGCAGCGCCCTGCAGCGTCGTTTCTCGGTCGAGGACATCACCCATCCGGCCGTCGAGGACATCCTGATCCAGCGCGAGGATGGCGTCTGGACGCTCGAGGCAGACTACGACGTGTCGGTGCCCCTCTTCGCCGGCCTGTCCGTCAACGTGGCATTCGACAAGCGGGTCGAGGTCAAGTGACGCGGCATGGCTGACGCGCCGTCCGCCTTCGCCGGGCAGGGCGACCTGCCGTTACGGTGGGTGCGCGAGGTGCTCGGCCACGAGCCCCGCGATCCCGGTCTGTTTCGTCGTGCGCTGACGCATCGCAGCGCTTCCGGTCCGAGCAACGAGCGGCTGGAGTTCCTGGGCGACTCCGTGCTCAACCTGCTCGTCACCGATTGCCTCTACCAGCGTTTTCCCGATGCGGACGAAGGCACCTTGAGCCGCCTGCGGGCGCGGGTGGTCAGCGCGGGTCCGCTCGCCGAGGTCGGCGCGGCACTCGGCGTAGGCGACGCGATGTCGCTGGGCGGCGGGGAGCTCAAGACCGGCGGGTTCAGGCGTGAATCGATACTCGCCGATGCCAC
>JBDLPS010000033.1:0-14369 GCA_039800965.1 Pseudomonadota bacterium | reverse complement strand
GATCACCATCACGTTCACGCGCGCGCGGTCTTCGGCCGGCGCGTATTCCTGCGGGAGCTTCAGCCCACCCCAGGGCCAGCCGATCACGAACAGCAGGATCACGGCGGCGGCGCTGCCGCCGGCCAGCGTGAGCACGGCCAGCGGGCGGCGGCCCTGCAGGCTCCAGCGCAAGGCGCCGCCGAAGGCCGCGGAAAAACTGCGGAACACACGGTCGACACCCTGCGCGAACTTGCCGTGCCCGGCACCCCGCGAGAAAAGCTTCGACGTCATCATCGGCGTGAGCGTCAGCGCGATAAGCGCCGAAAAAACGACCGCCGCCGCCACCGTAATGCCGAATTCCCGGAACAGGCGACCGACCGTGCCCTGGAGGTAGGAGAGCGGCAGGAACACCGCCACGAGTACCGCGGTGGTCGCCATGACCGCGAAGCCGATCTCGCGGCTGCCGCGGATCGCGCCGATCAGCGCCGGCTCGCCGTTCTCGATGCGGCGGACGATGTTCTCCAGGACCACGATCGCGTCGTCGACGACGAGGCCGATCGCGAGCACCGCGCCCAGCAGGGTCAGCGTATTGATCGAGTAGCCGAGTATCGCCATCACCATCGCCGCGGCGAACAGGGATACGGGGATCGTGACGGCGGGGATCAGGGTCGCGCGAAGGCTGCCGAGGAACAACAGGATGACCACCAGGACGATGACCAGCGTCTCGCCCAGCGCGTGCATGACCTTCTTCATCGACTCAAGGATGAAAACGGAGTTGTCGACGTGGACCTCCAGCTGGATGTCCTTCGGCAGGTCGTCCTTGATGCGGGCCAGCTCGGTCTTGACGTTCTTCGAGACCTCGAGAACGTTCGCGGTCGACTGCGGCGTGATCGGAATCATGATCGCCGGCAGGCCATCCAGCCGCGCGCCGCTGCGCTGGTTCTCCGCGGCGAGCTGGACGGTGGCGACATTCCCCAACCGCACGAGCGAACCGTCGGCGCCACGGCCGACAACCAGATTGCGGAAATCGTCTTCGGTATTGAGCGAGGTGTCCGTGCGCAGCGTGAATTCCCGCTGGCGCGACTCGATGCGCCCGGCCGGGAGCTCGACGTTCTCGTTGCGCAGCGCCGTCTCCAGGTCGCTCACGGCGATCTGGTGGGCGGCCAGCGCGCCCCGATCCAGCCAGATGCGCATGGAATAGCGGCGCTGTCCGTTCATGAACACCGAAGCGACGCCCGGGACCGCCGAGAAGCGGTCGATGAGGTAGCGCTGCGCGTAATCGGTGAGCTCCAGCGCGTTGCGCTTGTTGCTCGTCAGGATCAGGTAAAGCACCGGATCGGCGCCTTCCTGGACTTTGCTGATCTGCGGCGGATCCGCTTCGTTCGGCAGGCGGGCCTGTACGCGGGACACCTTGTCGCGCACGTCGTTCGTGGCGGACTCGATGTCCCGGTCCGGCGTGAACTCGATGTTGAGCGACGCGGCCTCGTCGCGGCTGTTGGACGTGAGCTTGTTGATGCCCTCGATGCCCGACAGCTCGTTCTCCAGCACCTGCGTGATCCGCGTCTCGATGACGGCGGAGTTGGCGCCGCGGTAGCTGACGTTGATGTTGACGACCGGTGCGGTGATGTCCGGGTATTCGCGCACGGCCAGCCGCAGCGCCGCCATCACGCCCAGGATGAGCAACAGCAGGGACAGCACGGTGGCGAACACCGGCCGCCTGATCGACAGCTCCGAGATGGTCATGACGGCTTCTTGCCGCCGCCGGTGCGGCCCGCGCCGCCACCCGCACCAGCTTCCACCGCCGGCGCGCCGTCACGCAGCTTCTGGGTGCCCTCGACGACGACACGGTCGCCGTCCTCGATCCCCGAAACGATCTCCGCCCTGCCCGGGTTGCGGCGGCCGATGCGCACCTCCCGCTTGGCGACATGATCGCCCTGCAGCAGATAGACGAACTGCTTCGACTGTTCGGGCACCAGCGCTTCCTCCGGCACGACGAGCGCGTTGCGCTGCTCCTTGGCCAGTGAAACGGTGAGGAACATGCCCGGCTTGAGGGCCCCGTCGGCGTTCGGCACCAGGCCGCGGACCATGAAAGAACGCGTCGACGGCTCGATGCGCGAATCGGCGCTGACGACCTTGCCCTCGAAACGACGCGACGGATAAGCCGAAGCCATCGCGGCAAGTGACTGTCCCTGGCGCACGTCGGCGACATAGTTGTCCGGCACGGAGAAATCGACTTTGATGGACCCGATGTCATCCAGGGTTGTGACCACCGTGCCCGGGTTGATCAATGCGCCAAGGCTGACGCGTCGCAGGCCGACGATGCCGCCGAACGGCGCGCGGATATAGGTGTCGGCCAGACGCGCCTTGGCCGCGGCCACCTTCGCCTCGTTCGATTTCATCGTGGCTTCGATCTGGTCGAACTGGGCCTTCGACAGCGACTGCGTGGCCAGCAGTTCCTTGCCGCGACCGTACTGGTTGACGCTGTTGTTGTAGTCGGCCGTCGCGGCAGCAAGGTCGGCGTTCGCCTGCGCATGGTCCAGTTCGACAAGGACCTGTCCCGCAGCGACCTTCTGGCCGTCATGGAAATGGATCGCCGTCACGAGGTTCGAACTCTTGGACGTGATGCTCACGGCCTCGTTGGAGTTCGCGGTGCCTATCGCCTCGATCCCGACTTCGATGCGCTCGCGCCGTGCCTGCGCGGTGACCACGACGGTCGGCTGACCCGCACCCGGCCCGCCACCGCCCTGCCTGCGCCCGCCACCGGCACCCGGACCACCCGGCGGGCCGCCTGCTGCCGGGCGCTGCCCGGCCGCTGCAGGCGCGCCGCCACCGAAAGCCGACGGCTTCGCACCGGCGTGCTTGGTCGCGTAGATCGCCCAGCCGGCGCAGAGCAAGGCGGCCACGACACTGGTGGCGGCAACGACGGAACGGGTATCGGCCATGGGACAGGCTTCTTGTAATGTCTTCGGAAGCGCGCATTATCGCACCCGGACGACGCATTTCGAGCGGCAGGGGACGAAGAAGAAAATTCATCCGCGCAGGGGAACCAACCGCCCCCGGCGCTGTCATTAGGGGTTGGCTTCGTCCACATCGAGACCCAACGCGGCCTTGAGCAGCATCCGTTCGCCGGAACCCGCCGATCCGCGGGTGAACCACACGGCCGCCAGCCCGCGCGCAGGCACCGCGAGCATCGTCCGGTGGGCATCGCCGGACCACAGCAGCAGCGATCCGTCGCCCAGCGTCTCGATTTCCACGCCAAGTCCGTAGGCAGGATGCACAGCCGTCACACGCGCGATCTCCCGGGAGACGAAACCCGCAGGCCAGAGTCGCCGCCCCGCAACGATGCCGTCACTCCCGTAGAGTTGCGCGAGCCGCAACCAGTCGCGTGCCGTGGCGGCCATGCAGCAATGCGCCGCCATCCCGCCGCCCAACCGGTCGAGCGCGACACGGGCACGGCCAGCGCCAATCGGACCCCAGAGACCGGTCTCCAGCCACTGCGCGAGCGAAATGCCGCCGACCGACACGAGCGCGCCGGCCGCCAACTGCAGGTTGGCGGGTGACGTCTCGAAATGACTGCCCGGCGGCCAGTGCACGGGGAACCCACGCGCCGCGCGGTCGAAATCGGGGCCGGCGAACAGCCTGGAACGCGGGTTGAATGGATCCAGCGGGCGCCAGGACGGCGCGCCGAGCCCACTGACTTGCCACAACAACTGGCGCGGCGTGATCTCGCCACGCGGATCCTCGCCCAGGGCGGGCGACAGCCTGCGCAGCGGCTGGTCCAACAGGTCCAGTCCACCGGCACGGGCCACCCCATAGAGCGGCGCGAGGATCGCACCGGACAGCGCCCCACCCTGCAGCAACTGGTCCGCCGAACTGTCTTCGCCATAGACCTCCGCAACGAGGCGGCCGTGACGACTCGCGACCAGCGCCCGCGTCGGCACCTGCCGCACGAGGGCGTCGATCGAGACGGCCTCCGTGCCTGCCTGGTCCGGCGACGCCCATGGCGTACCGCTGCCCGCACCGATCCAGTGCCACGCACCGGGAATATGCTCCGGACCGGCGGCCGGCGCCGCATGCCACCGCCAGGCGCGCTGCCAGAACGGCCAATCCGCGGCAACGACGGCCACAATGGCCGACACGGCCACGAGGCCGATGAGCACCAGGATGACGAGGGCCCGTCGCATGTCGCGATGATACCGCTACACTCCCCGCATGCCCGCCATGGAAAACACACCGATGACCGCGACCGGAAGCCGCGACGGGCGATCGACGCGCCCCTTCAGGCTCTCCTGCGTGGTGCCCGCCTACAACGAAGCGGCGCTGATCGAACGCTTCCTGCGGGAGCTGGCGGCAACCACCACCGCCATCACCCCGGACGTCGAGATACTGGTGGTGAACGACGGCAGTCGCGATGAAACCGGCGCGATCGTCGCGGCGCTCACGACCGAACTGCCCCTGCGCTACATCGAGCTGTCACGCAACTTCGGCAAGGAAGCCGCGCTGCAGGCAGGACTCGACGCCAGCTCGGGGGACTGCGTCGTGCTGCTGGACGCGGACTTCCAGCATCCGCTGGCGGTGATCCCGAAGATGGTCGAACGCTGGCGGGCCGGCATCGACATGGTCTACACCCTCAAGGCGCACCGCGCCGACGAACCACCCCTGCGCCAACTGGGATCCCGGCTGTTCTATTCGCTGGTATCAAGCCGGCGAGGCGTGGACATCCCGCCGGATGCGGGTGATTTCCGCCTTCTGGACCGCAGGGTGGTCGATGCCCTTTGCGCCCTGCCGGAACGCAACCGCTTCATGAAGGGGCTGTACGCATGGGTCGGCTTCCGCAGCGAAGGCCTGCCGATCACGATGCACGAGCGTCCCGCGGGCGAGACGAAATTCAATGCGGTGAGCCTTGCCAGCCTCGCGCTGACCGGCGTCACCTCGTTTTCGATCAAGCCGCTGCGCCTGGTGACGCTCGCCGGCATCGTCGTCTCCATCGGCTCCGTGGGCATGGCCGGATGGATCGTCTTCGAGAAACTCTTCCTCGGGCAGCAGATACCGGGCTTCGCCACCCTTGCAGCCGCCGTTTTCCTGCTGTCCGGCGTGCAACTTGTCAGCCTCGGGATCGTCGGCGAATACGTCGGGCGCATCTTCGAGGAGGTCAAGCAGCGGCCGCGCTACCTGATCTCGGATGAGCGCGGCAAAGGCGCGCGCCGCACGGACGGTCCAAAGGCATGATGGCGGCGATTCCGCCATCACAGCGGCGGGTGGCGATCTGCGCGGACGACTTCGGGCTGGGCGATGCGGCAGATCGTGCGATCCTCGAACTCGGCGCCAGCAACGCCATCACGGCGACCAGCGTCGCGGTAGACGGCCCGGTCGTCGACCGCGACGCCGCTGCGCTGCGCGAACTGCGCGGACAATTGTCCATCGGCCTGCACCTCAACCTCACCGACAACCCGTATCCGAAAGGTCCGGTGGATGTACGGGGGTGGATCACAGCCACGTGGCTGCGACGCATCGATACCAGGGTGATGGAACGCGAACTGCGGCGCCAGTTCGACCGTTTCGAACAACTGTTCGGCACGCCGCCGACGCACGTGGATGGACATGAGCACGTGCACCAGTTTCCCGGCCTGCGCGAAGCGCTGCTGGAGACCATGGCGTCGCGATGCGCCCCGACGACGCCGATCCGCTGCACCTGGCCCCGTCATTTCCGAGGCATGAAGGCTGCCGCCATCGGCCTGCTGGGGGCGAAGGCGCTGCGGCATGAAGCCGGCAAGATGAACCGCCGCTGCAACAGCGACTTCGCAGGCGTCTACGACCTGCGCACGGCGAGCGGCTTCGGCAAGCGCATGGACGAATGGCTCCGCTCCATCCACGACGGCGGACTGGTCATGTGCCATCCCGAGACGGCCGGTCCGCGCTCCAGCGCGGCACGGGTGCACGAATACGAGTTCCTGCGTTCGCCGGCGTGGCCCGCCCTGCGCAGGAGCTGGAACATCCGGCTGGTACGACCGGACGCCGGCTGACATAGCGCGGGACGCGATCAGTCGGCGGGCGTGAACAAGCCCTGGCGCAGGTCCACCCGACCACGCTGTTCGAAGGACAGGCTGCGCATCAGCGCCGACTGGAGCTCCACTTTGCCGCGCATGCGGTATTCCACCGCGCCGCCCCGCGCCCCGCCGCCCAGGATCCGCAGCACGGCGGCAGCCGCATTGGCCGTGACCCTGACATCGAAATCGGCCTCGCCGCGCGCCGGCACCACGAAAGCACCGTCCGACCCGCCCTGCGCGAACCGCTCGCCGGCCACGTCGACCTCGCAGCTCACCGCACGGACCGGCAGCGCGATCGCGTTGGGGTTGCGCACGTGCACGTGGACCTTGAGGTCCTGCTGCAGCAGATCACCCTTGATCATCTCGATGCGCGAAACGGTGAGGACGGGCGACTGCAGCTTGTGGCCAAGCCCGACACAGGCCGCCAGACTCAGCGGCAGCACCAGCAGCAGCGCACACAGGGAGAGGCGCGTCGATCGCATGTTCAGGACCTTCCGTACAGGGCGTTGAGTTCACGGTATTCGCCGGCCAGCGAGGCCGTCAGGCAGCCTGCCGGCATGCGCCAATTCCAGTTGCCGTTGACCGTACCCGGCAGGTTCAGCCGGGCCTCACTGCCGAGCCTCAGGATGTCCTGCATCGGCAAGATCGCCAGCCGGGCCACCGACGCCAGCGCGGCGCGCTCCAGCGCATCCGGCCGATCTCCGTCCCACAATCCGAGGTAATCGGACAGGCGGCGACGCGCCGCCTCGTCGAGCGCGGCGTACCACCCCTGGGTGGTGTCGGTGTCGTGGGTGCCGGTGTGGACGACCGCATCAGGGCAAAGGTTATGGGGCAGGTGCGGCGAATCGGTCCCGCCGGAGAATGCCCTTTGCAACACGCGCGTACCGGGAATGCCGAAAGCCGTGCGCAGGGCATCCACGTCCTGCGTGAAGGCAGCTTGGTCATCTGCGACCAGCGGCAGTTCCTGCAGGTCGCGCCGGACGGACTCCAGCATCCGGTAACCGGGCGCGTCGCGCCAGGCGCCGGCGCGCGCCGTGGAGGCTCCCGCGGGCACCGACCAGTAAGCAACCAGCCCGCGGAAATGCTCGATCCGCAGGAGATCGAAACGTCCGAGCTGGGCGCGGATGCGGCTGCGCCAATAGGCGAAGCCATCAGCCTGCATGCGATCCCAGGCATAAAGCGGATTGCCCCAGAGCCGTCCATCGGACGCCGACTCGTCCGGCGGCAAGCCGGCAACAGCGGCAGGACGGCCGTGGGCATCGAACTGGAACTGGTCGCGATGGGCCCACACGGAGACCGAATCCGGCGCCGCATAGAGCGGCAGGTCACCGAACAGGCGTACGCCGCGGGAGTGGGCGTGGCTGCGCAACCGGCGCCACTGGTCGTCGAACTGCCACTGCTCCCGCTTGATGCGCCAGACCGGCGTCGCATGGCGCTCGAGCGCGTCGGCCAGCGCATGGGGCTCGCGGTCGCGCAGGCCTTCCGGCCAGTCCCACCACGGACCCCGGCCCTGCGCCGTGGCGATGGCCTCGAACAGCGCGTAATCGTCCAGCCAGTGGGCATTGGCGCGGCAGAACGCATCGAACGCCGCCTGCCCCCCTTCGGGTTCGACGGACGGATCGACCCAGCGTGTATTGCCGGCATGGTCGGAGCGCGGACGATACGGCGAACCATCGGCACCCGGGGGGCCGGGCGGCAGCATCTGCCAGACCGTGAAACCCGCCGACGCGAGCCAGTCGACGAACTCGTGCGCCGGCACGCCGAGCGCCGGCCCGCCAGCGAGGGAGCTCGGGTGCAACAGCAGGCCGCTGCGGCGACGGTCCAGCACGGGCCAGCGGGAAACGCTCATGGATTGAATCGTACAGCCCGGGGCATGCAGGCACCACGGCGGTTGCCTAGACTGCGCACATGCCCGGACCCCACGCCGCCGCCCTCTTCGCCCTGCTCGTGGCCGCCTGCAGCGCCGCACAGGACGCCGCCGCGCCGACGAACGGCGACAGCACCTGCATCCCTGGCGCCCCGGCGCACCTGAGCGCGCGCCTGCGCGGCGCGATCGACGCCGATCTCGATTGGCCGGATGGCGCGCTCTCCTGCGAAGGCGGCCCTCGCCCCGACGGCAGCGGACTGAGACTGACCGTCGCCGGCCCCCTGGCCCCCGGCGGCAGGACCCTGCGGTTCGTGTTCGGCATCGACACACGGACGCCCGGCGCAGACCGCGACCTGCCAACCAACCTGACGCTCATCGTGGAAGGCGCAGGGCTGCTGTTCGCCACGCGGGGCGCCGACAAGTGCACCGTCGACCGGTTGCGGCAGGCGCCCACGACAGCGGATGGTGCGCGCCGGCGCATCGAGGTCCGCGGCTTCTGCACAGGACCCGCGACCTCCACCGACGGCGAGGCGCGCGTGCTCGTCGAACGTTTCGATTTCGCCACGACCTTCACCACCGGGGAACCGCACTGATGCGCCGCCTAGCCGCACACCTTGCAGCACTGCTCCTGTCCTGCCTGCCCTTCGCGGCGGACAGCGCGGATTTCTCGCCGGCCCAACTACGCGGCTTCCCGCGCGACAGCCTCAGCATCGAATCGGCCGGGCGCAACACGGAACTGCAGATCTGGCTGGCCGACACGCCAGAGCGCCAGGAGCAGGGGCTGATGTTCGTCACCGACCTGCCGGCCGGCTACGGCATGCTGTTCCCGCAGCAGGTGCCGCGTCACATGACCATGTGGATGAAAAACACCTACGTGGCACTCGACATGCTCTTCGTCGGCACGGACGGCCGCATCATCCGCATCGCGCACGACACGAAGCCACTGTCCGAAGAGATCATCCCGTCCGGCGGCGCCGTCTCCGCGGTATTGGAGCTCCGCGCAGGCGAAGCGCGGCGCCTCGGGTTGCGGGAAGGCAGCCGTGTCCACCACAGGCTGCTGCCATGAAGGCCCTTGCGCGCGATGCCATCGTGCTGCTGGCACTGGCTGCCGCCGGCTGCAGCGGACCGGCCTCGCCGCCCGTGGGGCACGCCATGCCATCGGCCCCGAAGCCGCAAGCCGCCGAAACGACGAACGACCACGCATTGCCGGGGGGGATCGACTGGTTCACAGGTGGCGTCGAAGCGGCGCTCGCGGAGAGCACCCGCTCAGGCAAGCCGGTGATGCTGTACTGGGGCGCCGTGTGGTGCCCGCCCTGCCACCAGTTGAAGGCCACCGTGTTCTCGCGCACGGACTTCCAGCAGAAACTCAAGCACTTCATCCCGGTCTATCTGGACGGCGACGAACCGGGCGCCCAGAAGTGGGGCGAGACCTTCGGCGTTTCGGGATACCCCAGCGTCGTGATCCTGAACGGCGATCGCAGCGAGATACTGCGCATCGCAGGCGGCATGGATCTCGGGCAATACACCACGATGCTCGATGCAGCGCTCGAAGACCGCCGCCCGGCGGAAGCGGTCCTCGACAAGCTCGCACGTCGCGGGACGAACGGCACTGCCGACGAGTGCCATCGCGTGGCGTGGCAGGCCTGGGGACTGGAAGACCTCGAACCTGCGGCGCTTGCGCGACGCGGGGCACGGCTGGCAGCAGCGGCACAGGCCTGCACGCACCGACCCGTGGACGAACGCACGCGCCTTGCGGTGTTCGCCGCGGCCGACCTCGCCCGCGGCATGGCCACAGGCGGCGACGCGCTGCCGCCGGCGCTCGTCGCGCGGATCGGAACGCTGCTGTCGGACCACGCTGCGGCCGCTGCGCAGATGGATGCGCTGCGCAGCCTGGCAGCCGATTATTTCGGCGCCCTCGGCGCACGCGACGCGGCCCAGGCACGCGTGCAACTCGACCACTACATCGCCGCCATGCGGCAAGCCGCCGAATCGAAGGCATTCGTACGGGGAGATCAGCTCAACGCGATCTACAGCGCACTGGTGGCCTCGCGCAGCCTCGCGAAGGATGGTCGGCCGGAACGCCAGCTCGCCGACTTCGCCCGCGCCCGCGTGTCGCAGGCGCTGGCCGAGCCGGGCCCCGCGGCGGAACACAGCAGCATCATCAATGGCGTGCTGAACGTGCTTGATGGCCTGCGCGACGATGCGCAAGCCTTCGAGATCAACCGTCGCGAGGCCGAACGATCGTCATCTCCCTATTACTACCTCGGGACCCTTGGCGACCTGGCCGAATCGATGGGGCGCGGAACCGAAGCACTGCAATGGCAGGCCAAGGCCTACGCCAGCGCGCGCGGCGCGGCAACGCGGTTCCAGTGGGGCAGCGACTACCTGCGCGCGATGCTTCGGCTGGCTCCGAACGACTTGCAGGGGATCCGCGAAACAGGCCTTGCCGTGCTCGGCGAACTCGACGCGCCGGATGCGATCTACCGGCGCTCGCGCACGCGCCTGTCAAAACTCGACGCAGCCCTGCGCGATTGGGCAGGCATGGACGATGCGCGACGCGGCGTGGCAGCGGCGCTGCGGGAGCGCGTAAGCCGGACCTGCAGCAAGCTCGCCGCGGCGGATCCCGCTTCAGCGACCTGCCGGGCGTTTGCCGGCGGCTGACCCCGCCGCACAACCCGCGCAACCGCCCGACTGGGTGCGCAGCCTGCGCGCCCAGTTTGCGGCACGGCGCGCCAGGACTCCGGTACGCCGGCGCGCCACGGCATCCAGAAGGCGCAGGCGCGTCGCGAGACCCACGAGCCGCCAGGCAGCGAACACCGCGGCGAACGAGACGAGAATGGCTACGAGCAACTGTTGCATGGTGGCCGTCAGGCTCAGGACGCAAACCAGCCCGTGACGTGGAAGGTCGCGAACGCGGCAAGGTATGCCAGCGCGAAAAGATAGCCTGCCATGATCGCCGGGTAGCGCCAGCCCCCCGTCTCGCGCCGTACGGTTGCCAGCGTGGAAAGGCACTGGGGGGCGAACACGAACCATGCAAGCAAGGCGAGCGCAGTCCCCAGGCTCCACTGCCCGGCGATGGTCGTGCCCAGCACCGACTCCATGGTGTCACCCGACGACAGCGCGTACACCGTGCCCAGCGCGCCGACGACCACTTCACGCGCAGCAAGGCCCGGCACGAGCGCGATGGCGATCTGCCAGTTGAACCCGATCGGCGCGAACACGACCTGCAGGCCATGGCCCAGCATGCCGGCGAAGCTGTACTCGATTGCCGGGCCGGTCGCGCCCTGCGGCGGCGCCGGATAGCTCGACAGGAACCACAGCACCACGGTGAGCGCCAGGATGATGCCGCCGACGCGCGACAGGAAGATCTTCACGCGTTCCCAGAGGCCTACGACCAGGTTGCGCAGGTTCGGCCAGCGATACTCCGGCAGTTCCATCATCAACGGATGGTGGCTCGACCGCAGCGTCACGCGTTTCATCAAGAGTGCCACCGCGATGGCGCCCAGTATCCCGGCGACGTAGAGCGAGAACAGCACAAGGCCTTGCAGGTTCAGGACCCAGACCCCGCGCGCCGGGATGAAGGCACCGATGAGCAGCGCATAGACCGGCAGTCTCGCCGAACAGGTCATCAGCGGCGCGATCAGGATCGTCGCCAGCCGATCACGGGTATTGGGGATGGTGCGCGCAGCCATGATCCCGGGAATCGCACAGGCAAAGGACGACAACAGCGGGATGAAGGCACGCCCGGACAGGCCGACATGCCCCATCAACCGGTCGAGCAGGAAAGCCGCTCGCGGCAGGTAACCGCTGTCCTCGAGCACGAGGATGAAGAAGAACAGGACGAGGATCTGCGGCAGGAAGACCAGTACGCTGCCTGCGCCGGCGATCACACCGTCGACAAGGAGGCTGCGCAACGGCCCGGCCGGCATCGCGTCGGCCACGACCGCGCCCAGCGCATGCATGCCCGAATCGATGAGCGCCTTGGGCCATTCGGCCCAGCTGAATACCGCCTGGAACACCAGGAAAAGGATCAGCGCGAGCAGCACCGGTCCGCTCACAGGATGGAGCACGATGCCGTCGAGCCGGGCGAGCGCGCGGCTGCGCAGCGGCTCCCGGTACCCGATATCGGCGAGGATGCGCCGCACCTCCCGCTGAGTGGCTTCGACCTGCTCGCGCGTCTGCGTGACCCAGGGGACTGCAACGCCCTCGTCGGCAGGATGCGCCGTGGCGAGCGCTTCGAGCAGTTCGCGCTCACCGCCGCTGCGAACGGCCACCGCGTCCACGACCGGGCAACCCAGTTCCGCGGCAAGCCTGGTACGGTCGATCCGGATGCCGCGCGCCTGCGCGATGTCGCTCATGTTCAGCACGACGACCATCGGTCGGTTGAGGCGCCGCAATTCAAGCGCCAGCCGCAGCGACAGCCGAAGATTCGTGGCATCCAGGACGCTGACGATCAACTCGGGTGGCGCCTCCCCGGCAAAGCGTCCGGAGACGACATCGCGCGTGACCGCCTCGTCCAGCGTGGTCGCGGCGAGGCTGTAGGTGCCCGGCAGATCCAGCACGCGGTAACGGCGCCCGCGCGCGACGTCGTGGCAACTGCCGACCTTGCGTTCAACGGTCACGCCCGGGTAGTTGGCGACCTTCTGGCGGCTGCCGGTGAGACGGTTGAACAAGGCGGTCTTGCCGCAGTTGGGTACACCCAGCAGGGCGATCGCGAGGTCCTGTTCCCGAGGCGCCGTCGCACTCACGACGCATGCCCCTCGCCGGCATCGAGCGCCACCATGACCGCCTCGACCTCGCGACGCCGCAGGGCAAAGCAACTGCCCCCGATGCGTACCGCGATAGGATCTCCACCGGGCCGGACCTCCGCCACCACTTCGATCGGCTCGCCAGGCACGAAGCCGATCTCGACGAGGCGCATCACCACCGTCGCACCAGTGCCGTCGCCGACCTCCGCATCGTCGCCCAGTACGCGCGCCACAGTACCCCGGTCCCCCTTGTGCAGGACGGCAAGCGAACGCTCGCGACCGGCCCTGATGCCGGCATCGGTCTGGAAGGAGTCAGCGGCACTCACGCAACGGGCCTCAGGTACCAATGCGAATAACTCTCATTAAGATACCCAAAGGGCGTACCGCGATCCAGTCGGGAACTACCTATTCCAGGGACCCGCCCCCGGGGGCCACGCGACCTTGGCTATGATGGCTGCCGCATGTCCTACCCTCCCGCCCCGCCCGAAGCACCCGGCACGGCCGGCACCGCCTTCGAGGCCTCGATTTCCTTCCTGCTCGTCACGCTCGGCAACCGCCTGAGCGTGGAGGCGGAACGCGTGCTGCGGCGCACACTCGACCTCTCGTTCATGGAGTGGCGCGTGCTGACGGTGCTGGCCGTGGAGCCGGCCGCGCCACCGGGACGCATCGTCGCGGTGGCGGGCGTGAACAAGGCGGCCGTGAGTCGCGCCGTCAACTCCCTGGAACGCCGCGGCCTCCTGAGCCGGGAGGCCTCGCCGGAACACAAGTTGCGAACGCAACTTTTCCTGACGGACGCTGGCCGTGCAATCTATGAACGAGGCACTCGATCACGCCTGAACGGTGAGGACGAGGTACTGGCCGGGCTGTCGACGGAAGACCGCCGAAGGCTGCTGGACGACCTGCAGCGACTGCTGCGCAACCTGGACCCCAAGAAGGATCACACCCCATGACCGCGATCAACGTCCGCCATCCCGACAAGCTCTTCATCGACGGCCGCTGGGTCGCGCCGCAGGGTGGCCGCATCGAGATCATCTCGCCGAGCACCGAACAGGTCGTGGCCACCGTGGCGGAAGCGAATGCCGCCGATGTCGATGCCGCCGTGCAGGCCGCGCGCCGCGCCTTCGATTCCGGCGTCTGGTCGAACCTCGATGTCGCGAAGCGCTCGGAGATGATCGGGCGCATCGGCGCGGAACTCGAGCAGCGCAGCGCGGAACTGGCAGCGGCCTGGACGCAGCAGGTCGGCGCCCTGGCCACCGGCGCCCCGTTCATGGTCGGCGCCGCACTGTTCGTGACGAAGTTCTATGCCGGGCTCGACGCGAAGCAGCACCTCGTCGAACAGGTGAAACCGACGGATGGACGCGGCGCCGCGATCATCGCGCGCGAGCCTTCGGGCGTCGTCGCCGCCATCGCGCCCTGGAACGCGCCGCTGATCATCCTGATCAACAAGGTGATCCCGGCGTTGCTTGCCGGCTGCACCGTGATCATGAAGCCGGCGCCCGAGGCGCCGCTTGAAGCCTATCTCATCGCCGAAGCGGCCGAGGCCGCCGGCCTGCCTGCCGGCGTACTGAACCTCGTCACGGCGCACCGCGAAGCTTCGGAAGTGCTCGTGCGCCATCCGGGCGTCGACAAGGTCAGCTTCACCGGCAGCACCGTGGCCGGCAAGCGCATCGCCTCGCTCTGCGGCGAGCGCATCGCGCGCTGCACGCTGGAACTGGGCGGCAAGTCGGC
>JBDLPS010000032.1:0-10583 GCA_039800965.1 Pseudomonadota bacterium | reverse complement strand
GCAGGCTGCCGCTGGTCGGCAACACCGTCGATACGGCCCGCGCGACCTATTCGAATTCCATCGGCGCCGCACAATTGTCCGGCGAGTGGGTCGATCCGACATTCAATTCCCGGCAGGCCGCAGTGTACTACGCGCGCGTGATCGAGATCCCGACGCCACGCTGGACGACCCATCTGGCCGTGCGCAACGGACAGCCCCTGCCGACCGTCGTGCCCGCGACGATCCAGGAGCGTGCCTGGACGTCGCCGGTCTATTACCTGCCTTGAACGACCTGATGACGCCATGAACCTCGCCTTCCTGCCGCAGATCCGTACGGTGCACATCGCCTGTGTCGCCGCATCGGGGATCCTGTTCCTGCTGCGGGGCCTGCCGCTCGTTGCTGGGGGCAGGCCGTGTGACCACCGCTGGCTGCGCCGCTTGTCTTACGCCATCGACACGGTGCTGCTCACGGCTGCGTTCGCGCTGATGGCCCTGCTGCATGCCTGGCCCGGGCAGCAACGCTGGCTCACGGTGAAAGTCCTGCTGGTGCTGGTCTACATCGCGCTGGGGAGCCTTGCCCTGCGCCGGGGCAAGGGTGCCGGTTTCAGAAAGGCCTGTTTCCTGGCCGCGCTGGCGGTGTTCCTGTTCATCGTCGGCATCGCACGCCGGCACGACCCTTGGGGCTGGCTCGGGCTGCTCGGGCCGGTGTAGAGTCGGCCGGAACCGGGCCACCTTCGAGCCCGGCCCAAGGGGGCTCTCGTGGCAGCATCGGATCTCGCGCGGCGTGACCGCGTTTTCTACACCGCGATGTCGATCATCGCGGCACTCGTCGTGTTCGCGGGCTTCGCGCCCAGTTTCTTCCTCGCGTTTGCGAACAACGAAGCGAAGCATCTCGCGCCGCTGTACCACATCCATGGCGCGGTCTTCACGCTCTGGATGGCGTTCTACATCAACCAGAACCTGCTGATCGCCCGCGGCAAGCCGGCCACGCACATGCGCTTGGGCCAGTTCGGAGCCTTCCTGGGCTTCTTCATGATCATCATGGCGTTCTATGTGACGCACGATGCCGGCGTGAACGGGCTCCACGGTCCGCTGGGCACGGCGCCCGACCAGGTGCAGGCGCTGGCCGTTCCGTTCTTCGACATGTTCGTCTTCGCACCGCTGTTCGTCGGTGCGCTGTTGACCCGCAAGAGCTCACCGGAAGCGCACAAGCGCCTCATGATGCTCGCGACGGTTGGCGGCCTGCTCGGCGCGGCGATCGGCCGTGCGCCGGGCTTCATGTTCCAGTTCGACCGCCAGCTGTATCTGTACCTCGCGTTGATCTTCGCGGGCCCGGTGTATGACCTGATCACGCGCAAGCGCATCCACCCGTCGTACTACTTCGGCCTCGTGCCCTGCCTGCTGCTGCTGACGGACATGCGCCTGAAGATCGGCGCCAGCGAGACCTGGCGCCATTTCCATGCCTGGTTCGTCGGCTGAAAGTCCGGCGGTGAGCCGGCCGCCCCCGGAAGGGGCGGTCGGTCTCAGATGCGAGCGATTCTCGACGCCTTGCCCGCGGTCTTCACGACTGCACTTTTCGCGCGTTTTGTTGTCTCATACGGGGGTCTAGCAACCCTCTACCCTGGAGAGATTTCGATGTCGAATTCCGTGCAGCGTCGTACCCTGATCAAGGCAGTCGTCTTCGGCGGCGCCGCCCTGCCGCTGGCCTCGCGCCTCGTGCAGGACGCACAGGCCGCCCAGCCGCTCGTCGACCCGAACGACGCCGTCGCGAAGTCGCTCGCCTATCAGCCGGACACCGCGAAGGTGCAGGCGGCGGCCTTCCCGACCCACAAGCCGACGCAGAAGTGCGCCAACTGCATCCAGTTCCAGGGCAAGGCGGCGGACAAGCAGGGCGCCTGCAACCTGTTCCCCGGCAAGGACGTGCTCGGCGCCGGCTGGTGCAAGGTCTGGGCGCAGAAGCCCGGCACCTGATCGTCATCCCGAAGGGGAGCCGATCCACGCGGCGGCGGTCCGGAAGGGCTCGCCGCCGCGGTTGTTTATGGGGCCCGCAGCCACTATCGTTCTGCGGCCAACCAGAACGGGGGAAGGACAGAACATGGCGAGCACGATGAACCAGGCCTTGCTGGGCCAGTTGCCGGACATCATCCGCAGCGAGATCAAGGCGGGGCTGTACCACGGTGCCGTCGTCAAGGTTTCCCGCGGCGGCGAGGTCGTCTTCGACCAGGCGATCGGCGCGGCTGACGGTGCACAGTCGCAGCCGCTTGCGAAGGACTCGGTGTTCAGCATCTTCTCGGTCACCAAGGCATTCACGAACCTGCTTGTGATGCAGGCCGTCGAGCGCGGGCAGTTCCGCCTGACCACCCCCATCAGTGAGTTGATCCCCGAGTTCAAGGGGCACGGTCGCGAGAAAGTGCTGATCTGGCACCTGTTGTCGCACCAGGCGGGTTTCCCGATCCTATTCGAGGTCACGCCGGGCTGGTACATCGACAATTTCGCCGAGGTATCCGCCGCCGTCATCGACCACGTGAAGCCCGTCGATGCGCCTTGTGAAAAAGTGTCGTATTCGCCGCTCGTGAACCACGTGCTGATGGCGACCGCTTTGCTGCGGACTGATCCAAAGCGGCGGGGGTACCGCCAGATCGTGCAGGAAGACATCCTGGATCCGCTCAAGATGCGGGATACCGCCGTGGGCCTGCGTGCGGACCTCAAGCCGCGCAAGGTCGTGCCGGATTTCCGCGGCAACTATCCCATCGGCCACAAGAGCCGCAACGTCGAGGGCCCGAACGGTGCGTTCGAGGACGAGAAGGCCGAAATGCCCTGGGTGGGCATCGTCTCCACCGTGCCGGACATGTTCCGCTTCGCGGACATGTATCGCCGCGGCGGTGAACTGGACGGCGCGCGCCTGCTTTCCCCGGCGATGATCGACCTTGCCACGCGCAACCATACCGGCGAGAAATGGAACGAACTTTATTATCGTCGCGGCCTGGAAAAGGGCCTTGAGGCGGTGCCGGCCTACATAGGGCTGGGCTTCACCATGCGCGGCGAGAAGCTCATCCACCACATGTTCGGTACGATGGCGTCGCCGCGCAGCTTCGGCAATTATGGTGCCGGCACGACCTTGTTCTGGGTCGACCCTGTGCGCGACATCACCTTCACCGCGCTCACTGCAGGCGTGATGGAGCACAACGCCAACTGCGATCGCTTCCAGCGCTGGGCCGACCTCATCCTCGCGGCAGCCGTCTAAGGCGCTGCGCAGTGCCCGGCGGAGAGGTCCGCCGGGCGAGCGCGTGTCAGGCGAAGTGGACCTTCACCGGCACGCGAGTCGGTCCGTGGCCGATCGTCGTCATCCACGGTTCCACCGGGCCGGCGGGCTCGAAGCTGCGAATCTCGCGAGCGAGGGTGCCGAGCAGTGCCTCGGCCTCCAGCAGAGCCAGCACGCGGCCGACGCAGGCATGCACGCCAAAGCCGAAGCCCAGGTGACCCATGTTCTGGCGCCGGACGTCATAACGGTCCGGGTCGGTCCACTTGCGCGGGTCTCGGTTCGCCGCGGCGAACATCAGGCCGCAGCGCGTGCCGGCCGGAATCACGTAACCGTCGATCTCGACGTCGCGCATTGCGATGCGCCCGGCCATGCGGGAGGGTGAGTCCCAGCGCAGGCTTTCCTCGAATGCCGCCTTCAGCAGTTGCGGGTTTTCGCGAACCAGCGCGTACTGGTCCGGGAACTCGCTGAACGCACGGATGGCGTTCGCCATCGTGAGCACGGTGGTGTCGGCCGCGGCCGACAGCAGGATACCGACCAGCAGGTAGGCCTCGTCGGTGGTGATCTCGCCGCGGTCCGCCGCCTCGTACATCGCCATGCCCAAGCTGCCCGGCAGCAGGTTCTCGCGCTTGCAGGCCTCGGTGGCCCAGTCGATCACCGGCTGGCCCGTGGAAGCCATCGTTTCCTGGAACAGCGCGTTCATCGGGCCCATCGTGGCCCAGACCATGTTGCCGAAGGCCGAAAGGTGCTCACGGCCCTTCTCCGGCAGGCCCAGCAGGTCCGGCAGTACTTTGTAGACGAAGGCCTGCGAGAGATCGTGCACGGCGTCGATCGTCGCGCCGTCGCCCCGGGCCTTGATGCGCCCGACCAGGGCTTCCGCGTCGGTGCGGAAGGCTTCCGCCATCTTCGACAGGGCGCCCGTCGAAAGGGCGTTGGCGACGACGGACCGGACCTTCGTGTGCTTCGGCGGGTCGTCCGTCAGCAGCAGTTCCGGTCGCACGGAATTGGGGTCGTGCCACGGGCGGGACGTGGACGAGTACGTCTTCCAGTCCTTGAGCCCCGCCGAGGCGTGCTCGAAGCGAGCCAGCATCACGACGTCTTCGCCCGGAAGCTTCACCACCGGCGCCAGTTCGCGCAGGCGGTCATCCACGGCGCGCGCATCGCGTACCGACTCGTGGCTGAAGATGTCGGTGTCGAATTCCGGTATCGGCTTGGACATGTCTATCACCCTGCGGCGGCAATGCCGCCATCGACGTGGAGGATCTCGCCGTTGATGAACGACGCTTCGGGACTCAACAGGAAGGCGCAGGCCTCTGCATTGTCGTCTTCGTGGCCCAGGCGGCGCAGCGGTATGGTCCGCGTGCGGCGTTCGTATTCAGACTTGTCATTGAGTCCCAGGGCACCCGGCGTCGGCACCGAGCCGGGCGCGATCGCGTTGACGCGGATGCCTTTCGGGCCGAGTTCGGCCGCCAATACCTTGGTCAGCGTGACGATGGCGCCCTTCACGAGGCTGTAGGCGGAGGTATTGGGGAAGCCTCGTTCGGCTACCGGGGAGGCCATGTTGATGATGGCGCCGCCGCGCTCGCGGTCGTAGTGTGCGAGGAGCGCCTGCGCGCCCCACATCGAGCCTTTGATGCCGATGCCGGTCATGCGGTCCAGCGTCTCTTCGGTGACGAGTTCCAGTGGCTCGTACTTCAGAAGCATCGCGTTGTTCACGACGGCATCGATGCGACCCCGGTTCGCGGCGAATTTCGCCGCCGCGGCCATCAGCGCCGAACGGTCGGAGACGTCCGCGGGCAGCGACATCGCCGTGCCGCCCAGAGCCCGTACCTCGTCCGCCACGCCTCCACAGGCCGCGGCGTCGACGTCGACCACCGCGATGGCGGCACCGCAGGACGCGAGCTTGAGGGCCATCGATCGTCCAAGGCCGCGTCCCGCGCCGGTGACGAAGATGGACTGGGAGGAAAGGTCGACTTTCAGTGCCATGGGCTGTGCCTCAGGTCTTCAGCTTCCACGAGGTGCCATCGCTGACGATATGCCCCGCGGTGGGATCGGAGAAGTGGCTGCCGATCACCAGCGTCGGCTGGTCGGCGAAGCGGTTGATGAATTCGACGCGGGTCTGGGCGCCGCGTGCCTGATCCATGTCGAATCGACCGTGGGTGGCTGGTACGGCGAGCTGGATCGGGTGGTGCATCATGTCGCCCGTTATCACCGCTTCCTGTCCCGCCGAGCGGATCAGTACGCTGACATGGCCCGGCGTGTGGCCCGGCGTCGGGATCAGGGATACTTCGTCGGTCAACTGGAAATCCGGCCCGATGAAGTCCACGAGGCCGGCGTCGATCACCGGATCTATCGCGTCGGTGATGTGGTCCACGTGGTGGTAGCCACCCGTCTCGCGCAGATGCTTCCAGTGGGCCCACTCTTCGCGCCCGAAGTAGTAACGGGCATTCGGGAAGGTCGGCACCCATTTGTCGCCTACCTTCATGGTATTCCAGCCGACATGGTCGAAATGCAGGTGCGTGCACAGCACGCCCGCCACTTCCTCGGGCGGAAAACCTGCGTCACGCAGGTCCTGCAGGAAGCTGGTCTGCATGTTCGTGAACACCGGGAATTCGCGGTGGCGATCGTTCCCGATGCAGGTATCGATCATGTAGCTCTTGCCGCGGGAGCGCAGCACGAAGGCCTGGAACGACAGGATCATCTTGCCGTCGGCCGTCGCGAAGTGGGGCTGCAGCCACTGATATTGCTGGACGAACTCCGGCGTCGCGTCCGGAAGCAGCATGGTGATGTCGTCTTCCCATGCGTTCACTTCGACGATGCGCGCGATCTCCACGTCGCCCACGCGCCAGTGGCGGATGTGTTCCTTGGCCATTTCCGGCTTCCCCCTGTTTGATCCGTTCGTGTCAGTCCGTGCCGCGTATCAGGTCGGCGGCTTTTTCCGCGACCATGACCACGGGTGCGTTCGTGTTGCCGCCGATGATCGACGGGAATACAGATGCGTCGATGATCCGCAGCGATTCCAGTCCCCGGACCCGCAGGCGATCATCGACGACGGCAAGTTCATCCTGCCCCATGCGGCAACTGCTGACAGGATGGTGCACGGTCGCTGCCGTCCGTCGGATGTAGGCCTCCAGCGTTGCATCGTCCCGTGCGGACGGCCCCGGCGCGACCTCGGTAGCCTTGAATCGCTCGAAGGCAGGCGTGTCGAGCAGGCGCCGGCCGAGCTTCAGGCCCGACAGGATCGGCTTGAGGTCTTCCGGGTCTCCCAGCAAGTTCAGGTCGATGCGCGGCAGTGCGCGCGGGTCGCTGCTGGCAAGGCGCAGGCGGCCTCTGCTGCGCGGGTAGAGGTTCACGGCGCTGATGGCGTAGCCATGACCCAGCGGCAACGGGAATCCATTCGGGTTGCGCCGCGCGGGCTGGAAGACGATCTGCAGGTCCGGTCGGTCCGCGCCTTCATGGCTGCGGATGAAGGCCGTGGATTCGAAAACGTTGCTGGCCAGCGGTCCGCTGCGTGCGAACAGGTATTGCGCCAGGTTCCAGGCCGATCGTGGCAGCGTCGGCAGCGAAATGCCGTAGGACAACGTGTTGCGCGTCTCGCGCAGGATCGGGGCGGCGGGATGGTCGTGCAGGTCGCGGCCCACGCCCGGGAGCGGATGGCGCACTTCGATGCCGTGTTCGCGCAGCTCTTCCGGGTCGCCTATCCCCGAGAGCATCAGCAGCTGGGGCGACTGGAAGGCACCGGCGCAGATCAGGGTTTCGCGCGTCGCACGGAGCTGCCGTGCAACTCCGCCGACGTGGACCTCTAGGCCGACGGCCTTCCGGCCCTCCAGCATCACGCGCGTAACGAGCGCACCGGTCAGCAGGGTCAGGTTCGGCCGCTGCAGCGCCGGCCTCAGGAAAGCTGCGGCGCTGGAGTCACGCCGCCCACGATGGATGGTTCCCTGGCGCAGGCCGTAACCTTCGGGTCGTTCGCCCGTGAAGTCGTCGCAGGCCGGGTAGCCACCCACCGAGGCGAAGGCCTCCAGGAACGCCGCGTTCAGCGGGTTCGGTTTGGGGATGTGCGTGACGTGTATCGGGCCGTCCTGACCGTGCCAGGGCGAGCCGGGATGGTCGACGTTGCTTTCGGATCGCTTGAAATAAGGCAGTACTTCGGCCCAGCTCCACCCCGTGTTGCCGGCGGCCGCCCAATCGTCGTAGTCCTGCGGCTGGCCTCGGAAATAGGCCATGCCGTTGATCGAACCGGAGCCGCCGACGACGCGGCCCCGCGGCAATGGAATGCGCCGTCCACCGAGGCCCGGCTGGGGTTCCGTGGCGAGGCCCCAGCCAAGCGAACGATTGCCGATCGCGGCGCCCACCAGCGCAGGTACCTGGATGAACGGATGTCGGTCACGCGGCTCGCCCGCCTCGACAAGGCAGACGCGCACAGAGGGGTCTTCCGACAGGCGCGCGGCGAGCACGCAGCCTGCCGTACCCGCACCGGCGATCACATGGTCGAATTCGTCCGGCCGCACGGTCACTGCTGCGCGAGTTTCACGCGCCAGACTTCGCCGCTGGAGCCTTCCGTCACGTAAAGCCACTCGCCGCGGACGGCGAGGTTCGTGGTACGCAGTCCTGCTGGCACCTTGAAACTGCCGATCGGGCGGCCCGTGGGATCGAAGCCCATGATCTCGCCGGCGTCGAAGTTGGCGGCAAGCAGCGTGCCGTTCTTCATCAGCAACATGCCGTCCGGACCGACGCCGCCGACCGTCGTCGCAAACACGTGAGCGACGTCGAATTCGTCCGGGCTGCCAACCGAGGGCAGCGAGGTGATGCGCTTCAGCGCGTATTCGCCGACATAGACTTTGTTGCGGGCGGGGACGACGACGATTCCGTTGGGGAATGCGAGATTGCCCGCCACCACCTGCAGGTGCGCGTCCTTGCCGGCCGGGAGGTAGAAGAGGCGGCCATCCGGCTTGAGTGCGCTTGATCCGTAGGGTTCGGTGAAGTAAACGCCGCCCGTTGCGTCGAAGGCCAGGTCGTTCAGGCCGCGGAGCTTCTCGTTGCGGTAGGACTGCGCGAGCGGCGTCACCTTGCCCGTCTGCGGATCCATCTTCAGCAGGCCCTGCTGCTTGTCGGTGATCCAGAGTTGGCCATCCGGGCCGAACTTGGCGCCGTTGGGCTGGCCGCCGGTATTGCCACGCGTCGTGCACTTGCCGTCGGTGCCGACCTCGAGCACGCGGCCGGAGAGCAGGTCCACGACCCACAGTCCGCCTTTCGTGTCGACGCTCGCACCTTCGAGGAATCCGCCGCAGGTTGCGTATTTTTCCATGCGGCATTCGCCGCAGATCGTCGGCATGGCGGCGGTGGCGAGGGCCGGCAGCAGCAGTGCCGCGGTGGCCGACAGGATGCGCTGGATCATGGCTATTTCCCCTTGCGGAATGGCAGCGTGAGCAGGAAGAGGATCAGGCGCGGCGTGAGCAGCTTCAGCGCCTCGCGCGCGGATTCCGGATCGAGCTTCGCCGTCATCGGCATCGCGCCGAAAACCTTGCCCTTGATGAGCAGCGCGTCGCCCTCGCGCTCCAGACTGCTTACCGTCATCAGTTCGCCACCGTCGGCGCTCTTGAGCTTCATTTTCAGGCCCTTACTTCACGCGGCCCTGTCTGTCGAAGTCCATTTTCAGGGCTTCGAACATCTTCATGGCCGTGGCGCGTCCGGCGCCGAAGACGCCGCCGCCCGGGTGCTGGAAAGGACCCACGAGGTAGAAGCCGTCGAGACCCGGAACCGTGTACTGGCCCAGTTCGGGCGTCGGACGGTGCGCGCCCGACTGGTAGGTCGTGGTCGCGATGCCGTGCAGGTCGCCGCGGCGGAAAGAGGGCGAGGTGCGCTCCATGTCCACCGGGCTGTCGACGTGTTTCTGGAGGATCACGTCCGGCACGTTCCTGACGAAGCGCTTCATGTGGTTGATCATCACGTCCGCGTAATCCTGCTTGGCCTCGTCCCAGTTGCGGCCGTCCGGCCGGTGGTAGGGCACATAGTCCCAGAGGTGCAGGATCGACTTGCCGGCCGGTACGCGTGACGGATCGAACTGCGACAGGGATCCAAGGCCAAGCAGCGGGTAGGGCGAAAACTGGTGGTAGCGCAGTTCGTCGAAGTCGCGGCGCAGTGTTTCGTAGGACGTGGGCAGCAGTTCGACCATCACGGCATCGACCGTGTCCTGGGTATGGAACTGCAGGGGGGCGTCGAGTGCGGCGTGCACGGTGATGCAGGCGGCGTCGGTGATGTGGGTGCTCTCGGCATCCCTGCGCACCACCGGGTCCATGCCGTCGATCATCGAGCCGAGCAGGTGCGGGTGGATCGCGCCGATGATCGCGTCCTTCGCGTCGAAACTGCGGCCGTCCACCAGTTCCACACCGCAGGCCTTGCCGTTGGAAACCTTGATGCGGGCGACGTCTGCGTTCGCGAGCACTTCGCCGCCATGGTCCCTGATGCAGGCGATCAGGGCTTCCGTGAGTTTGCCGGAGCCGCCTCGCGCCACGCCGAATCCGTAGGCCTCGAGGAAGCCCAGGAAGACGTAGGCGCCGATGGCCGTGGCCTTCTCGTCCGGCGAGACGAGGTTTTCGCCGGCAACGCGGGCGAAGTGCATGCGGACCTTTTCATGCTCGAACAGGTCGCAGAGGTGGTCATGGCTGCTCATCTGGATGATGCGCCACAGCGCCCGGCCCTCGCGGCTCTGGTCCAGCATCGCGTTCGATGCGCCGACCGGGGCCGGCGGCACATACAGCGACGAGGCGATCATCGGTAGCCACTCGGCCGCCTGCTTCGATACCTTCAGGAAGGTCTCGGCGTCCTTTTTCGAGAACTTGGCGATCTCCGCGGCGGACTTGTTCGCGTCGCGGTACAGCTTGAGCGTGCTGCCGTCCTCGAACAGCGACATCATCGGCACGTCGGGGAAGATGTACTCGAGCCCGTAGCGCGACTTGAGCTTGAGCTCGTCGTTCTTCAGCAGGGGGTTGCCCTGGATGAAAATGTGGCTCATCGAATGCTGGTCGTGCCGGAAGCCCGGCAGCGTGAGTTCGCGGGTGACGACACCACCCCCGAACCAGGCGTTGCGCTCGAGGACCAGGACCTTCTTCCCGGCGGCGGCGAGGTAGGCAGCGGCCACGAGGCCGTTGTGGCCGGATCCCACGGCGATGATGTCGGCGGTGCTCATCTTGGCGTGTCGTTCTAGTTGGTGTTGAATGCTGAGTGTGTACGAGATCCACGCGATCCGCTACGGCCACCTGGACCGTACGGCGACCCACAATTTCATCGGCGGCGACCTGCACGACGGGCCGATGCCGCTCGACTATTTCGTCTGGCTGATCCG
>JBDLPS010000031.1:0-2636 GCA_039800965.1 Pseudomonadota bacterium | reverse complement strand
ATCGGCCAGGCGCGCGAGCACGCCGAGGTCATGGGTGACGAACAGGATTCCCATGTCCAGCCGCTCGCGCAGGTCGAGGAGCAGGTCGAGGATCTGCGCCTGCACGGTGACATCGAGCGCGGTCGTCGGCTCGTCGGCGAGCAGCAGGTCCGGCTCGCAAAGCAGCGCCATGGCGATCATCACGCGCTGGCGCATGCCGCCACTGAGTTCGTGGGGATACTGGCGCAGGCGGCGCAGGGGATCGGACAGGCCGACGGATTCGAACATCGTCGCCGCGCGCTCGCGGGCCTCCGACCTGCCGCAGCGGCCGTGTACCTGCAGCACCTCGGTCATCTGCAGGCCCAGCGTGAGCTGCGGATTGAGTGCGGTCATCGGATCCTGGAAAACGATCGACACGCGATTGCCGCGCAACGAGCGCAGGCGGGATTCGGGCGCGCCGACGAGCTGTTCGCCGTTGAGCCGCGCGCTGCCGCCGATGCGGGCACCTGCGGGCGGGAGGCCCAGCAGCGCAAGCAGGAGCTGCGTCTTGCCGGAACCGGATTCGCCGGCGATGCCGTGGATCTCGCCACGCCGCAGGGAGAGCGACACGCCATCGACGACACGACGGTCCGCGCCGAAAGCCACGGACAGCCCGTCGACGACGAGCAGCGGCGCCTTGTCCGTGACGACCTCACTCATGGTTCTGGCTCGCGGACGGATCGAAGCGGTCGCGCAGCGCGTCGCCGATGCGGTTGCAGCAATAGACGATCACGGCCAGCAGCAGCGCCGGCTGCACGAGCAGCAAGGGGCGCGAGCGCATCTGCGCAGCGCCTTCGGCGATCATCACGCCCAGCGACGTGAGCGGCGCCTGCGCGCCGAGGCCGAGGAAGCTGAGGAAGGCTTCGATGAGGATCACCGTGGGGATGGTGAGCGTGAGGTACACGAACACGATGCCAAGCAGGTTCGGCACGATGTGCCGCCGGATGATCTGCGCGGAGGTGAGTCCGCCGACGCGCGCCGCCTCGATGAACTCGCGCTGCCGCAGCGAGAGCGTCTGGCCACGGGCGATGCGCGCGATGTCGAGCCAGGACACGGCGCCGATGGCGATGAACAGCAGCACGATGTTGCGACCGAAGATCACGGTCAGCACGATGACGAAGGGGATGAAAGGGACGGAATACAGCACGTCGACGGTGCGCATCATCCAGGCGTCCGTGCGGCCACCAAGGTAACCGGCGGTGACGCCCCAGCCGACACCGATGACGAGGCTCGTGAGGCTGGCCAGCACGCCCACGAGCAGCGAGATGCGACAGCCCCACATCAGGCGCACGAGCAGGTCGCGGCCCAGGTCGTCGGTGCCGAGCAGGTGGCCGCCCAGCCGGGGCAGCAGGTCGAGCTCGTCCCAGGACGGCGTCGCGTAGTCGTAGGGCGAGACCCAGGGCACGAGGATCGCCGCGGCGAGCACCAGTCCGAGCACCGCGTAGCTTGCGACAGGGTGCTTCATTCGAGCCTCACGCGCGGGTCGAGCAGCGCGTAGCAGATGTCGGCAAGCAGGTTCGCCAGCACGATCAGCACGCCATAGAGCACGGTCACGCCCATCACCAGCGTGTAGTCGCGGTTGAAGGCGCCGTCGACGAAGAAACGGCCGATGCCCGGCAGGCCGAAGGTGGTCTCGATGACGATGGAACCGGTGATCACGCCGATGGCGGCCGGACCCAGGAAGGACACGAGCGGGAGCACGGCCGGCTTGAGCGCGTGGCGCAGGATGACCGTGCGCCACGGCAGGCCCTTGGCGCGGGCCGTGCGGATGAAGGGCGAATGCAGGACATCGGCCAGGCTGGCACGCAGGATGCGGGCGACATAGGCGATGTAGGGCAGCGAAAGCGCGGTGACGGGCAGCACGAGGTTGCGCCAGGCGCCGCCACCCCAGTCACCGGCGGGCAACCAGCGCAGCAGCACCGAGAAGACGAGCACCAGCAATGGCGCGGTGACATACACCGGCACCGAGATGCCCAGCTGCGCCACGGCCATGCCGGCACGGTCCCAGAGGGTGTTGCGGCGGAGCGCGGCCAGCACCCCGAGCGGCATGCCGACCAGCAGCGCGATGAGCAGCGCGAGGCCACCGATGGTGGCGTCGATGGGCAGGCCCTGGGCGATGAGCTCGTTCACGCTGGTGTTGCGGTACTGGAAGGACGGGCCGAACTGGCCGTGCAGCAACTGGCCGAGATAGCGGACGTATTGCCGGGGCAGCGGCTCGTCGAGGTGGTAGGCCGCTTCGACGCTGGCGCGGATCTCCGGCAGCATTTCCTTTTCGCCGTCGAAGGGACCGCCGGGCGCCGCGTGCAGCAGGCCGAAGGCGAGCGTGACGATCACCAGCAGCGTGGGGATGGCGGTCAGCAGGCGGCGCAGCAGGAAGGCAGCCATCTCAGCCCTCCCCGGCGCCGAGCCAGAGGTTGCGCGAGGGATTGCGGTCCATCACGTTGCCCCGCCAGCCCTTGACGTAAGGCCGCACGAGATGGCGGCTCTGGTAGTAGTAGATGGGGATCGACGGTGAGTCCGCGTTCAGCTGTGCCTCCGCATCGCGGAACAGCTGCAGCCGGCGCGCGTCGTCGGTGGAGGCCACGCCCTCGGCCAGCAGCGACTGGTAGTGCTCATTG
>JBDLPS010000030.1:0-3098 GCA_039800965.1 Pseudomonadota bacterium | reverse complement strand
TGGCGATGACGGCCCACGGTGATCCGGGCTACGAGGCCGGCGCCGCATTCGGCGGCCCGCTGAAGGACGGCGTGCTGGGTCTGCGCGTCAGCGCCTGGGGTCGCCACAGCGGGGGCTGGGTAGACCGGACGAACTGGCAGACCAGCGAGACCAGCAAGCGCGCGAACTGGAGCGAAGCCGGCGGTGCACGCGCCGCGCTGCTGTGGCGGGTCGCCGACGGCTGGTCGGCGCTGCCGAGCCTGCTGTTCCAGGGTTCGCACCAGAACGACACGCCCAACTACTGGTCTTCGCTATCGAACCCCTCAGCGGGTCGTTTCGTTAACGGCCATGCGCTGCGCCAGCAGAGCACCGAGCACTTCGCCCTGCCGGCACTGAAGATCGAGGGCGAATTCGGCGGGTTCAAGCTCACGTCCAACACGTCCTATTTCCATCGCAGCGAATCCAGCGTCTCGGATGTCACGCATTACGACATCGCCGGCGCACTGGGCGCGATCGGCTGCGCGAACTCGGTGGACACGCCGGACTGCCCGCTCGCGACGGGCGCGGACAACCTCTTCCCCACGCTGCCCGGCGGCGCATCGGTTACGGACCGTTTTGTCGGCACGACGCGGCAGGACGTGTTCACGCAGGAACTGCGCCTGCAGGGAGGTGACGCAGGATCCCGCCTGCGCTGGGTCGCGGGGCTCTTCTTCCAGAACAGCCGCCTGGCCGACACGCAGGACGCGGTGAACCCGCTGCTGAAGGCGCTGTTCGACCGCCAGCAGGGCCCCGGTGCCTTCGAGGGCTATTTCTACGACGGGAGCTGCACCGGCGCCTGCAACGGCCTGCTCGACGGCGTTTCGGAATACCGCGGCAACGAACACGCCCGCGATCGACAGCTCTCGCTCTTTGCCAACGCCGACTGGCGATTCACGAAACGCCTGACGCTGACCGGCGGACTGCGCGTCGAGAAGACGACGTCCAGCTTCGTCGCCGTGGAGGACGGCCCGGTGAACAACGGCCATTCGGTGGGCGGCGGAAGCGCCAGCGCCACGCCGGTCACGCCGAAGCTCGCGCTGTCCTTCCAGCAGGATGCCGACAGCCTTTATTACGCCTCCGTCGCCAAGGGTTATCGCCCCGGTGGCGGCAACAGCCATGTGCCGCCCGCCTGTTCGCTGGATCTCGGCAACATCGGGCTGACTCAGGGACCGACGCAGTACGACCCGGACTACACCTGGAGCTATGAAGTCGGCACCAAGCAGCGCACCGCGGGCGGGCGCCTGTCGGTGAGCGCCAGCGCCTATGCCATCGATTGGCGCAACGTGCAGTGGTACTACTTCCTGCCGAACTGCGGCTACGGCATCGTGTTCAACCTCGGCCACGTGCGCAGCACGGGCTTCGACCTCGAGGTGAATGCCCGCCTCGCGCCGGGCCTGCTCGGCAACCTCGCCGTGGGTTACAACGACGCGAAGTTCCGCGACACGGTGAGCCTGGGTGGATCACCCGTGGTCTACGACGGGCAGACCATGGGCCAGGCGCCGTGGACGGTCTACGGCAGCCTCGAGTACCAGTTCTCCGCCGCGGGCCGCGAAGGCTTCTATGCGCGGCTGTCGGATGCCTTCAAGCGCGCGAACAAGGGCCCCTACCTGTACCAGTTCGCGGACTCCGCCGTGGCGGATCCCGACCTCAAGCCCGGCCCGTCCGTGAACCAGCTCGACCTGCATGTCGGGCGGCGCTGGCAGGGCATCGACCTGTCGCTGCAGGTGGCGAACCTGCTGGATGCGGCCCCACGCCTCGTGAACCCGCAGGCCTCGCATTACGTGGGCTATGACTTCAACAGCGGCGACGCGGTGTCCTCGCCGATCTACAGCTATTCCACGATCCGCCCGCGGACGCTGCTGCTGACCCTGACCTACAACCGCTGAGCGTCGCGCGCCCGCAGGCGCGCCAAAAGAAAAGGCCGGGCACCCTCGCGGGTCCCGGCCTTTTTCACGCGGAGGCTTGAGCCTTACAGCGTGTTTTCGAGCACCAGCACGCCGGCGCCCGTGTTCGAGATCGGCGCATGGTAGTGCTTGTGCACGATCTTGACGTTCGGCTGCAGCGCGCCACGCATGACGAGCCACATGATCGTCTCGATGCCTTCCGTACCGGCACGACGCATGATCTCGGAGTTGCTGAACTTGGTGAACCACTCCGGATCGCTCGCGATGCGGTCCATGCACTCGAGGTCGAACTCGACATCGATGAGACCGGCACGCTCGCCCTGCAGCTGGTGCGACAGGCCACCGGTGCCGAAGACGATGACCTTCAGGTCCTCTTCGTAGGATTCGACGGCGCGGCGCAGGGCCTGGCCGAGCTTGTAGCAACGGGCCGCCGTCGGCACCGGGTGCTGCACGGTGTTCACCGCCAGCGGAATCGTCGTGACCGGCCAGACGTCATGCGTGCCGTAGAGCGCGCGGATCGGGTTCACGAAGCCGTGATCGACCTTCATCTCCTGGCAGGTGCAGATGTCGATTTCTTCTTCGACCAGCTTTTCCGCGATATGCCACGAGAAAGCGGCATCACCCTTGAACGGGGCAACCGGCTTGAGCGCCCAGCCTTCGTCGGCGTTCTCGTAGATGTCGGCGCAGCCCAGCGCGAAGGTCGGGACCTTGTCGAGGAAGAAGTTCAGGCCGTGGTCGTTGTAGACCACGATCGCCACGTCCGGCTTGTGCTCCTGCAGCCAGGCCTGAGCAGGCTTGTAGCCGTCGAAGAAGCGCTTCCAGTACGGCTCCTGCGTCAGGTTGTTGGCAATTGCATTGCCGACCGCCGGGATGTGCGAACTCGTGATGCCGCCAATGATCTTAGCCATTCCAGTAACCCCCACGCTTGTCCAGACGCTCGACGAGACCCTCGCCCTTGGCCAGCAGCTTCGCCTGGAATTCCTTCGTGGTGATGCCCTGGAACTGTGCGCCCGCGTCCTGCACCGAGGTGCCGCGCGGGATCGCCATCTTCGCCATGTAATAGATGTTCGCCCCGGCACGCAGCATGCCGAGGAAGTCCTTCTTCAGGACGAAATCCTTGTACTTGCCCGCCACGCCGTACTTGTCGCAGTAGGCGGCCGGATCCCGGTCGAACTC
>JBDLPS010000029.1:0-2825 GCA_039800965.1 Pseudomonadota bacterium | reverse complement strand
ACACCTTCCAGCGGCGGAAGGTCTCGTAATCCCCGGTCTTGCGGTTGATCGCGACGCGGACGTCCCAATCCTCGCCGTGCTTCTTGCGAGTCGCTGCAGCCAACGCCGCCTCGAGCGCATCGAAGATGATTTCCTTCTCGACGCCCTTCTCGTTCGAGACGGCGTCCACCACAGTCAGGATTTCCTTGTTCATCGTCCTTCTACCTCCGCGAGGACTGGGCCTGCCAGTCCGGTGCGAGCCTGGCCTTGCCGATCTCCGCGATCGACATCGTCACCGGCGCGCCGTCTACTTCCAGTTCGATTCCGTCCTCGTCGGCCCGCACCAGCCGGCCGGTATACCGGCGCCGACCGTCGCGAGGCACATGCAACTCGACATGCACCCGCTCGCCAACGAAGCGCTGGTAATGCGGGCCTGTGCGCAGGATGCGATCCATCCCAGGCGACGACACCTCCAGGGTGTAGGCACCAGGTATCGGGTCCTCTACATCGAGCAGGGCCGAGAACTCCCGGCTGACCTTCTCGCAGTCATCGACACCGATGCCCTCGAAGGACCGGTTCTCGTCGTTTTCGTCGCCAACGCCGGCCGGCGCGATCCCGCCCGGCCAGTCGATGTAGACCCGGACCGTGGACTGACCGCGTCCCGGAACATATTCGATGTCCACGAGTTCGTAGCCGAGATCCGCCAGCAGCGGCTCGGCAAGCGCGATCAGCCGTTCACGAAGTTCCGCCATGCACCGTCCAGAACAAACAAAAAAGGGCCCCAAGAGGCCCTCACATGCTCGCTGCCCGGGTGGGCAGCGCCAGACTACTCGTCCACGCCTGACAGAACGCGCGCCATGCACGCAGCCCTGCGACGGGACGCGGAGTGTACGGGATCGGCGGCTGCGCGTAAATCCCCGTCGAGGCTTGAGTTTTCCCCGACGAGGGTCTTGCTGCGACGCGACAGCGGGAAGCTACTGGAGACCCGTGAACCCGTTGGCATCGACCGGATTCCGGTCGTTTTCGGCACAGACGAACTCCATGAGCGTCCAGTCCCGCTGTCGCTTGTAGGTGTGGGTGACATGGTACGGGCGCTCCAGCGCCTCCGGATCATCCATGCTCACCTCGAACAGCAAGGTATCCGGGTCCTTCGGGTCCTGATGGATCCGCTCCAGGATCCGCAGCTTCGGGCTGTGCTTCATCCCCGGTCCCATTTCCATCAAGGTCTTGAGCCCCACCGTCTCCACGTGGAGCGTGGTGCCCTCCCAGCGACCCACCGAATGCCCGAAGATTCCCGGCTCCAGGTCGTCGGGGTGCCCCCGGCCATCCGTCCAGATGTTGCGCCACTGCATCCAGGCCTCGTGGTGCGTGGTGACCCGGCCGGGCGTGAACAGGAACTCAATGGGATATTGCCCCGTGGCCAGCATCCCGGGCATTCCCGGAGGCATGCAGTTGGAAGTCTCCCGCGGCACCAGGCCGTTGTTGTCGCGGACCTGCTTCTGCCACGCCTGGTAGCGCGCGAGGTATTCCCCCTTCAGAACCGGTTGCTCACGCGGCGGTGCCCCGGCCGCGGGAGGCATCGGACGGGCAAGCACCCACACGCCGCCCCAGTCGGGCAAGGCATCGAGGCGCGAGTAGGCACCCTTGGGCCAGGCAGCTCCAGCGGGCGGCCGGACCTTCGGCGCAGGCTTGGCGGCCTCCGCAACTGCGGCAGTTGCAACGCCTGCCCCGACAGCAGCCAGCAGCAGGCAAATGGCTCGCAATCTCATCGCACGATCCCCCGGTCGATGTTCTCTCGTTATGGCCGGAGCATATAATGGACGGACAACAAGTTGAACGCACAGCGCGTTCAGGATCGGGGGGGCAGACGAATGAGCTTACGCACGCGGGTCATCGGCATGGCGCTGGCACTCGGGGGCATCGCCCTTCCGGCGATGTCGCACCACTCCTTTGCGATGTTCGACCAGACCAGGCAGGTATCCGTCCAGGGCACCGTCAAGGAGTTCCAGTGGACCAATCCGCACGCCTTCATCCGCGTGGAAGTGGCCGCGAACGGTAGCGCCGATGTCTGGGACATCGAACTCAACAGCCCCAACAACCTCAAGCGTCAAGGCTGGAATTCGCAGAGCGTGAGAACCGGCGACAAGGTGACGGTGGTCCTGAACCCCCTGCGCGAAATGTCGCAGCACAAGGGCGGCCTCTTCGTCGCCGTGACGCTGCCCGACGGACACATCCTCGGCGACGCGACGCGCGCCGGCGGCGGCCCCATCAACGTGCCCACGGCACCCTGACCAGACGGAGCGGACCCATGAAGCTTCTGCACACCACCATGGCCGGAGCGATGCTGCTGGCCTTCTCCACGCCGGCGTTCGTGCATCATTCCGGCGCCATGTTCGACTCCGCAAAGGAGCAGACCATTTCGGGCGTCGTACGGGAATTCAACTGGACCAACCCGCACTCGAGCTTCAAGCTCGAGGTCACGGATGCTGCGGGCAAGAGCGAGATCTGGGCCGTGGAAATGAACGGCCCCCAGAACCTGATGCACGATGGCTGGAAGCGCAGCACCCTGAAAAACGGCGACAGGATCACCGCCGTGGTGCATCCGCTGCGGGACGGCAAGCCCGGCGGCAGCTACGTTTCGGTCAAACTGGCTGACGGCACGACGCTGAAGGGCACCGGCCCCGGCCAGAGCTACGACAACAACGCCGGCAAGTAAGCCGGCGTCGGCCTATTTCCCGGATTTCGCGCGGTCATCGACCGCCTTCTGCCCGGCAGCGGTGCTGGGCAGGTTCTGGTTCAGATTGGGCAGGCACTCCACTTCCGGTATGTCGCTGTAGTCCTGCCGG
>JBDLPS010000028.1:0-2943 GCA_039800965.1 Pseudomonadota bacterium | reverse complement strand
TCATGCATGAATTCGTCCGTGCCGGCGCACCCGCGGAGATCCTCTACGTCAGCAAGCCGCACATCGGGACTTTCCGACTTACCGGCGTGGTCTCCCGGATGCGCGAGGAGATCATCGCCCTGGGCGGCGAAGTCCGCTTCGAGAGCAAGGTGGTCGACCTGTCCCTCGAAGACGGTCAAGTCCGGGGCGTGGTGCTGGAGGGCGGTGAGTCGATCCGCAGCCGGCACGTTGTGCTGGCTCTCGGGCACAGTTCCAGGGACACCTTCCGCATGCTGGCGCGTCGCGGCGTTCATCTCGAGGCCAAGCCCTTCGCGATAGGCTTCCGCATCGAACATCCGCAATCGATGATCGACAAGGCCAGGCTCCGCGGCTTCGCCGGCCATCCGGACCTCGGTGCAGCGGATTACAAACTGGTGCACCACGCGAAGAACGGCCGCGCCGTGTACAGCTTCTGCATGTGCCCCGGTGGCACCGTGGTCGCCGCGACCTCCGAGCCCGGCCGGGTGGTGACCAACGGCATGAGCCAGTATTCGCGCAACGAACGCAATGCCAATGCAGGCATCGTGGTCGGCATCAACCCGGAGCAGGACTACCCGGACGACGTTCTCGCGGGAATCGCCCTGCAGGAGCAACTGGAATCGAAGGCTTTCGTGCTGGGCGGCGGCGACTACTGCGCCCCGGGGCAACTGGTCGGCGACTTCCTGCGCGGCAAGCCCTCGACGAAACTCGGCCAGGTGCAGCCCTCGTACACGCCGGGCGTGAAGCTCGGCGACCTCTCCGGCGCACTGCCGCCCTATGCGATCGAGGCGATCCGCGAAGCGCTGCCGGCCTTCGGCAAGCAGATCCGCGGTTTCGACCGGGATGATGCCGTGCTGACGGGCGTTGAAACGCGGACATCTTCGCCGGTGCGCATCACTCGCGACGCGGAAAGCCTGCAAAGCCTGAACGTGCGGGGACTCTACCCCTGCGCGGAAGGTGCCGGTTACGCCGGGGGGATCCTGTCCGCCGGCGTGGACGGCATCAAGGTCGCCGAGGCGGTAGCGCAGGACATGCTGCGATGAAGCTCGAGGACGTCCGCAAGCTCCACCAGAAGAAGCACCGCGAGGCCGCGGGCCGTTTCATGCTGGAAGGCGAGCACCTCGTGCAGGAACTTCACAAGGCCGCCGAACGCGACAAGCGCCTGCGCGACAGCGAGATCTACTGCACGAAGGAACACATCCCGCTGGCAGGGTGCTTCCGCTACCACCTGCTGAACGCGCACCTGATGGCGCAACTCGGCGAGACGAAGACGCCGCAGAACATCGTGGCCGTGGTGCCCTTGCTGCCGCCCCCTGCGCCGCAGGCCGGTGAACGCGCCGTGTACCTGCACGAAATCCAGGACCCGGGAAACCTCGGCACGATCCTGCGCACGCTCGCGTGGTTCGGCGGCTTCCGCTGCCTGCTGAGCCCTGACAGCGTCGACCCCTACAACGGCAAGGTGGTGCGCGCGAGCATGGGCGCGATCTTCCACGTGCCGGTCGAAGTGGACGTACCGCTCGAATCGCTGTCGATCCGCTACGACCGCATCGCCAGCCTCGACCTGTCAGGCGAATCCATTTCCACGCCCGCCTTCCGCGAGGCGAGCTGTTATATCTTCGGCAACGAAGCACGCGGCCTGCCACGGGAGCAACTCGCCGCGCTCCGGATCCGCCCTTTTACCATTCCGGGCACCGGCGCGATCGAATCGCTGAACGTGGCCGCCGCCGTGAACATCTGCCAGTACGAACTGCACCGCACCACCGCGCAGGGGAATCCAGGATGAACAAGAAACAGCGTTCGATCGTCGCGGCACTGGCCGCCGCCCTGGCCCTCGCGGCCTGTGCCCACAAGGACTCGCCCAAGGTCGTCGATGACGCAGCGTTGAAGGCCGCGGCCACCGAAACCGACCAATGGATCACCATCGGCCGCGACCAGGGCGAGACGCGCTTCAGCCCGCTGAAGCAGATCGATCGCAACAGCATCTCGCGACTGGGCCTGGCCTGGTCATACGACACGCAGTCATTGCGCGGACTCGAAGCCACGCCGCTCGTCGCCAACGGCGTGATGTATGCGTCCGCCGACTGGAGCAACGTGTTCGCGGTCGATGCACGCACTGGCAAGGAACTCTGGCGCTGGGACGCCAAGGCGGACCGCGTGCGCGGTTACCGCGCCTGCTGCGACGTCGTGAACCGCGGCCTCGCGCTCTACAAGGACAAGGTCTTCGTCGGCGTCATCGATGGCCGCCTCGTCGCGCTGGATGCGAAGACGGGCGCCGTGAAGTGGGACGTGCAGACCACGCCGACGGACCTGCCCTACACGATCACCGGCGCGCCGCGCGTGGTGGACGGCAAGGTCATCATCGGAAACGGCGGCGCCGAACTCGGCGTGCGAGGTTTCGTCACGGCCTATGACGCCGAAACGGGCAAGATGGCCTGGCGCTTCTACACCGTGCCGGGCGACCCCTCGAAGGGCCCGGATGGCGCGGCCTCCGACAAGGCCATGGAGAAGGCCCTGCCGACCTGGACGGGCGAATGGTGGAAGGGCGGCGGTGGCGGCACGGCCTGGGACGCCTTCGCCTATGACGCCGATGCCAAGCTGCTTTATGTCGGCGTCGGCAACGGTGCGCCCTGGGATCGCGCGATCCGCAGCCCGGGTGGCGGCGACAACCTGTTCCTCTCGTCGATCATCGCGCTCGATGTCGCGACCGGCGATCTCAAGTGGCATTACCAGACCACGCCGGGCGACCAGTGGGACTACACGGCCGTCCAGTCGATCATCCTCGCGGACATCGCCATCGACGGAAAGCCGCGCAAGGTGCTGATGCAGGCGCCGAAGAACGGCTTCTTCTACGTACTCGACCGCCTGACTGGTGACCTGCTGTCGGCCGAAGCCTATGGCAAGGTCACCTGGGCCAAGGGCGTCGAT
>JBDLPS010000027.1:0-5412 GCA_039800965.1 Pseudomonadota bacterium | reverse complement strand
ACGGCCTTCGGCCTGCTGTTCACGCCGGTGTTCTACATCCTGTGCCGCAAGCTCGCGACGGCACGTGGCAAGTCGGTGCCTAAGATGCGTATCACGCAGTAAGGGCACGCGTCAGGGCGAGCCTCAGGTGTTCGGAATGTTCCGCTTGCGTGTGGCCTTGCGGTGGGCGATCTCCTGCGCGAAGACCGGCGTGCGCAGGTAGCGGTTCTCGCGCACGCCCTGCTTCACCGATTCCGGCATCGGCGTGAACTCGACCATCGACTCGAGCAACGCGTTGCAACGCGCTTCCACGCCCTGTCGGTATTCCGGCTGCAGCACGACGAACAGGTCGTTGTTCAGGATGCCGTCCAGCACGAAGCGACCGACGACCAGCGGATCCTGCGGGCGCGTCCAGGCCGGCGACACGGCGGGCGGTGCCGGGCGGGGCGTAGCAGTGGCCGGTGCAGGTGCAGCACCCGTTGCAGCAGCCGCCCGCGGACGGGCGCCCGGTGCCACGGCGGGCGGGCCCTCGTTCTTCAGGGACGCAGGACGGTGCTCCTCGCTGCGGCCGATGTTCGTGGCGGTAAGGCCCGGCACGAAGGCCGTCGTGCCGATGTTCGTCTCGCGCAGCTCGTGGCGCAGTTCTTCCATCAGGCCCACGGCGGCGATCTTCGCGACGGTGTAGATGCCCGCGCCGCTGCCCGGCAGGATGCCGCTCGTCGATGTCGTCGTGACGATCTGCGCGCCGGTCTTGTTGGCGAGCATGCGCGGCACGAAGGTGTTCACGCCATAGATCGGACCCCAGAGGTTCACGCCCAGGCCCCATTCCCAATCCTTCACGGTCCCGGTGCTCGCTGGAGCCTGAAGGCCCACGCCCGCGTTGTTCACGAGGATGGCGACAGGTCCGAGCTTCTTTTCGATGTCGTCCGCCACGCGCGCCCAGGCGTCGCGGTCCATGACGTCGTGCTTAACGAAATAGACGCGCTCGTCGCCTTCGGCGAAGTGCTTCTTCGCTTCGGCGAAATTGCGATCATCGATATCGCCGATGGCGACCTTCGCACCGGCTTCATGCAGCACGCGCGCAATGCCGAGGCCGATGCCACTCGCCCCGCCCGTGACGTAGGCCACCTTGCCTTTCACATCGGTGACGGTGGGGGCCTGTGAAGGACCCAGTCCCGTTGCCGATTCGGCGGCCTTGCCGTCGCGCGGCACGAGGCCTCCCACGAGTCCCGCGGCACCCGCGGCCAAGGCCATGCCGCCGAGCATCTGGCGACGGTTCACGTTGTTCTGTTCGTCCATGTTCGTCTTCTCCCGTTCAAGCCGCGACGAAGCGCAGGGTGGCGATCTGCCAGGTGTCATCCCGTTTCACGTATTCCGCTTCCAGCTGGCCAGCCTCGATGCGGCGCTCCGCCACATGGCCCTGCAGCCGCGCCATCCGCACCAGCGTCGACTCGCCCTCCAGCGGCGTGACCGTTTCCGCCTCGACGTGGAAGACGGCCTGCGCGGATCGACCGTCGTAGGCCACGGCAATGCGGTCCGGCTGCGCAGCGATGCGCGGCCGGTAGGTCATCGCTGCGCTGTCGGCGGCGGAAGCAGCCAGGAAGTCCCGGTGCACGTGACGAATGGCTTCGCGCGCCGCGGCGTGGACGGCTGCATCCAAGGGCGTCGCGACCTCTGCCGTCGCCGCGCCCATGCCCGTGGCAGCGGCCACGCCTGCACCCAATGCGCTGCCACCGCTGCGCAGGAAGTCGCGTCGATTCGTGCTGCTCATGGGGCGCCCCTTCAAACCTTGATGCCGAGGTAACGCTTGATGTCGTACTTGCCTGCGTGGCGCGCCCGCGCGCCGATCACGCTCAAGGACAAGCCGTTGCGACCGACGTGGTAACCGAAGCCTGCGTCGTGCATCAGGCGCTGGTTGAAGCAGATCACGCCCAGCGTGCCGTTACAGGCTTCCTCGACCCAGGCCATGATGTACACGCCATCGCGCAGCTTCGAGTACCAGCCGGGCGAACTCCACTGCATGCCGCCCGAGCCGTCCGGCTGGAAGATGATCCAGGAATAGGTCGAGGGCGTCGCATAGAAGTGCATGGACGTGAGGCCCGGGTTGCCGGGCTGGTAGTTCCAGGTCACGCACTCGCCGACCATCTCGTCCGTCCAGCCATGCCGCAGATAGGTGGGCGGCGTCGGGCTGCCATCCGTCCTGAACGTGCCGAAGTAGTAATGCGGCGTCGTCTCGTTGTTGCGGAAGGGCGTGCCGGTCGTGCCCTTCACCAGGGTCGACAGGCCGTTCTTCATGTCGAAGGCGACCATCGCGCAGGAGCGCGGGAATTCGGCATCGAGCAGGTGCGCGAAGAAGTAGAGCTCCTCGTCCGGCTCGTACATCTCGTACCAGGCCTCGCGCCAGTTCGCGTCGCCTGCGTAGCGCCACTTCAGCTTACCGCCATCGACGAACTCGTAGTCGATCGACGGGCCACCGCCCTCCATGCGCACCGCGAGCTTGCGACCCGCGAACTGCATGACACGCTCGCTCTTGTAGCCGCCCATGCCGGCGGCCCCACTGCCCTTGCCGTCGCCGAAGGCATGCGCGTGGTTCAGGACATGGTCCTTCACCTCGGCGTCGGTCATCACCTCGAAGGTCTCGAGCGGCCGGTACACGCGCCGTGGTCCTCGCGTCTCGCTGTTGTTGCCGAAAACCTCGAAGGTCGCGGTCTGGCCGGTGACCACGCCCTTGCCGGTGTACAGGTAGTACTCCAGCTCGTCCTTCTCGGTGAGGCCCAGCCGCACACCCCGCTGCGTCATGTCGAAGAGGTCGATGACCTGCAGCGTGAAAGTGCCGGTGAACTCGCACTCGATCCGCGAATAGATGAACTGGTGGTCATTCACCCGGATGTAGTCGGAGGGTGCGCAGACCGTCATCTCGCCGCCGAAGCGCGTCAGCTCGATGATGTTCGAGTAGGTGACCGACAGGTAGAACTCGAGGATCTCGACGTCGTTGTCCTGCGTCCAGGCGATGCCCTTGCCTTCGAGCCGGTTCGTCCAGCCGTGGCGGGCCGTGGGCGGTGACCTACCCTGGTCGATGTAGCCGAACCAGACCTTGCGCTGCACCTCGCGGTTGCGGCGGCCGTTCTTGAACTGAGGCTCGCGTTTGGCTTCCGCGGCCGCGGCGGTTTCCGCTGCGGCATAGCCGTTGAACGTCAGCTCGAAAACCGTCGCGAGGCCCGACGCAAGGTCGAGCACCAGCGAATACCCTCGCGCTGTACCCGGGATCAGGTGCGACACGAGCACGAGCTCGCGGTCTTCCAGCGCACCGTAGCCGACCTTAACGGCCTTCCCACCGCGCTCTATCAGCTCCAGTTCCCTATCCGTGCGGAAGCGGTACTCGAGCTGCGGACCGCCCTCGTCGGTGACGATCCTGATCGTCTTGCCGGCCAGGGCACTGGACGTGCGCGCCAGGCCCCAGGGTCCGTTAACGCCGGGGCGCAGAGCCTGCAGCACCTGCGCCTCCGTCAGGTCCGTGTACGGGATGCGATGCATCTGCAGCGGGCGATAGGTGCGCTTCGGCATGGACGGCTCCTGCTTGCGGATTCGGTCAGTCGGCGTGGCCCGTTTCCTGTTTCGGTGCCGGCGCCGGGCCAGCGGGCTTTGCTTCCGGGTTCTTCAGCGCGTTCGCACGCGCGATGAGGTACTCCCGCACCGCCATGGTATCGGCCGGCTTCATCTCCTTCGAGAAGGAACCCATGCCCTTGTCCGTGCGCACGCCCTTCAGCACCACCTGGTCGAAGCCGTCCTGCGAATACAGCAGCGCCGACACGGTGAGGTTCGGGAAGCTGGTGCGCGCCTGCACGCCGTTCACGCCATGGCAGACCGAGCAGTTGCGCTGGTACAGGTCGCCGCCCTTCGCAATGACGTCGGCCGCTGCCGTTGAAGGCGGCGGATTCAGCACGGGCGGCGTGTAGGGCGCCGGTTCCGGCAGCTTGGCTTTGCCGCCGAGGGCGAAGACCAGCATGCGTGCATAGGTCGGCGCAAAGTAGCCACCCTGCGTGGCACCACCCACACTCGCCGCGACGTACTGCACACCGTCGAGTTCATAGGTAATCGGCGCGGCAAATACTGCCGTCTTGGCGTCGAAGCTCCAGAGCTTCTTGCCGTTCCGCGCGTCGTAGGCCGCAAGCTGCTTGCCACCGCTGTTGCCCATGAACACGAGGTTGCCGGCTGTTGCCGTCGTGCCGCTGGTGGCGCGCGGTCCCGGTTCGGACTGCCAGACCACCTTGCGGGCGACCGGATCCCAGGCTTTCAGCACGCCGATGTCGGCCTGGCGCGCATAGGGCTTGAGCTTGTCCGCATCGACCTTCACCCCGAAGGCCACGCCGATGCTGAACCCCCCCGGCGGCGTACGGCCCGGCGGGATGTCCGCCAGCGTGCCGTAGTTTTCCCAGGTCGGGATATAGATCAGTCCCGTGTCCGGGCTGTAGGCGTTCGGGTGCCAGGTATGGCCGCCCGGTGCGCCCGGCGACGCGTTCCAGGGTTCCTTTTCGTAGCGCGAACCCGGCACTTCGATGGGTCGGCCTGTCTTCATGTCCACGCCGCTTGCCCAGTTCACTTCGGTGAACGGGTCCGCGGCGAGCAGCTTTCCGTTTGCCGCATCGAGCAGGTACATGAAGCCATTCTTCGACGGCTGGGCCAGCACGTGCTGCTTCTTGCCGTCGAGCGTGACGTCGATCGTCATCATCGGACTCACGGCGTCGTAGTCCCAGGAATCGCCCGGCGTTTCCTGGTAGTGCCAGACGTATTCGCCCGTATCCGGCTTCACCGCCACGATGGACGCGGCATAGAGGTTGTCGCCCACCGACGGCGTGCGCGCACGCGAATTCCAGGGCGTCGGGTTGCCCGTGCCGAAATACAGCAGGTCCGTGACCGGATCGTAGACAGCCGCATCCCACACGGTGCCGCCGCCGCCCGCGATCTTCCACCACTCGCCATCCCAGGTTTTCGCGGCAGCCTCGAGCGCTTTGCTCTCGAAGCCCTTCTTCGGATCACCCGGCACGGTCCAGAAGCGCCAGGCCTCCTTGCCGGTCTCGGCGTCGTAGGCCGCGATCCAGCCCCGCACGCCGAACTCGCCGCCCGAACCGCCCACGAACACCTTGCCCTTCGCGACACGGGGGGCCATGGTGATCGAGTACTTGTTCGTGAGATCGCCGAGGCCCAGCGATTCCGGTACGGTGTCCACGGACCAGGCTTGCTTGCCGGTCTTCGCGTCGATCGCCACGAGGCGCGCATCCAGCGTGCCCATGAGGATCTTCCCGTTCCACGCAGCGAGGCCGCGGTTCACGAGGCCCAGGTTGTAGCGCAGGCGCTCGCCCTGGATGACCGGGTTGTACTTCCACAGCTGCTTGCCCGTGCGCGCGTCGTAGGCGTACACGACGTTGCGCGCCG
>JBDLPS010000026.1:0-11070 GCA_039800965.1 Pseudomonadota bacterium | reverse complement strand
ATCGAACGCGGGGGTACTCACGACGTCGTCGGGATGGGCCGACGAAGGATGCCGCCACGAAGCTGCCGCAAACGGATGGGTACGCGGATGGGTAGGACAGCAGACAGCGCCCAACTCATTGATCCTAAAAAGGATCTGGCGGAGAGAGAGGGATTCGAACCCTCGAAGGGCTTTTGACCCTTACACCCTTAGCAGGGGTGCGCCTTCGACCACTCGGCCATCTCTCCGTCACTGCCGCCGGCAGCGCAAGGACTGCGCGGCTGGCCGGACAAGGGCGGGGATCATACTGGCGCCCCAGATCAAAGGCAAAAGCAGCGGATCAGCTGTTACCGGCATCCCCTTCCAGCCCTTCCCCGCCATCCTGGGCATCCTCGCCCTGGATCCGCTGGAAGATCTCCTCGCGGTGAACCGACACATGCTTCGGCGCGTTGACGCCGATCCTCACCTGGTTCCCCTTGACGCCGAGGACGGTCACGGTGACCTCCTCCCCGATCATCACCGTCTCACCGACGCGGCGGGTCAGAATCAGCATGCTCGCACTCTCCCCGGAGGACTTCAGCCCAACCTGGACCGGACGAAGGACTCGACCGTCGCCAGCGCAGCCGCCAAGGCCGCGGGCTGGTTGCCACCAGCCTGCGCGAAGTCCGGTCGACCGCCACCCTTGCCGCCGACCTGGGCCGCCACCGCACCCACGATCTCTCCAGCCTTGAGCGTGCCGACCTGGTCGGCGGTCACGCCGGCGACGAGGATGATCTTGTCCGGACCGGCCACGGAAGCCAGCACGATGACCGCCGATTTCAGGCGGTCCTTGAGCTGGTCCACCGCGTTGCGCAATGCACCTGCATCGGCGCCATCGACCTGCGTCGCCACGACCTTCACGCCAGCGACCTCCACGGCACCGGCCGCGAGATCGCCGCCCTGTCCGGATGCGAGCTTGTCCTTGAGCTGGCGGAGCTGCTTCTCGAGTGACTTGACCTGCTCGAGGCTGTCCTGGATGCGCGCAGTGACCGTATCGCGCGTGCCATGGACCAGACCTGCCACACCACGCAGGATATCCTCGGTCTGCACGACGTATTCGAGCGCGCCCTGGCCCGTCACCGCCTCGACGCGCCGCACGCCGGCGGCAACGCCACCCTCGGCGACGATCTTGAACAGGCCGATATCCCCCGAGCGGCCCACGTGGGTGCCACCGCAAAGCTCCATCGAAAATTCACCGACCTTCAGCACGCGCACTTCGTCGGCGTATTTCTCGCCGAACAGGGCCATCGCACCAGCGGCAACAGCCGCGTCATGCGCCATCACGCGCGTTTCGGCCATCGCGTTCGCCCGGATCTCAGCATTCACCAGCTGCTCGATGGCGCGCAGTTCGTCCGCTCCGACAGCCTGGAAATGCGCGAAATCGAAACGCAGCTTGTCCGGCGCAACCAGCGAACCCTTCTGCGTGACGTGCGCACCCAACACTTTGCGCAGGGCGGCGTGCAACAGGTGGGTAGCGGTATGGTTGCGGCGGGTATGGTCGCGACGCGCACCATCGACCTTCGCGGCAAGACGATCGCCGACGCTGATGCGTCCGTGGCTCACACGTCCGATGTGCGTGGACGCGGTGCCCCGCTTGCGCGTGTCGTCGACCGCGAAAGTGGCATGGTCACCGGCGAGGTCTCCGGTGTCGCCGACCTGACCGCCGGATTCCGCGTAGAAAGGCGTGCGGTCGAGCACGACCTCGCCCTCCTCGCCCAGTTCGAGGTGGTCGACCGTCTGGCCACCCTTGAGCAAGGCCGTCACCACGCCCACGTCTTCCGTCGTGTCGTATCCCGTGAAGACGGTGGTCATGCCAAGGTCAGCACCGCCGCGCAGATCCACGCCGAAACGGCTCGCGGCGCGGGCACGCTCGCGCTGTGCCTCCATGGCCGCATCGAAACCCGCCTGGTCCAGCACCAGCCCGCGCTCACGCGCGATATCGGCCGTCAGGTCCACCGGGAACCCATAGGTGTCGTAGAGGCGGAACGCCGTATCGCCATCCAGCACCTTGCCGTCACCCAGGCCGGCGATCGCTTCATCCAGCAGGCCCATGCCCGTGGCAAGCGTACGGGCGAACTGCTCGCCCTCCTTCAGGAGGACGCTGCGGATGAAACCCATCTTCTCGCGAAGCTCAGGATAGGCATCGCCCATCACCGCCACGAGCGGCGGCACGAGATCCGCGAAGAACGTCGGTTCGGCGCCGAACTTGTGCCCGTGGCGCATCGCGCGACGCATGATCCGGCGCAACACGTAACCCCGGCCCTCGTTGGAGGGCAGGACGCCATCGGCGACCAGGAAAGAACTCGCACGGATATGGTCGGCGATCACGCGCAGCGAAGGGCTCGACAGGTCGGCAGCGGCGACCCGCTTGGCGGCCTCGTCGACCAGATGACGGAACAGGTCGATGTCGTAGTTCGACTGCACGCCCTGCATGACGGCAGAAATGCGCTCCAGCCCCATGCCGGTGTCGACGGAGGGCTTCGGCAACGGCGTCATCGTGCCGTCCGCCGAACGGTCGTACTGCATGAAAACCAGGTTCCAGACTTCCACGTAGCGATCGCCATCCTCGTCCGGCGAACCCGGCGGGCCGCCGAAGATGTGTTCGCCGTGGTCGTAGAAAATCTCGGTGCAGGGACCGCAGGGCCCCGTGTCACCCATCGACCAGAAGTTGGATTTTTCGCCGAGACGCGTGAAACGATCTGCCGGCACGCCCATTTCCTCCAGCCAGATCCTTGCAGCCTCGTCATCGTCCTTGTAGACGGTGACCCAGAGGCGCTTCGGATCGATGCCGAGGCGAACGGTCAGGAACTCCCAGGCATAACGGATCGCTTCACGCTTGAAGTAGTCGCCGAAGCTGAAGTTGCCCAGCATCTCGAAGAAGGTGTGATGACGGGCGGTATAACCGACATTCTCGAGATCGTTGTGCTTGCCACCGGCGCGCACGCAACGCTGGCTGGACGCCGCCCTCGTATAAGACCGATGGTCCTTTCCCAGGAACACGTCCTTGAACTGGACCATGCCCGCGTTGGTGAACAACAGCGTCGGGTCGTTGCCTGGCACGAGGGAGCTTGAAGCCACCGCGCTGTGGCCGGCATCGGCGAAGAAATCGAGGAAGGCGCGCCGGATTTCGGCGGCAGTGGTCGGCTTGGCTTGGGTCATGGGTCCGGATCGAGGTCGAGGTCAGCCTCGGAACCGCCCAAGGCCATCCGGATATGATCGGTTGAAAAGCCCCGGTATTGCAAAAATCGGGCTTGGCGGCCGCGCTCCGCCCAGTCGGCAGGCGGTGACTCGCCAAACTTCCGGCGCCGCGTCTCTCGCGCCAGGGCACCCCAATCCGGCCCCTCGCCCAGCGCCTGCTCGGCCAGGTCGGACGCGATTCCGGCGGCAGCAAGGTCCTGCCGGATGCGGCGGGGCCCCTGGCCGCGTGCCGCGTGTGACCTGACAAAGCTTTCGGCGAACCGGCCGTCGTCGAGCAGACGCTCGGCCGCGAGGCCCTCCAGCGCCTCGGCCACAGCGCCGGGCTGGTAGCCCTGCCCGGTCAGCTTTTCACGCAACTCCGCCCGCGAATGCTCGCGGCGGGAAAGCTGGACCATGGCCGCAACACGCGCGGCCTGAGGATCGGCGGCATGGACTTCGTCGACCTGCCGCCGGTTACGCCTACCCCAACTCAGTTGAGGCGCTCCTTGTCCTGATCACCCGCCGGCTTGCGCGCAGGCAACAGCTTCTCGCGGATCTGGCGCTCGATGTCCTCGGCGATCTCCGGGCGCTCCTTGAGGAAATTGCGCACGTTGTCCTTGCCCTGGCCGATGCGCTCGCCCTTGTAGCTGTACCAGGCGCCGGACTTCTCGATGATGTTGTGGTTGCTGCCCAGCTCGATGATCTCGCCCTCGCGGGAAATTCCCTGGCCGTACATGATCTCGAATTCGGCTTCGCGGAACGGCGGCGCAACCTTGTTCTTGACCACCTTCACGCGCGTCTGGTTGCCCACCACTTCTTCGCCGCTCTTGATCGCGCCGATGCGGCGGATATCGAGGCGCACGGAAGAGTAGAACTTGAGCGCGTTACCACCCGTGGTGGTCTCGGGGCTGCCGAACATCACGCCGATCTTCATGCGGATCTGGTTGATGAAGATGACGATGGTGTTCGAACGCTTGATGTTGCCGGTGAGCTTGCGCAGCGCCTGCGACATGAGGCGGGCGTGCAGACCGACCTGCAGTTCACCCATCTCGCCTTCGATTTCGGCCTTGGGCGTGAGCGCCGCGACGGAGTCGACGATGACGACATCGACGCCACCGGAGCGGACGAGCATGTCGGTGATTTCCAGCGCCTGCTCACCCGTGTCCGGCTGGGAGACCAGGAGGTCGTCGATGTTCACACCGAGCTTCTGGGCGTAGCTCGGGTCGAGGGCGTGCTCGGCGTCAACGAAGGCGGCCGTGCCGCCCGCCTTCTGCACCTCGGCGACAACCTGGAGGGTAAGCGTGGTCTTGCCCGAGGATTCCGGTCCGTAGATCTCGACGACACGGCCCTTGGGCAGCCCGCCGATGCCCAGCGCGATGTCCAGGCCGAGCGAACCGGTGGAAATGGCTTCGACGTCGTAGGCCTGCGAATCGCCCAGGCGCATGACCGAACCCTTGCCAAACTGCTTTTCGATCTGGCCGAGGGCGGCGGAAAGGGCTTTCTTGCGGTTCTCATCCATGGGGTGCGCCTCGAAGGTTGGGGCTTGACGATGGAGAGGATTAAAACACAGGTGACTGTATATGTGTACAGTCTTTCCGGTGTCTACGGGGTGAAATGACCCTTTACCGCGGCCAGGGCGGCGGCGGCGGCCTGGCGCCGGACCGCGTCCCGGTCGCCCCCGAAGGCATGGTGGGCGGTCGTGACCCGCGGTCCACCGGGGCCCTGTGCGGCAAAGCCCACCCAGACGCTGCCAACAGGGTTCCGGGCCGTTCCACCGGCAGGCCCGGCCACCCCGCTGAGCGCCACGGAGAGGGCCGCACCGGTCCGGACGATCGCGCCCTCGGCCATCTCTCGCACGACGGCCTCGCTCACCGCCCCGTGGCGCAGCAGGGTCTGCGCCAGCACGCCGACGTCCCGCTGCTTCGCAGCATTCGAGTAGGTGACGTATCCCCCCTCGAACCAGCGGGAGCTGCCGGGGATGTCGGTAAGCAGCTTGGCGAGGTAACCACCGGTACAGGACTCCACCGTGACAAGGCGCAGGTCCCGGCCCTCGAGGCAATCCGCCACGGCCCGCGCGAGGGCGGCCAGCTGGGCATCGGCAGGAATTGTCATGAGCTGATACTCCTGCGCCGCACCCCGACGCGTCCAGTCCAGCCCCTCTGCATGGTAATTTGCCGCCCCCCGAAACCGTTCGGAGATTTCCCATGCCCGGCCTGCTGCCCAACGTCGATCCCGATGGCCTGCTCGAGTTCTCGGTGGTCTACACCGACCGCTCGCTCAACCACATGTCGCGCCGTTTCGTCGGCGTCATGCAGGAAGTCATCGCCACGCTGAAGGAGGTCTACCAGGCCGACGCCGTGGCACTCGTGCCGGGCGGCGGTACCTTCGGCATGGAAGCGGTGGCGCGCCAGTTCGCGAACCACGGCAAGCTGCTGGTCGTTCGCAACGGCTGGTTCAGCTTCCGCTGGACGCAGATTTTCGATGCCGGAAAGCTGGGCGACAACGCGATCGTCTGCCAGGCCCGCCCGCAGGGCGACGGTGCGCAGGCGCCCTGGGCGCCCTGCCCGGCCGATGAAGTGGCCGCGACGATCCGCCGCGAGAAGCCGACCATCGTCTTCGCGCCGCACGTCGAAACCTCCGCCGGCATCATCCTGTCGGACGACTACATCCGCACCGTGAGCGCCGCAGCCCGCGAGGTCGGTGCGCTCTTCGTGCTCGACTGCATCGCCTCCGGCGCGATGTGGGTCGACATGCGCGCCCTCGGCGTCGACATCCTGATCTCGGCCCCGCAGAAGGGCTGGAGCAGCACGCCCTGCTGCGGCCTGGTCATGCTGGGCGAGCGCGCCCGCAAGGCGATCGATGCCACGCAGAGCTCGAGCTTCGCGGCAGACCTCAAGAAGTGGCTGCAGATCGCCGAAGGCTACGAGAAGGGCCAGCACGCCTACCACGCCACGATGCCGACGGATGGCATCGTCCGCCTGCGCGACACCATGCAGGAAATGCGCGCCATCGGCTTCGACGTGCTGAAGGCGAAGCAGGTCGAGCTCGGCACGAAGGTGCGCGCGCTGATGGAATCGCGCGGCTTCCCGAGCGTGGCGGCCGACGGCTGGAAGGCGCCGGGCGTCGTCGTGAGCTACACGACCGACCCTGGCATCCAGAGCGGCGCGAAGTTCATCGCCGAAGGACTGCAGACCGCCTCGGGCGTGCCGCTGCAGTGTGGCGAAGGCCCGGAGTTCAAGACCTTCCGCGTGGGCCTCTTTGGCCTCGACAAGTGGCAGAACGTGGACCAGAGCGTGGGCTTCCTGGCCTCCGCGCTTGCCAAGGTGGCGCCGGGCGCCTGAGCCCGGCGATCAGGTTCAGGCCGCGCTGGCGGCCTGTTCCTTTGCCTTGCGTTCCTGCGTGCGGCCCAGCGCCAGCGACAGCAGGAACCATCCCCCTGCGATGCCGGCCGTGACGAAAGCCAGCACCGGCTGCGCCATCAGCGCCGAAAGCCCCTTGAACAGCGACGCGTTCAGCCAGTCCGCGAGGCGGAACACGCTGCCGTCGATGATGTTCTTCGCCTTGAACTTCTCGTCGCGGCTGACGACCGTCCACAGGGACTCGCGCGCGAGGTTCGCCACACCGAAGTTCGTCGCGCGCTGCACGGCCTGGAAGCCGGCCACCACGAGCAGCACCGGGCTGAACGCCAGGGCGATGAACCCGAGCACGAAGACCGCCGGCAGCAGCGCGGCGGCCGGACCCGTGCCGATCTTCGAGATGATGCGACCCGTCGCCAGCAACTGCATCACGAGCGACAGGATGCCGACCCACTGCGCGATCGTGGCGAAGATCTTCGTCCGCCCCGCCGAATCCGCCGCCGCCGCCGCGACCACATCCGCCTGCGTCAGGTACAGGAAAGTGCCGGCGAGCGAGAGCAGGAAGACCCACAGGCCGATGCCACCCAGATAGGGAGATTTGAACAGCAGCCCGAAGCCATCGAACATGCCACCGCCGACGGCCTGCTTCTGCCGCCCGGCGCTCGCCGCCTGGAAGCCCGGCGTACTCGCCTGCAGTTCCGCGGCGGCGCCTTCAAGGCGGTTGGCCGCCACCACAGCAAGCACAAGCAGGGTCGCAGCCACCAGCAACAGGTTGGCCACGCCGATGGGCTCCACCAGCTGGCGCGTGATCATCGGACCCAGGATCGAGCCGATGGAACCTCCGGCACCGATGAAGCCGAAAAGGCGCTTGCTCTGCTCGGACGAGTAGAGGTCGGACATGAACGACCAGAACACCGACACGGTGAAGACCGAGAACACGGTGATCCAGACGAAGAACGCACGGGCCACCACGACCGGCGCAACGTTGGCGCGCATCAGCGCCCAGAAGATCAGCATGTTCGCGACAAGGAACAGGTACACGACCGGGATGAAGCGGTTGCGTGGCAGTTTGGCCACGAGCGCGGCCTGGAACGGCGCCGTCACCAGCGTCGCAAGGAAGGTCGCGAGGAACAGCCAGGAAAGATTCCTGGTGCCACCCTCGATGCCCATGGCATCGCGAAGCGGCTGCAGCATGTAGTACGTGCTGAGCAGGAAGAAGAAGTAGAGGAAGGACCAGAGCAGGGCCTTGATTTCCCCGGACTGGGCGTTGACGACTTTCTTGATGAGCGCTTCCATCGGCCGAGGATGCCGCATGGCAAGTGCGGGCGCCAGCCTCGCCGGTCAGTTCAACCTTGTTTCACTGACAACGGTATCTCGCCCACGATGAACTCGCGCGGATCGGCAACTGCATCGACCGCCTTGCCGAACAGGAAGCCCTGGAACCGATCGCATCCCAGCGCGCACAGCATCGCATACTGTTCCAGAGTCTCGACGCCCTCGGCGACAACGCGCATGTCGAGTTCCTTGCAGAGATGGATGACGGCGCTGGCGAGAGCCCTGTCGTGCGCGTCGACCAGCATCTTCTGCACGTAGCTCCGGTCGATCTTCACTTCGCTGATGGGCAGGTGGCGCAGGTAGGCCAGCGATGCGAAGCCGGTCCCGAAGTCATCCAGCGAGAATTCCACGCCCTGGTCGCAGAGCGTCTGCATGCGCGCCGCCGCCACGTCCAGGTCGCGGACGACCGTAGCCTCGGTGATCTCCAGGCAGACCGCCGTGCCCGACACTCCAACCTGGCGCAATTCGGACAGGACGCGGGACGGAAAATCGTCACGAAGGAATTCGGGTGCGCTGACGTTGACGGATACCCGAAGCCCCGGCGGCAAGGTTCCGGCGTCGTGCCAGCGCCGGTACTGCTGCAAGGCCTCGCGGATGGCGAACGCGCCCAGCCGGTGGATCAGCCCGGACTCCTGCGCGACCGGAATGAATTCGGCCGGCGAGAAGCTGGACTGGTCGGACGTCCGGCAGCGCAACAGCGCCTCGACACCGGCGACGCCGCCGTGGCGGTCCGCGAGCGGCTGGTAGCGCACGCTGAAGGCACCCTCTTCGAGCGCGACCACCAGGCGTTGCTCCATGCCGGCCTGCCATTCCACGCGGGCCTGCATGTCGGGATCGAACAGCCTGACGCAATTGCGACCGGCCTCCTTCGCCTGATAGAGCGCGACATCCGCGTTCTTCAGGGTGGACATCGTCGTCGAGTCCGCGTTCGAAACCGCCACCCCGATGCTGCAGGAAAAATGCCGCGCACCGAATGTGAAATACACCGGCTTCGCCACTTCGGAGAGCAGCTTGTCGCCGAGCCGCAGGGCCTGCTCCGAGGCCTGCAACTCGTCCGTGCCGACGCCCTGAAGCAGGATGGCGAATTCATCGCCACCCACGCGGGTCACCGTGTCGTCACCCCGCACCGACTCCTGCAGCCGCTGGCCCAAGGCCTTGAGCAGCTCATCCCCCGCGTCGTGCCCATGCGAGTCATTGAGCTGCTTGAAGCGATCGATGTCGATCATCAGCACCGCGAAGCGGTTGCCGGAAATGCGGCTTCCCTCGATGGCGGAGGCCAGCCGCGCCTCGAAAAGGCGCCGGTTGGGCAGACCCGTCAGCGCATCGAAATAGGCCAGGCGATGGATATGTTCCTCCGTCTGCTTGCGCTCGCTGAGGTCCTGGATGGATCCCGCCACGCGCACCAGCCCGCCACTCCTGTCCCGGTGGACGATGGCACGGGCCATGATGGGCATCCAGGTGCCATCGGTGCGCCGGATGCGCATCTCCAGCTCGAACCGGCCAGCGCGGTCTGCCGTGCCGCTGGACACCAGGAGTCCATCGAATCGCGCCCGGTCTCCCTCCGGCATCTGGTCCCACCAGAAAGGACCGGATGCATAGGCCCCGCTGATCCGCGCGCCCAGCATCTCGCACCAGTGCGCGGAATAGAGACAGGAATCGCTGCGCAGGTCCCAGTCCCACCAGCCCTCGTCCGTACTCTGCAGGACGAGCTGCAGTCGCTCCTCGGAACGGCGTATCGAATCCAGCTGGGCCTCGATGATGTTCTGCGAGCGCACGCTGGAAAGACGCGCGGCGCACTTGTCCGCCAACGCCACCAGCAAGGTGACCATCTCGTCGGTGATGGGCCCGTAGATGCCGTCCTGCGCAGCGGTATTGGCGCCGAAGAGCACGACGGACTTCGCATCCACGCCACCGCCCTGCGCGATGGCGGACATGGCAAATCCGTCGCCGAAGAAACGCTGCTGCGCGCTGCCGTCGAGCCGGACACCCTGGCTGCGGAACTGTGCCAGATGCTCGCGGAGCCGCGGCCCCGCGCCCGCATCCAGGCGTCCGTCGGGGGCGCCCCAGACCGCCATGTCGGTGACGGCACCGCCGCGATCCAGCAGCCACGCCGCACCGCACTCGATGTCCAGGATGTCGACGATGGCTTCCGCGAACAGGGTGGTCAGCGAACGGTCGTCGGCCTGAGTCAGTAGGCGGTTGGAGAACTGGTTGAGCCGCTTGAGCTGGCCGACCTGGCGGTCGAGGGTCGCACGCGCGTCGATGAGCCGCTGCTGCAGCAGGCGGCTCTCGGTAAAACTGAAGCCGGACTCGGCGTCCGGCCGCGGCGACTCGGTGCGCGGCATGGCGACCTGCGGAGTCAATCCATGTACAACGCGGCCAGCGCGGTCGTGTAGTTGTGGTACACGTTGCGGCCACCGAGCCTGGCGTATTCGCCGAAGCCGTACATCCCGAACCACGGTGGTATGCCGGCGGAGCCCGAGAGTGGCTGCTGCATGCGCTGCACGAGTTCATCCTTCATGACGCGATCGAACAGGCGCCGGCCGCGGGCGAGGCAGTCGGCCTGGAACACCGCGACCGGCTTCGAATTGGCGTTGCGGGACACCATCGCCTCCATCATGCGGTCCATGTCGGCGAAGATGCGCAACTCGTCGCGCATGGTGAGCCAGAGCGGCGTGCCCTCCGCCACGTCGGTCGCATACACGAGCGACCCATCGGGACCGTGCTGCGTGACCACACGGAGGATATGGGGATTGCCGTACTCCTCGGCGAGCGCGGCCGGCAGTGCCTCTGCCAGCGCGCCGACCGGAATGGTTGCCGACAACTTCGCGTCGGCCGGCAACCCGAGGCGCTCCAGGTAGCGCGGCCAGGCCGGGCGCCCATCGAGTTCGAGGATGCGGTTGCCGCGGGATGCGGTCACGACCATCGCATCGCCAACCGCCGTGAACCCATGGGTGGCCTGGGTATCCGCACGCAGGCCGGGCAGCCAGAATCCGACCGCATACGCGGCATGCTGGTAGACCTTGCCATCCACCGCCTGGTGGGTGGCGATGCCCTGCATCTGGTCGGACGACGTGCCACCGAAAATGGTCACGTCGGCACCCAGCACGGACTCCAGGCCAGCGATCACGCGGTCGTTGGCGATGTCGATGCCGGAGGCGATGAGGAAGACGAGGTTCACGGG
>JBDLPS010000025.1:0-4722 GCA_039800965.1 Pseudomonadota bacterium | reverse complement strand
GTGGCACCTATGAAGCTGTGGTCCACGCCCGGGATCACGAGCAGTTCGCTGTGCACGCCTGCCGCCCTCAGCGCGGCGTCGAGGGCGATGGACTGCTGCACCGGAACCTGTCGGTCGCCGTCGCCGTGCACCATCAGCATGGGTGGCGTGCGCGCGGATACCTGCTTCAGGGGGCTGGCCAGCCGCAGCGTTTCGGCGCTGCATAGCGCGATCGCGCAACCGAGGTATTTGTTCTCGGCCGGCGGCGGTGCGCCGGGTCCGGCCGGGCGCGCCATGGCCGAGAAGTCCGTCACGGGATACCAGAGCACGGCGCCCTGCACGCAGTCCGACACTTCGGCTGCCCCGGCGGGAGCCAGAGCCGGTTCGCCGCAGGAGGTTGCAGCCAGCGCTGCAAGCTGGCCGCCGGCAGAACCACCCCAGGCCATCGCCCGCGTTGCGTCGATGCCGTAAACGGCCGCGCGCGCGCGCAACCAGCGAATGGCGGATTTCACGTCCTGGATGGCTGCCGGGAAAGGAGCTTCGCCGCTCAGCCGGTAGTTGAGCGAGGCGACGACGTAGCCTTTGGCGGCGACCGCGGCGAGCAGGCCCGGCCAGTTCTCGAATGCGCCGCTGTGGCGGGTGTGGCCGTTGACCCAGCCGCCGCCGTGGATGAATACCACCAGCGGGTTGCCGCCCCGGCGCGCCGTGCTCCTGGGCGGCAGGTAGACGTCCAGGGTCAGCGGACGGAAGCCTGCCGGTTGTGCATAGACCAGGTCCGGAAGGCCGGTGACGCCGCCTGCGAAGGAGACCCTGCGCGGGGGATAGTGGTCATCGAGTACCGGCGCGGCGGCCGTGGATCGGGGGTCTGCAGGGGCTGGCGCGGCCTGCAGGATGGGCGCGAGGCCCAGGCAGGCCACGAGGCAGGCGGCAAGGCGGACAGGAATTGTCATGGTTCGGCCCCCGGTATTTTCGCCGGAAACTACCGTGTACGAACCAGTTCGTCAAACCTTGGTCAGTACCCAGCGCAGGATGGTGTCGACGACGATCTCCCGACGGGCGGCGACGGCCCGTGGCGAGGTCATGTCGCGTTCGAAGATGCGCGAGAAGGTGTGGCGGTTCGACACGTTGTAGAAGCACAGCGCGCTGATCGACATGTGAAGGTCCACCGGGTCGACGTCGGCCCGGAAACGGCCGGCCTTGATCCCGCGCGTCAGTACGCGGCGCAGCAGTTCGACGATGGTCTGGCGGCGCGACTTGATGCCGCCCAGCGAGCCGAGGTGCTCGCCCTGGTGGATGTTCTCGTTCATGACGAGTCGCACGAAGTCCGGGTGCTTGTTGTGCCAGTCGAAGGTCACTCGCACCAGTTCGCGCAGGGCGTCCTCCGGTGACAGGCCTTCGATGTCGATGCCGGACTCGATGAGGCGGATCTGTTCGTACACCTTCTCGAGCACGGCCCGGTACAGGCCTTCCTTGCTCTCGAAGTAGTAGTAGATCATCCGCTTGCTGGTGTTGGTCCGCTCCGCGATCTCGTCCACGCGAGCGCCGGCAAGGCCCTTTTCGGAGAATTCGCGCGTGGCGACTTCGAGGATGTTCTCGCGCGTCTTGTCGGAGGCGCGGCCTTCCGTCGCGGGGCTTTCCGCCTTGCTCTTCCTGACTGCCAAGATGTCCCCGCAACCGTGCGCGACGGCGCCCGTGCGCCACTGCCTGCAGCATATGTACTGCCGGCGGTACAACGCAATCAGCGGCGCATCGCGTCCTGGAGTTGGGCCCTGAAAAGGGCGGCTCCGCCCATCGACGGGTGGCGCAACGGTTCCGCTGCCTGGCCCGCGTCGCGCAGCGACGCTTCCGCCGTGCGGCCTACGGCGAAGACGCGTGCTGCGGGGAAGGCCGCCAGCAGCGCCACGAGCACCGGCACCCCTGCCACGCGCTCCGCCGGCGTCGGGGTGCGGTTCGACTGCGGCTCGCCGGGCCTGTGCGGGTGCCAGGGGTAGGCGTTCCACAGGACCGTGTGCTCGGCGAGGCCGAGACCGTGCAGCGTGCCCCAGACGGTCGTCGCCGAGGGTTCGCTCCAGGGAATGTGGCGCGAGCTCAGGCGCGCACCGCCGGTCGAGACACGCGGGATGCTGCCGGCCATCAGCAGACGCTCGCTCGTGAAGGGGATGCCGGTCACGTGGCAGCCCTGGTAGCCGGGTGCTTCGCCCACGAGCACCAGCCGCACGTCCGCGTCGAGGTGTGCGGCCAGTCGTTCGCGTCGCCGGGCCGGTGCATCGCGCCGCAGGTCGGTGCCGGCGTCATGGTCGATCCAGGGGTTGAAGACGTTCGGTCCCGCTGGCTGGCGCAGCAGTCGCCAGAAAGCTGCCAGCGCATCGGCGGTCATGTCTGTCCTCCCGTGATGACGGGTACGACGTCGAAATGGAGCGTGCGGTCGTACAGTGCGTCGGCGTCCGACCGGTTGGAGAACCCGAGGATCGTGACGCCCGGCAGGCGCGCGACGAGTTGATCGACCAACTGGCGTTGGCTGTCGGGGTCGAGTGCGGATGCCGGGTCGTCCAGCAGCAGCAGGTCCGGCGCGGCAACGCAGGCCCGAACGAAAGCGAGGCGTTGCCGTTCTCCGTCGCTGAGCAGTTGTTCCCACGGTGCGTCTTCGTCCAGTCGGGTCGTCAGCCCGCCGAGCCCGAACGCATCGAGCAGGCCTCGCAGCGTGTCGTCGTCGACATGGTCTGCCGCGGCGGGGTAGCAGGCAACGCGGCGCAGGGGCCCGATCGGGATGTAGGGGTGCTGCGGCATGACGAAAGCACGCAGTCCGCGTCCCACGAGGATCTCGCCCGCGCCTTCGTCCGCGAGGCCGGTGATGGTGTGCAGCAGCGCCGCCTTGCCGGCGTCCGAGCGGCCCGCCAGCCGCACGTGTTCGCCACGCCCGACGACGAGGTCCGGCGTGTCCAGCTGGATCGACCCGGCGTCGGTATGTACGCGCAGGTCATGCAGTCGCAGCGCCACGGACTCGTCCGTGCCACGACGGATGCGTCCAGGGAGGCCCGGTCTTCCCGCCTGCCAGAGCGCATCCAGTGATTCCAGCAGCGAACCCACCCGCCGTGCGGCCGCGCGCCAGTCCGCGAAGCGGGCGAAATTGTCCACCAGCCAGTTGAACGAGGACTGCACCTGCACGAAGGCTGCCGCGGCCTGCGTGACCTCGCCAAGTGTCATGCCGCCGTCGAGGAATCGCGGCATGCAGAGGAAGATCGGCAGCACCGGCGCGATGAGGAAGTTCGAGTTGGAGACGAGCGTCACGCGCAGGTGCTGGCCGCAATAGCGGCGCCAGCGTTCGACGACGACGGCCAGTGCCGCGGCCAAGCTGCTGCGCTCCTGTGCGTCGCTGCCGAGCAGCGCGATGCGCTCTCCGTTCTCGCGGACGTGCGTCAGCGCGAAGCGGAATTCCGCCTCGGCCTGGTTGATGGATTCGGAGACGGTCGTGAAATGCCGTGTGACGGCGAGCATCGCCAGCGTGACGAGCAGGGAATAGACGACTACCGCAACGACGAGGAAACCCGGCACGTGGAGCGCCAGTCCGCCGGCATGCAGGTCCAGGCTCCCACCCACCGACCACAGGATGCCGATGAACGTCGCCGCGCCCACCACGGAATGGAACAGCCCGACGACGAAGTCCACCGGGGCGTCGGTCGCGATGCGCGCGTCGTCGGTGATGCGACCTTCGGGTACCTGGTGGTTTCCCTGCACCAGGTTCAGCTGGTGTGTCCGGCCCTGCTTCACCCAGCGGTCGACCAGCCGCCGGACCAGCCAGCCCCTCCATTCCCGCTGCATGGACATGCGTCCGTAGACGGCCGCGACCGCGAGTGCGACCGCCACGCCAAGTAGCGGGACTGCCAGCACGGCCTGCTGCCACAGGGAGGGGGCGTCCCGCATCTCGACCGCGTCGAAGATGTCGCGCGTCCAGAAGTTCAGGCGGTACTGCACGGCGATCTGGCTGGAGGTGACGGCCACCAGCAGCAGCGTCAGCGCCCAGGCGCGGTTCCGGGATTCCCCGGTCCAGAAGCCGGATGCCGTCCCCCAGAAGCGCCGGATCAGCGAACGGTCGCCCGCGGGAGGCTCGATGATCTGCAAGTGCGCCGCCATGGGTCGCTATAATACGCATCCGCCCGATCCCGCTGGCCGAGTCCGGACCCCCATGGCATCGAATCTCCTCTACAAGGTGCTCTTCCTGAACCAGGGCAAGGTCTACGAGATTTACGCCCGCAAGGTGGGCCACGGCAGTCTCTTCGGCTTCGTGGAAGTCGAGGAAATCGTCTTCGGCGAGCGGGGTGGCGTCGTGGTCGACCCGGCCGAGGAGAAGATCAAGACGGAATTCGAGGGCGTGAAGCGCAGTTACCTGCCCATGCACTCGGTGCTGCGGATCGACGAGGTCGGCAAGCGCGGCGTCAGCAAGATCTCCCAGTTCGACGGCAACGTCACGCCTTTCCCTGCACCGGTTTACGCGCCCTCGAACCTGGACCCGGGCTCCAAGCCCTGAAAGCCAAATCAATGCTCCACATCTCAGGCGGCCCGGCCGCATCCGACTTCCGCCTCGCCAAGCTCCTCGACCAGTTGAAGAGTCTCGAGCCCTCGGTGCGAGGGCTCGGTGCCCGTTTCCTTCACCTGGTGGAGGTCGATGGCACGCTGACGGATGCGGAGCTCGTGGTCCTGCGCGCGCTGCTGACCTACGGCCCGCGGCATGACGCGACGGACGAA
>JBDLPS010000024.1:0-17701 GCA_039800965.1 Pseudomonadota bacterium | reverse complement strand
CGCGTGCTGAGCGAAGGCGGCTGGTGGGAAGTCGTGAAGTGCGGGCACTGCCTGCATTCGGTGAGCCGCGAACCCGGCCCGCTGTTCGGCACCCTGACCACCGCGATCCAGGCGCTCGTGCCCACCGGCACGAAGCGTGGGGCGTAAGCCGATGTTCGGCGTCGATGTCGGCGGCACCTTCACGGACGTGGTCGCGTACCGCGACGGGAAGCTCCAGGTCACCAAGGTACCGAGCTTCCCCGACGATCCGCAGCGCTCGGTGGTCGAAGGCGCGCGGCGCCTCGGTGTCGCCGGCAGTCCGATGTTCAACCACGCGAGCACCAAGGGCCTCAACGCGATCCTCACGCGACGCCTGCCCAAAATCGGCTTCCTGACCACCGAGGGTCACCGTGACATGCTCGACGGCGGCCGCGCATGGCGCCCCTTCGACGGCCAGCTCGATCCGCGCTGGCGTCGCTCCTTCGGCGACGCGAACCGACCGCTGGTACCGCGCTACCTGCGGCGCGGCGTGCGCGAGCGGATGCGATCCAACGGAGACGTGCTGCTGCCTTTCGATGCGGCACAAGCCCGCGCCGAGCTGGAAACCCTCCGTGGTTGCCAGATCGAAGGCCTCGCGATCTGCCTGATCAACAGTTACGCAAACGATGCGCACGAACGTGCCCTCGCCGCGCTGGCCCGTGAAATCCTCGGCGGAATCCCCATCTCGGTTTCGTCGGAAATCTCGCCACGGGCAAAGGAATTCAGTCGCGCATCCACCACGGTCGTCGACGTGATCATGAAGCTCATGTACGGCGACTACGCACACAAACTCGATGCCGGACTGCGCGGGCTGGGCTTCGACGGCGACCTGAACTTCGCGGACTGCACGGCCTCCCTGCTGCCCTGGCGCGACGCCCTGCGCGAGCCGTACAAGATCCTGTTCGCAGGCCCCGCTGCAGGCACGGCGTCCTGCCGCCGGCTCGGCGAGGAGATCGGCGAACCGAGGCTGATCTGTTGCGACGTTGGCGGCACCTCGACGGACGTGTCGCTGATCCTCGGCGGGGAATCCTTCACCAATGACAGCTTCGAGATCGAACACGACCTCGTCATCAGCGCGCTGTCGACCGAAGTCTCCAGCGTGGGTGCGGGCGGTGGCAGCCTCGTCGCGATATCGGATTCGGGCGACATCACCGTCGGCCCCGCCAGCGCCGGCGCGATTCCGGGCCCCGCCTGCTACGGGCGCGGCGGCACCCTGCCCACCGTCACGGACGCCTGCCTGCTGATGGGCATCCTGGAGCCGCGCGGCTTCGCCGGCGGCCAGCTGGAGCTCGACATCGCTGCCTCGCGACGCGCCTTCGAGAACCTCGACACGCCCATCCCGCTGATGCAGCGCGTGGGCTATGCGTACCAGATCGCGATCAACAACATCGCCGAGGAAGTCGCCAACGTCGCCATCCGCCACGGTTCGGATCCGCGCGACTTCAGCCTTGTCGCCTACGGTGCCGCGGGGCCGATGCTGCTGGCCTCGGCGCTCGACACGCTCAACGTGAAACGGGTGATCGTGCCACCTCACCCCGGCCTGTTCTCGGCACTGGGTCTGCTGAGCACGGACCTGGTGTTCAGCGACAGCCGGAGCCACTACCTCATGCTGTCGCCGCAAGCCGCGCCACGCATCGCCGCGATATTCGACGAGATGGAACGCAAGCTGCGTGAGGCCGTCGGCAAGGCGGCGGAGGGTGCGACCGTGCGCCGCAGTTTCGACGGGCGCCTCATGGGACAGACCTGGGAGACCCCATTCGTGGAAGTGCCGGCCGGAGCGCTGGATGAGACGGCGATCGCCGCGATGACGCAGGCCTTCCATGCCGAATACCAGCGACGCAACGGACTCTCGATGCCGATGATCCAGGTGCAGGGCGTCAGCTACCGCGTGCAACTGGTGTTGCCAGCCGCCAAGGTCGAATACCCGCGGCTGCCCGAACCGCCCCCCGGGGCGAACCCGGTGCCCATCGGCACCCGCACGCTGCACGAACTTGCCGCGACGCCGGTGGAAGCACGGGTCTACGAACGGGAACAGTTGCCGCGTGGCGCCCATGTCGCAGGCCCGGCGATCATCCAGGAATCGCTCTGCACGACGCTTGTCGGCCCCGGGCAACGGGCCACTGTCGGGGCACTGGGCGAGCTCTACATCGAGAAGGTGGGGGTCGCCGCATGAGCACGCGCATCCGCGATCTGGCGCCGGGAGACTTCGCCGCCCGCTACGACTGCGACCGTTTCGTCGCGACGGTGCTCGGCAACCGACTCGAATACGTGCTCGAGCACGTCTGCCAGAAGCTGCTCGCCTGCGCCTTCTCGCCCGTGCTGCGCGATCTTTACGATTTCGCTGCGACACTGACGGGACCGCCGGAGACGGGCTACGCGACGCCGGTGGTCAGCAAGAGCTTCATGGCCTTCACCGGAACGATGACGGAGTCGGTGCGCAACACGATCGAGGAATACGGCCGCGAACGCCTGCGACCCGGCGATGTGATCATCGCCAACGATCCCTACCGGATCGGCACGCACGTGAACGACGTACTGTTCTGCCGCCCCGTGTTTTTCGACGGCAAGCTCACCGCGTTCGTCACCATCAAGGCACACCAGCTCGACATCGGTGGCGCCGTACCGGGCGGATTCAGCGCGACCAAGACCAACGTCTACGAGAACGGGCTGGTGCTCTCGCCCCGCGCGCTGATGCAGGCGGGGGAGCCCGTGCGCGAGACGTGGACGCTGTTCGTCGACAACGCACGCTTCGCTCCGGTTCTCGTGCGCGACATGCAGACCATCTGCGCCTGCCTGGATCTCGGCGAGCAGCTCCTGCTGTCCTCCCTGGCACGCTATGGCCGTACCGCCCTGCTGGGTGCGATGCGTTACGTCTGCGACGCCGATGCCGAACGCATGGCGACGGCGCTGGCACGCATACCGGACGGGCAATGGAAGGGCGAGGCCCTGGTGGACTGCGACGGCATGGACGCCACGGAAGAATTTCCCGTCCGCTGCACCATCACCAAGCGCGGCGAGCACATCGAGATCGACCTCTCCGGCACGTCACGACAGGCACGTACGTCCATCAACGGCACCTTCCTGGACGTGAAGGCCACCGTGGGCGTCGCCCTCAAGTTCCTGTTCGACCCGGACGGGCGCTTCACGTCCGGCATGTACCGCAACGTGGACATCGTGATACCAGACGGCGCGATCTGCTCCGCGCTGCCGCCGGAGGGCGTCGTGTTCGCCTACGGCGAATCGACCAACGCGATGCTGCTCGCCATCCTCCAGGCGATGGCGTCCGCGGTCGGCGAGGACGCCGTCGCCGGGGACACCGGCTCGCCGAACCTCCATACCGCCCACGGCCTCAATGCGGACGGTTCGCTGTGGTTGTCCATCGGCGTGGCGGGTGGAGAGCGCGGCCCCTGGGGCGCGACCAAGGCGGGGGATGCCGACAGTTTCAGCATCTTCTACCAGGCCAACAGCATCGACACCGCGATCGAAGTCAGCGAAGCCGATGCGCCGGTGGTGATCCTGCGTCGCGAATACGTCACGGACTCCTCAGGCCCGGGCTACAACCGAGGCGGCGCCGCCGTGCTGAAGGATTCCACGTTCCTTGCGCCGGCCGCCCACAACCTCATCGTGCTGCGCTACAAGCAGCCGACCGGCAAGGGCGTGAGGGGCGGTGGCGATGGCACGCTCGGCGGCGTGTGGCTGTGGGAAGGCACAGCGGATGGCGCCGTCACACAGCGGGGTACCACGCCCGAGAGCTTCCGCACGGCCATCCGCGTGGCCGGTCGCATGGATCCCGCCACCGGCCTCCCCAGCCTCGACGGCGAATACCAGTGGTTCGGCCGCGAGCGGGAATGGAAGACGGCCGCTGGCGCCGTCTGGCGGTACATGACGAACGGAGGCGGCGGCTGGGGCAACCCGATGGAACGCGACCCAGAACGCGTGCGGCGCGACGTGCGAGATGGCTACGTGAGCATCGAAGGCGCGCGCCGCGATTACGGCGTCGTGGTCCTCGGCGATCCTGCGCGCGACCCGGAAGGTCTGCGCATCGATGCCGCAGCGACAAGCACCCTGCGCGCCGGACGCTAGGGCAGGCGCGCCTTGATGAACGCCGCGACGTCCGCGATCTCCGCCGCGCAGACCGAATGCTCCATCGGGTATTCACGCCAGTCGACGGCATAGCCCTGGCCGAGCAGCACATCCCGCGAGGAAGCGCCGAAGGCATGCGTGACCACGGGATCGCGCGTGCCGTGGCACATCAGGATCGGGACGCGACGGTTGGCGGCACTGGCTTCCGCCGGCAGTCGGGCCGTGAGCGGCAGGTAGGTCGACAACGCAAGGATGCCGCCCAGCGTCTCGTCGTGCCGGAGGCCGGCGTACAGCGCCATCGCACCGCCCTGCGAGAAGCCCGCCAGGAGGATCCGATCGGCAGCCACACCCGCGATCCTTTCGCGGGCGATGTAGGCCAGAACGCGCTGCGCCGACTCGCGGATGCCAGGTTCATCGTCGCGGCCATCAGCCGTGAGCGACGTGATGTCGTACCACGCCCGCATGGAATAACCGTTGTTGATCGTCACGGGACGAACCGCGGCGTGCGGAAAAACGAAGCGGATCGCCGCGTCGGCTGGCAACCCCAGCTCGGGAACCAGAGGCAGGAAATCGTGCCCGTCCGCGCCCAGGCCATGCAGCCAGATAACGGCGGCATCCGCAGGGCGTGCCGCAGGGGACAGGATGACGGCGTCTTCTGTTTCGGTCAGTGTCGTTTTCATGGTTTGCTATTGAAAAGCAACCACGCCGTTCCCAGCTAGTCCTTTCATGTCCCTGCTCCTTTACCACGCCGGACTGCCCCTCACGATCGCCCTGTCGCTGATCGCCATCGTGGCGCTGTGGATCGCCCTTGCCCCCATCCTGCAGCGACGGCGGCGGAGACGGCTCTGGCGCCGCCCCTTCCCTGCCGCCTGGGAAGGCATCCTGCGCGACGAACTGCCGGGCCTCTCACGCCTGCCATCCGAACTGCAGCGACAACTTCGGGCACACGTCCAGGTCTTTCTCGACGAAAAGCCCTTCGTCGGCTGCGGCGGATTGGCCATCGACGACCGCATCCGCGTCACCGTCGCCGCCCAGGCCTGTCTGCTGCTGCTCAACCGCAGGGGCGCGGATTACTACCCCGAACTGCGGCAGGTACTCGTCTACCCGGACGTGTTCGTGGTTGAACGCCTGCAGTCCGATGCGCTGGGCCTGCAGTATCACGCGGCGCAGGTGCTGTCCGGCGAATCATGGAGCCGTGGCCAGGTCGTGCTGTCCTGGCAGGCCGCGCAGGAGGGTGGCCGGCAATCCGGGGACGGCCGCAACGTCGTGATACACGAATTCGCCCACCAGCTCGACCAGGAGTTCGGGCCTGCCAATGGCGCCCCGCTGCTGCACAAGCGGGAGGATTACGCCCGGTGGTCCGAAGTGCTCGGGGGAGAGTATTCGCGGCTGCGCGAAGCGCTGGCACGCGGCGAGCCCACCCTGCTGGATCCTTACGCCGCAACGGATCCGGCGGAATTCTTCGCCTGCGCCTCCGAGCTGTTCTTCGAGCGCGCCCGCGACCTGGCGGCCCACCATCCCGCGCTCTACAACCAGCTGCGCCGCTACTACTGCGTCGATCCCGTCCGCTGGTACTGAAGCAGGCTCAGCCCTTCCTGGCCTGCTCCAGCAGGAAGAGATCGGTCAACAGCGCGCGCAGGTGGACTGACGCGTTGAGATTGTCGACCAGCAGCGACGGAATACGGGGCCGCGACAGCACCAGTGCCAATGCACCACGCGCAATCCGCGCATCACGGTCGAGCGCGTCGAGCCATGCACCGACGTCCGAATCCGCACCCGGCAACGTGGCCCGCGCCGCCGCCGCCAGCCCATCCAGCGACGCATGCATCGCCGTGAGCACCGCGCGCGCCTCGGAACCGGTTTCGTCCTGGCGCCCCTGGGCAGCATAGGCCAGCAGGTACTCATAGCCGCGCTCGAAGGTATCGACGCGCGCCGACAGGTCGGCATCACTCACCACGGTCCACCTTGGCAAGATCGTGTTCGGCGCCGAGCGCGGCGCGGGACACCCGGCCACGCAGCATGGCCGAGAGGTAATGCCGTTTCTCGGGCAGCAGCCCAAAATACACGTGCACGATCACGAGGAAGAGCGCCAGCAAGGCGGCCAGGTCGTGAAGCAGGGTCAGCAGGCCCCAGTTCCGCAAAGAGAAGAAGTAGGCGTTGCGGCCCAACAGCGGCGTCCCGGCCTTGATCATGAGCAACAGGCCCGTGGCGATGGCGACCACCACCGTGAACATCCACCCCTTGTGCATGCCTTTCTGCGCCAGCGAATATTTTCCGGGCTTCACACCCTTGAGTTCGCCGAGATCCGAGGCCGTCAGGCGGATCGATCTCATGTTCAGCGCCGTCACGGCGCGGAACACATGGAACAGCACAAGCAACGTGAGCAGCAGTCCCGCCACCCAGTGCGGAACCAGCCATGCGAACCGGATACCCACCACGGGCAACAGGCTCGTGCCCAGCAGGACGAGCATCGTGGCGGCGGTCAGCCAATGGAAGGCCCGGTCAGGCCCCGCATGGCGCAGGAGCGTATCGTCGGTGTGGTTGGCCATCTGCCTCAGCCTCCGATCTTGCGGCCCAGGATGCGTCGCACCGCATGTACCGCCACCACCAGCAGCCCCGCCCCGAGCGCGAGAGCCAACAGGTCCCAGGACAGGCCGTTGACGACGGTCCCACCCCAGGCATCATGTCCGTAACGCAGCAGTTCCATGGCTTCATGCATCCCTGATCGCGCGACGGACGAGGTTCTCCATCAGCGGGATCTTGAAGTGATTGAAGTTCAGCGGCTTGGCACCCTCGACGGCCAGCTTTCCCGCACGTTCAGCGGTGGCGTCATCCTTCGCGGCACCCTTGATCGCAGCCTGCACCGCCCCGAGGCGGTACGGCACCGCACCGACGGCGCCGCAGACCAGGCTCGCGTCGGCAATGCGGCCGGCATCGACCCGGAACGCCGCGGCAATGCTCACCAGCGCGAAATCCCAGGTGTTGCGGTCGGCGACCTTCTCGAAATAGAAGGTCGCGCCGGCCCACTTGCCGGGAATGCGAACCGCGACCAGGATCTCGCCCGGCTCGAGCACGGTCATGCGGCGGATGTCCACCGCGGGCCCGACGAAGAATTGTGCGGCAGGAACGATGCGCTCGCCCTTCGCGCTGCGCAGGACCATGCTGCCCTCGAGCGCGACGACCGCGTTGGCCGTATCGGAAGGCTGCACGGCGACGCAGCGGCTCGCGCCGAAGATCGCATGCTCGCGGTTCTGCCCTTCGGGCGTATCGGCGTAGCACATGATGCCACCCGCCCGGTAGCAATCCACGCCGTGGCGGTAATACCAGCAGCGGGTGTCCTGACACAGGTTGCCACCGAAGGTGCCGGCGTTGCGGATCTGCGGGCTGGCCACACGGCCGGCAGCCTTGGCGAGCAGGCCGAACTGGTCGCGCACCAGCGGATGGTTCTCGACCTCCGTGAGCGTGGTGAGCGCGCCGATCTCGATTCCGCCGTCCACCTGGCGCACGCCCTTGAGCGCCGCGATGCCACCGAGGTCGATCACGGCCGGCGTGCGCTTGGTGCGATTCTTGAACCAGTCGAAACTGTCCTGGCCGGCACCCAGCAGCCAGCCGTCCTCGCCCAACCGGGCCGCGAGATCGACCGCAGCCTCGAGCGTGTCGGGCTGGTACAGGTCGAAATGCGGCATCATGTCCTTGAGCATTCCGGCCTCCCTTTACTGGCAGTTCGTCTGCATCGGACCGTGCGACGGCGCACGACCGGAGACGTGGTTGAGGATCATGTCGGGCAAGACCGGAATACGGTTGAACACGTGCCCGCCCACCGCGTCGGATATCGCGCAGAGCAACGCCGAAGCGGCACAGCCCAGCAGCGGCTCCCCGATGCCCTTCGTGCCCAGCGGGCTCGAAGGATCCGGCTTGTCGACGCCGACCACCCGCAGCGAGCCCGGCAGGTCGAGGTAGGTCGCCGGCTTTGCCTGGTAAAGGCCCACGCTGGCAGGCAGGCCGTTCTGCGGGTCGTAGACGATGCGCTCGAGACCGGCGACGGACAATCCCTGGATGCCACCGCTCTTGATCTGCGTCTCAAGACCCGCCGGGTGGATCACGGTGCCGCAATCGGCCACGGCCACGTAGTCCAGGATGCGGTACTTGCCCGTCTCGACGTCCAGTTCGATCTGCACGAAGGCAGCCGCGAAAGCAGAAGGCGCGCCCTTCACGGGCAGCTTGTCCTTGGCGACGCCGACAAGACCGGTACCCGCCAGCGCCGTCGCCGACTGTTTGGTCATCGGGTTGATGTCCTCCGGCAGCACGTGGCCGTCGAACTTGCCGCCCAGCTCGATCGCGCGCTGCGCCGCCTGGCCGTAGGTCAGGCCCGTGCCCGGGCTGCCCTTGCGGAAAACACGCTTGCCATCGATGTCGTAGTCGTCGGGCGATCCGCCGAACTTGCCGGCCGCGATCTCCTTCATCTTCTGGAGGGCATCCATGGCGGCCACGTAGTTCGTGCGCGCCATGGTGAAGTTGGTGTTGCTGCCGAACTGTCCGATGTTCCACGGCAGGTTGCGGCGGCTGTCGCCGCGCTGGATCACGCAGTCTTCCCAGTCGACCTTCAGCACTTCGGCAGCGATGCGCGAGGTGCTCGAATGCGAAAAGGTGCCGAGGTTACCGACGCCACTGTGCAGGTGGATCTTGCCATCCGGCTTGATGCACAGCAGGCCATCGAAGCCGAAGAAACCCGACGGGTGGTAGGCCTGGCCGATCGCCACGCCCGTCACCTTGTTGCCGACACGCTTGCCGGAAAGCGCCTTCTTTTCGTCCCAGCCGAAGATCTCGGCACCCTTGGCGAGGGCATCCTGCAGGTAGCAGCTCGACACCGTGTCGCGCTTGGCGCCGAAGGCGCCGTTCATGCCCGGCGCGTTGAGCTGCCGGATCTTCAGGCGGTCGACCTTGAGCTCACGCGCCGCCTTGTCGAGCAGCGGCTCCATGATGTGGACCATCTGGTTGTAGCCCGGCCCTCGCTGCGCGCTGCGCAGCGGCGAGTTCGCGTGCACCGGGAGGCCGCGCCAGCGCATCGCTTCCGGCTGATACACCAGTGACAAGGCATCCGCCGCGTTCCGGAAATCCCAGAAGCTGTTGTAGGCGCCATTCTCCTGCACGATGTACAGGTCCGCCGCCATCAGCTTGCCGTCTTCGGCGAAGCCCAGCTTCACGCGGCCCTGGAAGCCCAGCCGCGCGGAGCCGTGGTAATACTCTTCGGCACGGCTGATGCGCAGCATCACCGGACGACCGATCTTCTTCGAGAACAGGGCCGGCAACGCCTGGATCGGGTAGGCACCACCCTTGGACCCGAAGCCGCCACCGCAGTACTCAGCGATCAGCACCAGGTCCGTCGGCGGGATGCCGATCATCTGGGCGAGCGAGGGATGCACATAGCTCTGGCTCTGCGACGACACGTGCGCGAAGCACTTGCCGTTCTGCCAGTAAGCCATCGCAGTGCGCGGCTCGAGGCTATGGTGCGAGTTGCTCGCATGGACGAAGGTTTCGTCGAGCACCAGCTTGCACTTGGCGAATGTGGCATCGACATCGCCGTACACCCACTCCTGGGCAGCCTTGCCCTGCGGCAACTTGCCGGGCTCCGCGTTCGCGAAGTCCTCGCGGGTCCACTTGAGCGTATCGAACTTCACGCCCATGGCCCCGATGTTGCCGTCCTCGCGCGCGTTCGGCCTGTCAGGGTGCAGGCTGGCAAGCGGGTCGACGTGGAAGGGCAGCGGCTCGTACTCGATATGGATCTTCTCGAGCGCATCCTGTGCGGTCGTTTCGTCCTCGGCGGCCAGCAACAGGATGGGTGCACCGACGTACATCGGTTCGTTGGTCAGCAGCGGCGGCTCCGGCGCCGGCGGGTTCTTCACCTCGGCCGCGGTGAGGATGCCGACGACGCCGGGCATCTTCAGCGCTTCGGTGGCATTGATGTGCTTGACGCGAGCATGCGGGTAAGGCGACGACAGCAGCCGCGCGAACACCATGCCGTCGACGCGGAAATCCTCCGCGTACTTTGCCTCGCCGGTGACCTTGGCGACCACGTCGTGCGGGATGAAATCCTTGCCGAGGTGCTTAGGCGCCATGGTGGATCTCCGCATGGTTGCCGCAGGCCCGCATCACGCCGTTGAGGTAGTTGTCGTAGGCGGCGCAGCGGCACAGGTTGCCCGACAGCGCCTGGCGGGCCTCGTCGCGCGTGGGCTTCGGATTGCGCTTGAGCAGCGCCACCGTGGAGACCACCTGCCCGGGCGTGCAGAAGCCACACTGGGGCGCCAGTTCCTGAACGAAGGCCTGCTGCACCGGATGCAGCTCGCCGTTCGGGCCGCGCAGGCCCTCGATCGTCACGACCTTGCGGCCGCGCACAGCATGCGTGAGCGTCGAACACGAATAGTAGGTGACGTCGTCGATCATCACGGTGCAGGCACCGCATTCGGCGCGGTCGCAGCCAAGCTTCGTGCCGGTGAGGCCGAGCTTGTACCGCAGCGTCATTGCCAGGGTTTCCTGCGGCAGGACGTCCACGCGCCGGACCTGCCCGTTCACGTCGAGCGATACCAGGCGCTCCACGCTGCCTGCGGCCACGGCACGCCTCGCGCTGCAGCCGGCCAGGCCTCCTGCCATGAAACCGGACGCCGACGCCACCGCACCCGAGGCGATCACGCGCTTGATGAATTCACGGCGCGACTGGCGCGCTGCGTCGTCTTCGAGAGTCATGCCATCCCCCGTGGTCCGCGACGGCTTTTTCTGTTGATGCGCCGGAGACTACGCGCCCCGTCAGGGTGCGGCAACCCGGGGGGACGCCCCGTGGTACAACGGCCACCGATGGACACGGACACGCCCGAAACCGAACCGATCGAGATTCCGCCGGACGCCCTGTCCGAGGAAGCGCTGCGCGGCGTGCTGGAAAGTTTCGTGCTGCGCGAAGGGACCGACTACGGCCCCGGAGAATGGTCCCTGGACGACAAGGTGGACCAGGTGCGGGCACAGCTGCGGCGGCGCGAAGCCCGCATCGTCTACGACCCGGCGACGGAAAGCGTCACGCTGCTTGTCCGTTGAAATGACCACGCCGATTCACGGTGCGTTCATTTCGGATCGGTAGAGTCGGTTCCAAGGCCCCAGCCTGCCATCCAACGGACTCCCATCGGCCCTTCCCCCCACCGATAGGATTTGAGCTCCGGCAGGCGGGGCCTTTTTTCTAGAGCTTGCGGCGCGCAACCTTCCCGGGCCGGGAGGAATACCGCGCCAGCGCATCCAGCACCTCGACCTCGACTTCCCTGCTGCGCCCCCCGTAGACGTTTTCCTTGAGCCAGGGCGCCTCCGCCGCGGCACCCTCACGATCCAGCGTTCGGTACCAGCAGCGACGCCCCGCTTCCCAGCGATATCCGCGCGCCTTCAGCAGGTCTTTCGTCTCGAACGGGGAATCCAGCGCCCAGATGCGGTAGGACGCCTTCGCGCCGGAATCCAGCAAGACCTTCCAGGCGGTGCCGCCTGATTTCGGCAAGGGCCGCCGCAGCACTTCCAGCAAGGCTCGGCAGTCCACCTCGCTCCGGTGGCCCTCGTAGAAGAACCCGCTCTGGTTGGCGAGGTACTCGAGCTTGCGCCCCGAAAACCCCTCGCGGGCCCAGGGCACCTCGGACAGCGAGCAGAGCCAGGGCAAGGCCTCGAACAAGGGCAGTCGTCGCTCCATGAAAGGCCGGTCGAACGCGGCATTGTGCGCGACCACCCACCGGGCGTCGCTGACGAAGCGGGCGACCGCGGCATCGTCGATGCGATGGCCCGCCACCATGTCGTCGGTGATGCCATGGATCGCCGTCGTCTCCGGCGGAATCGGCACGCCGGGATCCTCGAGACTGTCGTACACGCCCGTGACACGGACGATCGAGCCGGTCGCAGGTTCGTAGTCGAATGCCACCATGCCGAGCTCGATCACGTGATCGTTGGCGATGTCGGTACCGGTGGTCTCGACGTCGAGGACCACCGCCCGCTCCAGCAGCCCGGGCGGCGCCACCCCGAAGACATCGGCCGGTTGCAACCGCCTCAACACACGGTACTCGGCCGATGCCTCGAGTACGCGGGCCGCGCTTTCCAGTTCCACCTGATCCGTCATGGACGTGTCTCCCGCTCCAGGCGCTCAAGGAACACAAGTGCGTGCTCCCGGCTGTCGCCGCACATTTCAGGCTCCGGACGCAGCGATGCACAGACGGCGGGGCGCGAAGGCTGCCCGAAGACCCTGCACCGCAGGGCATCGTCCAGCTGCACGCAGCGCACGCCCGCCGGCTTGCCTTGCGGCATGCCGGGAATGGGGCTCGTGATCGACAACCCGATGCAACAGGCGCCGCAGGCGGGCCGGCAAGACAAGGATGTTCCTACCATCTCTGGACTGTTCCCCATTGCGGCTTTCCCTGCTGGATTTTCGGTTCTGCAGGTGCGACAGTGCCGGCCGGAATCCCCTGCCGGGGCAGTCAAGGATACTCAAACATGGCCCGCATCATCGGCGCAATCGCCACCTCGCACACGCCCACCATCGGCTTCGCGTTCGACGCCAACAAGCAGAACGACCCGATCTGGAAGCCGATCTTCGACGCCTACGAGCCGATCAAGGCCTGGCTGGCGGAAAAGAAGCCGGACGTGATGTTCGTCATCTACAACGACCACATCACCTCGTTCTTCTTCGACCACTATTCGGCCTTCGCGCTGGGCGTCGGCGAGGAATACCCGGTGGCCGACGAAGGTGGCGGCCAGCGCGGCCTGCCGCCGATGCGCGGCCACGGCAAGCTGGCGCGCCACATCGGCGAATCGCTGGTGGCCGACGAATTCGACATGTCCTTCTTCCAGGGCAAGCCGCTGGACCACGGCTGCTTCTCGCCGATGTCGGTGCTGATGGACAGCAAGCCGAACTGGTCGCTGCCGATCATCCCGCTGCAGGTCGGCGTGCTGCAGTTCCCGGTGCCCAGCCCGACGCGCTGCTACAAGCTGGGCCAGGCGCTGCGCACCGCGATCGAAAGCTATCCGGAAGACCTGAAGGTCTGCATCGTCGCCACGGGCGGCCTGTCGCACCAGGTGCATGGCGAACGCGCCGGTTTCAATAACCTCGAGTGGGACCACAAGTTCATGGACCTGCTCGAGAAGGACCCGGTCGCGCTGACGCGCCTGACGCACGCGGACAACGCGACGCTGGCCGGCATGGAGGGCGCCGAGACCTGCATGTGGCTGGTCATGCGCGGTGCGCTGGCCACGTCGGTGCGGGTGACCCACAAGACCGCCTACCTGCCCTCGATGACGACCATCGCGACGATGATCTTCGAGCACGAGACGGAGCCGATGAGCGAGAAGGTGGCCGCGGCGCACCGGGCGCACATGTACCACCAGGTCGCCGGCGTCGAGAAGCTGGAAGGCACCTATCCGTACACGCTCGAACGCAGCGTGAAGAACTTCAAGCTCAACAAGTACCTTCACGACCTCGTGATCCCGGAGCACCGCGCGCTGTTCAAGTCGGACCAGGAAAAGTCCTTCGAACTGGCCGGCCTGCCGGAAAACGAGCGCGACATGATCCGCCGCCTCGACTGGCTCGCGTTGATCCGCCACGGCGCGATCTTCTTCGTGCTGGAAAAGCTGGCGGCGGTCAGCGGCGTGCCGAACCCGGCCGTCTATGCCGCGTTCCGCAGCATGTCGCTGGATGACTTCCAGAAGACGCGCAACGCCGCGGTCACCTACGGCGTGGGTGGCAAGGAAACGCAGGACAAGGTCGAGGCGGCCGGCAAGTAAGCCTCCGCATCTTTCGATCACGAAACCCCCGCCGCGTGCGGGGGTTTCCGTTTTCAGGGCTGCTTGTTCTGGCCCGGCAGGAAGATGTCGCGATTGTTCTCCTCGCAGATGTACTCGAGGATCTGCTGGTCCGGTGCGGCGCGCTTGTAGTGGCGCGTGACGATCCAGGGCTTCGTGAGCGCGACGGGGTCTGTCACGGTGATCTCGTCTTCCCAGGCATCCTTCGCCGTCATGCGGATGCGTTCGCGGATCGTCACGCGGTCGCTGTGCGTCAGGGGCGATGCATCGAAACTCGTGTCCCCGCGGATGCCGATCGTGTCGACCACCAGCGTTGCACCTTCCCAGTGCCCTGTCGAATGGCCATTGAACGTGGCATCCATTTCATCCTCGGGCGGATGCTTGCGGCCATCGGTGAAAATGCGGCGCACCTGGCTCGACCACTCCGCGATGATCGTGAAGCGCCCGGGAGTCTGAAGGACTTCGATCGGATAGGTCGCGTTCATCACGCGCGGCATGCCTGGCGGAAGGCAACGCGACGTCGGATCCAGCACCTCCTCGCCCCGGGCGCGCGCGGCGAGTGCCGCGTCGTACCTTGCCCTGAACTCAGGGGTGTACGGCGGCATTTCCCCGGGCGGCGCGAAACGGATGCCCTCCACCCGTTCCCAGATGCCCGAGAAATCAGGAACGGTGGCGCCACCGGGCAGCCTCGTGCCCGGCAGCTGCGCCTGCGACGCCGCGACCCAGACCAGCATCAGGACCATCGAGCCTCGCAGCACTGCGGCCTTCAGCACCGCAGCGGCTTTCCCTTGATTATTCAATGTCTCGCCCCCTGAATCGTTGAAGGATCCTCACGCGATGGCGACACCGTGGCAAGTGGGCGTAGGATCCAATATTCGGTAAACGGGGGTTGAACATGAGGAAAATGGCTGCCGCCGCCTGCGCGGCGATGCTGGCCGGCACCGCGTTAGGCGCATCGCCGGCAAAACGACCGGATTTCACCGGCGTATGGACGAACGCCGGCACGGCGGCACTGGGCGGCGTGACCAACGTCGCGCCCCAGGCCCTGCCGATGCGACCCGAGGTCAAGGCCCGGGTCGATGCCTACAACAAACTGGTAGGGCCGACCGGCGATTCGCCCGGCGGCTGGTGCCTGGGCTACGGCATGCCCGCTTCGATGCTCAGTTCGGGTGGCTACCCGATGGAAATCGTGCAACGGCCTGAGCAGTTCACCATCACCTACGAGGCCCATACGGAAATGCGCCGCTTTTACCTCGGCGCCCGCAACGCCCCGCAGGCCGACCGGGTGCCGGGCCGCAACGGCTACTCCTCCGCACACTGGGAAGGCAGCACGCTGGTCGTCGAGACGGACAACCTGGTGGACCAGGTCGACCAGCGCTGGGCGCACTCGGACGAGGCCACGATCGTCGAGCGTTATCATCTGGAGGACAAACCGGACGCGCAGGGCCGCCGTATCCTCGTGGCGGACATGGTCATGACCGATCCGAAGTTCTACACGGCACCGGTGACGGCGCAGAAGCGCTGGGCCGAGGTTCCGAACGGCAGGCTGCTGCCCTACGAGTGCCCGGAAGAAACCTGGAACAACCGCCTCGCGGAGCTCGCCAAGAAGGCGGGCGTGCCGCTCCCCTGATCCGACCAAGGAGACAAGCCATGAAGACGCTCACCACCACCGCGACGCTCGCGCTGCTTGCAGTCGCTCCGCTGGCCTCGGCCCACCACTCAGCCGTCCAGTTCGACTTCACCAAACAGGTCGCCTATACGGGTACCGTGAAGGAATTCAAGGCGATCAACCCGCACATGCAGCTGGTCATCGAGGTCAAGGACGCCAAAGGCTCGCACGAGGTGCAGTTCGAAGGCCACAGCACCAACAACATGTACCGCACGGGCTACCGCAAGGGCATGGTCAATGCCGGCGATACGGTCACCGTGAACTGCGCCCCCCAGCGCGACGGCAAGGAAGGCGGCTACGTGGTCTCCGTGTCGACCGCCAACGGCGGCTTCTTCGGCATGAAGTCCTCCCGGCTCGCCCAGGACGCCGCCACGACCAAGGCGCTCGCCGAGGGCAAGTAAGCCCGGACCCCCGGGGGGCCCTGCGGCCCCCCGGCGCTTCCCCGGATCGGCCGGACGGGTTACCTTCGCGGACTGACGCCAGACCGGAGGATGACCATGGCCCTGTGGAAGGATTCGAGCCCGACGCCCCCCGCCCCCGCCACGCCGGAGGCCTTGCCCCGCGTTTCCGCGGGCGCGCCCCGCCCGGAGGGCCAGCGTGACCGTGCCGAATCGGTCATCGCGTCGGGCCTCACCATCGAGGGCAAGATCGCCGGCCAGGGCCACGTCCGGATCGCCGGTCGTTTCAAGGGTGACGTGCAGGTCGACGGCAACGTTCATGTGGACGCCGGCGCCCGAGTCGAGGGGCAGGTCCGGGCCACGGAGATCACGGTCAGCGGCGAACTCGTCGGCAACATCGATGGCGCCAAGCGCGTCGAACTGCGCCAGGGCGGCATGATCACCGGCGACGTGAAGGCCGGCTCCCTGACCGTGGCCGCCGGCTCGCGGATGCGCGGCCAGGTCGACTTCGGCTGGGATGACAGCACGCGCGGCGGCGACATCAAGGTCCGTACTCCCGGCGCATGATGACGGCCTCGCGGCCCGGGCAGCTGGGTGGCACGAGGGCGTGCCCGCACTGCAAGGCGACGATCCTCGAGAGCGCGATCGTCTGCCCGGCCTGCCGCCACCACTTGCGCTTCGGCAACGAAGCAGCCGAACTGGCTGCGGCGCAGGAGCGCCGTACTGCCTGGCTCATCGAAGGCACCCTCGAGGCACTGCCCGAAGAGCCGGAAATCGAATATTGCATCGTGGTCCGCGTGCGCGACGCCAACGGCAACGAGGTCGCGCGGCAGGTCGTGGACGTGGGCGGTCTCCGTGGTCGCGACCACCGGACCTTCAGCCTCTCGGTCGAAGCCACTCCGCCGCGTGGCCTGGCCACCGCGCGCAAGCAGACGCCTTGAACACCGCGCTGCCCTGCTCGGCGGCCTCCGAACGCAACAAGGTCCCGATACTCGAACAGCTGTTCCGGCACCTTCCGCCGGATGCCGACGTGCTGGAAATCGCCTCGGGCACCGGCCAGCACGTGGCATATTTCGCGGCGGCGATGCCTGGCACGAGCTGGCAGCCCACCGACCTGGAAGACGAAAACCTGCTGGCGATCGCGGCCCGCTGCGATGCGGCGGGCCTGCGCAACGTGCATGACCCGCGCCGCCTGGACGTGCATGCCACGCCGTGGCCCGTGCCAGACCATTTCGACGCACTGATCTGCATCAACCTGATCCACATCGCACCGTGGTCGGCGACTGCCAGCCTGTTCACCGGCGCGAGGCAGACGCTGCGGGAGTACGGTCCCCGACTGCTGGTCCTCTACGGTCCATACAAGGAGGGCGGCAGGCATACCGCCCCTTCGAACGAGGAGTTCGACGCATCCCTCAAGGCACGCAATCCGTCGTGGGGCGTGCGCGACCTGGAAACCGTCACCGGAATGGCTCTTGAGGCGGGATTCCGTCGCATCGCGCTCGAGCGACTGCCTGCCAACAACCTGCTGCTGGTATTCAAGTCGTGATGGAAAACATTCTCTCGATACAGGACCTCGGCAAGACCTACGCGGGAGGCCATCAGGCCCTGAAAGGAGTCAGCCTCGACATCAGACGTGGCGAGATCTTAGCCCTGCTGGGAGATATGTTGTGCTGAATTATGAAGTTGATTGTCTTTATTTGATGTCTTTTGAAGTCTTGTTGTT
>JBDLPS010000023.1:0-3646 GCA_039800965.1 Pseudomonadota bacterium | reverse complement strand
CGTCGCGCCGTTCAGCGGCGCGACGCCAGCACGCCGTCGCCGTGGGGCGCGGCGTCGAATCCGGCGACGGACAGTCTCCGCGCCACTTCCCGCGGAACATCCCGGCCGCTGGTCAAGCGGTTGGGCGTGCCCGTGTAATGAAAGAGTCGACCGCCCCGCCGCAGCACGCGGGCCAGTTCGCGGTAGAAAGCCTCCGAATACAGTTCGCCGGCGATCCCGAAGCGCGGGGGGTCGTGCAGGGCGGCGTCGATCGATCCGGTGGCGATCGTGCCGACATGGTCGAGGATGCTGCCGCAGGTCAGCATCAGGCAGCCGCCCGGTGACGGAGACCAGGGATTCAGGCCGCGAAGCCATACCACGTCGGGGTTCTTCTCGAAGGAGAGGACGCCCGCCGCGCCCAGCGCCACACACCATGCGGCGAAATAACCAAGCCCGCCGCAGCAGTCCAGCACCGTCTTGCCGGCGGGTTCCACCAGTCGAACCTTGTCGCGCGCGTCGTCCCACGGTGAAACCTTCGCCGTCGGGAGCATCTTGATGCCGTCGATCTCGAAAGTCGGCGGCCCCCAGTCCGTCGGCACCAGCTTGATGAGCGAGCCGGTGTAGCGGGAGGCCGGTTCGAATCCTTCGCCCGTCCACCAGTAAACGGTCCGGTCACGCAGGCGCGACGGCCACGGGAAACGTTGTGCCTGCCACGTGAATCCGTCCGCATCTGCCGTGACCTCGGTCTGGCTGCGACCGAGATCCAGCGAGCAGGCGACAGGACCGTCGTTCTTCCTTGCGGCGGCGCGCAGCGCCTCTACCAGGTCCTGTGTCAGCAACGGCGGCATGCGGTATATCCGGTCGGTCTTTTTTTGGGACGGCGAATCCGGCATTCTCGCGGCAGTTGATCGACCTGAACAGCGATCTTTCCCGGGGGGAATCCATGAAGATCCGTTTTGCCTGCCTGGGCCTCGGCGCCCTGTTGTCCGTTGGCCTCGCGGCCTGCCAGAAGTCCGCGTCGCCCTCGGTTGGCCCGGCGTCCGTTTCCGCCGAGCGCCTGCTCAAGGCAGGTGACGAGCCTGGTCAGTGGATGACCTACGGTGGCAGCTATTCCGAACAGCGCTTCAGCGGCCTCAAGCAGATCAACCGCGACACCGTGAAGCAGCTGGGACTGGCCTGGTTCGCCGACTACGATACCAACCTCTCGCAGCAGGGCACGCCGCTGTACATCGACGGCGTGATCTACGCCTCCACCGCGTGGAGCAAGGTCTATGCCTTCGACGCGAAGACCGGCAAGACGCTCTGGCAGTACAACCCGAAGGTCCCGGGCGAGTGGGCCGCCAACGTCTGCTGCGGTCTTGTGAACCGCGGCATCGCGGCTTACGACGGCAAGATCTATGTCGGCACGCTGGATGCGCGCTTGGTTGCGATCGACGCGAAGAGCGGCCAGGAAGTCTGGTCGACGGTCACGCTCGACGAGGCGAAGCGCAACGATCCCATCCAGCGCTATTCCATCACCATGGCGCCGCGCGTCGTGAAGGGCAAGGTCGTCATCGGTGCGTCCGGTGGCGAGTTCGGCGTGCGCGGCTGGATCGCGGCCTTCGATGCCAAGACGGGCAAACAGGCCTGGCGCTTCTACACCGTGCCGGGCGATCCGTCGCTGCCGCCGGAAAACGAGGCGATGAAGAAGGCCGCAGCCACCTGGCCCAAGACGGGCGACTGGTGGAAGATCGGTGGCGGCGGCACGGTCTGGGATTCGGCCGTCTATGACCCGAAGACCAACCTGCTGTACTTCGGCACCGGCAACGGCACGCCGTGGAACCAGAAGTACCGCGACCCGTCGCGCGGCGACAACCTCTTCCTTGCCTCCATCGTCGCGCTGAACCCGGACACGGGCGAATATGTCTGGCACTACCAGACAACGCCGGCCGACACCTGGGACTACGACGCCGTCAGCCCGATGATGACGGCCGACATCACCTGGGAAGGCAAGCCGCGCCACGTGCTGCTGCAGCCCTGCAAGAACGGCATGTTCTACGTGCTGGACGCGGCTTCGGGCCAGCTGCTGAGCGCCAAGGCCTTCACCGGCGTGAACTGGAACACCGGCGTCGACATGGCGACGGGTCGTCCTAAGGTCGTCGAAGCCGCGCGCTACGAAGACAAGGCCTTCAACCTGCAGCCTGGCGTGCAGGGCGGCCATGGCTGGCATGCGAATGCGTTCAGCCCGGACACGGGCCTGATCTACGTCGCGACGCAGGATGCCTACTTCCCGATGATCGGCGACAAGACCTACAAGCAGGTCGGCGTAGGCTACAACCTCGGCCTCGACTTCATGGCGCCGGCCACGTACTACCAGAAGAATCCGCAGGACAAGGCGGGCTTCGTGGGCTTCCTGCAGGCCTGGGACCCGGCAACCGGCAAGCAGGTCTGGCGCACGGAAGAAAACCAGGGTCCGACGGGCGGCGCGATGGCCACCGCGGGCGGGCTGATCTTCCAGGGCAGCGGTGCGGGCTCCGAGCTGCGCGCCTTCGATGCGAAGACCGGCGAGAAGTTGTGGAGCTTCCCTGCGCAGACGGCCGTATTGGCGCCGCCGATCAGCTTCGAGCTGGACGGCAAGCAGTACGTCGCGGTCAGCGTCGGCGGTGCGGTGCCGGGTGGCTACTTCGCGCCGAACTACTCGCGCCTGCTCGTCTTCGGGCTTGGCGGGCAGGCGAAGCTGCCCGCGGTGAAGGAATACGTGCCGCCGCAGCTCGATCCGCCGCCGGCCACCGCCAGCGCCGATGTCGTCAAGGCGGGTGGCGAGGCCTATGCGAAGTACTGTGCGGCCTGCCATGGGCAGGATGGCCAGACCCGTGGCTCGAACTTCCCGAACCTGATGGTGACGCCGCTGCTGTATTCGCGCGATGGTTTCAACAACGTCGTGCTCCAGGGCGCGCGCAAGGACAAGGGGATGGTGTCCTTCGCGAACGTGCTGGACGAGAAGTCGGCCGATGCCTTGCGTGAGTTCATCATCGTGCGCGCGAACGAGGCGAAGAAGCGACTGCCTCCGCCGACCACGGCGCCGAAGCAGGCCCACGAGTGAGATCGATCTAGGTGCCGAAGGCGCTGCGGACAAGCCGCAGCGCCTCAGGTCCGTCCCAGTGCTGCGCGCCGTATACGCGACGCAGCACCCGTCCCTGCGGATCCAGCAGGACGGTCAGCGGCAGGCGGTTCGCGCCCAGCAGCGATTCCAGTTCCAGATCGTGGTCGATGTAGTGGTTGAACGTGGCGTTGCTGCGTTTCAGGAAGGCCCTTGCAGCGGCCGGGTCATCGTCGGTCGATATGCCGATCACCGAGAAGGCAGGCGACACGCCCAGCCAGGCCAGGCGTTCCAGCGAGGCCATTTCCTCGCGGCAGGGTCCGCACCAACTGGCCCACACGTTCACGATCAGGGGGCGTCCCCGATAGGTCGAGAGTCTGCGGTCCGGGCCGTTGAGTCCTTTCATCAGGACGTCGCGCGGCACCTGGCCTGTCGGCACGAGCGCCGGCGGTGTGGCCCCTGAAGCGGTCGAGGCTTGCAGCGCAACCGATGCGAAGGCAATCAAGGCGAGGCGTCTGTCCATGGTTGGCGGTAGTGTAAAGCCTCCCTCGCCGGTGTCGTCGGAGATCCGCCCGTGTACACACTGAT
>JBDLPS010000022.1:0-2573 GCA_039800965.1 Pseudomonadota bacterium | reverse complement strand
CTCACGCTTCGCCAGTCGCGCGTCAGGCCCGGTCAGCGCCGGCACGAACGCCACGGCCTTTCGCGGGCATCGGTCGCACGGGTGCGGCGTCGTGCGGCCCGTCGGCTTGCCCGTCGCGTGCGCGGGGCAGAGCCAGGCATAGGTGGTCGTCGCGTTGGGGAGGGTCAATTCGAAGATGCTGGTCACGTTCCGCCCCTCAGCCCTGCTCGGTCGTAAATCCCGCGAATCATCTCCTGCCAACAGCCAAGTCGCTCGGCTGCTGCTTCTGGCGAGGCGTCCGGGTTGTCGTACCGCTCGAAGTATCCTTCCGCGCGAGCCTGTTCGATGATGGACGTCAGGCGGTCGCATTCTCGCTTGTGCCCGTCTTCGGCGATGCACATGGACGTGCGCGAATGGGCCTCCTCTCTTGGTGTTTTCATGTTTCGTTCCTCCTCAGCGCCTTGCGGTCGCGCGCCATCTCGGCGAGCTGCTCGCGGCTCATCGGCTTCAAGTCCTCGAAACCAGGGCCCTCGCGGAACAGTTCGTCCTCGCCGACTGATCGCTCCCGCCGCTGCGCCGCGACGTGCTTGCAGTCGACGCAGGGTCGACCGTCAGCAGCGCGCCGGCCGCCCATCCACGTGTGCGGGATGTCCCGGTTCTTGTGCTTCTCACACCGGGGAGACTCGACAGGTGCGCGCGTGGCTGCGCCATTTGCGCTCTGCGGGGCGATTTCATCTTCCCAGCGCCGCTGATGCAGCCAGGTCGAAGCGTGCGGCACGTGCTCGGGGTCGCGCTTGCAGAACGCGGGCAGCTGGAGGCGTAGCGCGGGCAGGACGGCGGGGTCGTTGTCGAGCTTCCAGGCCTGCCACTCCTTCCAGGCCGCCAGCTTCGCGACCTTGCGCGGCCACAGCGCCCAGAAAGCGTCAAAGGCTGGCGAATAGACGGGGACGACGCGGGGCTTCACGCCGTCACCCGAGAGAACAGGTCGCCTACCGACGTCGCCTTTTCCGCCAAGGCCAGGTTCGCGGCCGCCTGCTTGAAGTACGACGCCTTCAGTTCGCACCCGACGAATCGCCGGCCCATCTTCAGCGCCTGGTATCCCTCGCTGCCGATGCCGGCGAACGGCGAAAGGATCAGGTCGTTCGGGCGCGACCACAGATGTACAGCACGCTCGATCACGTCAAGTTGCAGCGGGCAGACGTGGCGCTCGTCGGCGTCCTCACGGGCCGAATCTTTCTGGAGCGTGTTGCTCGGGTTGATGTCCATCCAGACCGGGGACGCGTACTTCTGCCAGAGTTCGACAGGCAAGTCGGAGTCGTTGTGGGCAATCGGATCCGGGTTCACACCCGGCTTGCGCATCGTCACGAGGTAGTCCGGGATGCCCTGGCGAGACATCGACGAGTCCTTGCGGATCGTCTTGTGCAGCAGCCCCAGTGCCTTCGTGCGCTGCATGGCTGTCACGGGGTCCTTCCAGATGACGACCTCGGAATGGAAGATCCAGCCCGCGTCCTGAAACGACCGGATCAGGTCGCCGCGAAAATCAGACAGGCCGATGAATCCATCGCGGGCCTTCGACGTCGGTAACAGCATGCAGTGAAACGACAGGTTGCGGCCGGGCTTCGTGACCCGCAGGAGCTCGCCGATCAGGAACTTAATGTGCTCGGCGAACGCCGCGGCGTCGGTGCAGTTGCCCATGTCGCGGTCGCTAGCGCTGTAGGTGTACAGAGACGCAAAGGGCGGAGAGAAGATCGAGTAATCGACGGACGCATCCGGGATCCCCTTGATGACCTCGCAGGAATCCCCGTGGTAGAGCGCGAACCTGTCAGTGATTGATTGCCCGAGAACGTTCATCGCGAAACCTCCGACTGGATCCACTTCGGCACCAGCATTTTCACCGCTGGCTGATAGTCGACGACGTGTCGACGGGTTGCCTTGATATTCGCGGTCATCTCGGACCGCATGTGCTCGACCATGCCGGCTACCATCCGCTGCAGGTCGGCCTCCTTGCGCTCGATGTTGGCGACAATCGCGCCTTCGAGTTCAGACGTAACGACGTGGACATGGACCTCGCGCGTCTGGCCGAACCGCCAGAAGCGGCGGACTGCTTGGTAGAATTGTTCGAACGAGTCCGACAGGCCAACGAACGCCGTGCGGGCGCAGCACTGCAGATTCAGGCCGAACCCGAAGATCGACGACTTGCTGATTAAGACGCGAATCGAGCCGTCCAGGAACCCGGCCACCGCTGACTCCTTGTGTTCGCGCGTGTCGGAGCCGGACACCTGAACAGACCCCGGGATCAGCTCGGCGAGCGCGTCGCCCTCGTCGTTGAGGTTGCACCACAGGACCCATTGCTCGCCGGGCTCTGCCGACACCAGTGCGGCGCACGCTTCGGCCCGCTCTTTTATGGTCCCTCGCTTGGCCGCCCGTCGCTCTGATAGCGTTTGCGCCTCCATCGCGAACAGGAATCCGGACTTCGTCGCCTGCGAATGGTCAGCCGCGATCACGTGGCGCTTGACCGTCATCGGCGACAATTCGAAGCCGGCGTCGTCATAGCCGATGTCCGACGGCTTCCGGATCATCACCGCCCATCCACA
>JBDLPS010000021.1:0-7216 GCA_039800965.1 Pseudomonadota bacterium | reverse complement strand
GCCCGAAGCGGTGCCCGCCACCTTGAAGTCCATGTCGCCGAGGTGGTCTTCGTCACCGAGGATGTCGGTGATGACCTTGAAGCGCTCGCCTTCGAGGACGAGGCCCATCGCGACGCCGGCCACCGGCGCCTTGATCGGCACGCCGGCATCCATCAGCGCGAGGCTGGTGCCGCAGACCGAGGCCATCGAACTGGACCCGTTCGACTCGAGGATCTCAGAGACGACGCGGATGACGTACGGGAAGCCTTCCATTTCCGGCAGCACGGCGCTGATGCCACGACGGGCCAGGTTGCCATGGCCGATCTCGCGACGCTTCGGCGAACCCATCATGCCCGTCTCGCCCACCGAGAACGGCGGGAAGTTGTAATGAAGCATGAACGGCTCGCGGCGCTCCCCTTCCAGCGCGTCGATGATCTGCGCATCACGGGTGGTGCCGAGGGTCGTGGTGACCAGGGCCTGCGTCTCGCCACGCGTGAAGATCGCCGAACCGTGCGTACGAGGCAGCACGCCGACCTTGATGTTGATCGGGCGGACCGTCTTGTAGTCACGCCCATCGATGCGCGGGTCGCCGGCGAGGATACGCTCGCGGACGATGTTGCTCTCGAGGTTGTGGATCTGGGTCCCGACCTGCTCGTTGGTCCAGCGCGGCTTCTCGTCGACGACCGGCACCGCAGCCAGGGTGGCCGTCTTGATCTCGCCGACGCGCGCGTAGCGGTCCTGCTTGACGGTGATGCGGTAGGCCTCGGACAGCTTGTCCTGGGCCTGCGCCTTGACGAAGTCGACCAGTTCGGCGTCAACCGCCGGGGCCTTCCAGTCCCAGCGCGCCTTGCCGGCCTGCTTGACCAGCTCGTTGATCGCGGCGATGGCCACCTGCATCTGCTCGTGGCCGAAAACCACGGCTCCGAGCATGACTTCCTCGGACAGGCTGTCGGCCTCGGACTCGACCATCAGCACGGCATCCTTCGTGCCCGCGACGACGAGTTCCAGCTGGGAGGACTTGAGCGCCTCGCGGCCCGGGTTGAGCAGGTACTGGCCATCCTTGTAGCCAACGCGGGAGGCACCGATCGGACCGGCGAACGGAACGCCCGACAGCGCGAGCGCCGCCGAGGCACCCAGCATGGACGGGATATCGGCCGGAATGTCCGGGTCGAGCGACACGACCGTCGCGACAACCTGCACTTCGTTGAAGAAACCTTCCGGGAAGAGCGGACGTATCGGACGGTCGATGAGGCGCGAGGTGAGCGTCTCGTTCTCGCTCGGGCGACCCTCGCGGCGGAAGAACCCGCCGGGGATGCGTCCCGCGGCGTAGGTCTTTTCCTGGTAATTGACGGTCAGCGGGAAGAAATCCTTGCCCGGCTGTACCTGCTTGCGGGCTACGGCGGTGACGAGCACCACGGTATGGCCCATCGAAACGACAACGGCGCCGTCGGCCTGACGAGCGAGTTCACCCGTCTCGATCTGGACGGTGTGCTGACCGAAGGAAAATGACTGCTTTGCGATGCTCACGATGACGTGACCTCTGCGAATAAGGCGGCGGACGGGAAACCCGACCCGGAAAAGCAATCGGGCCGCGCGGTTGGTTGAACGGCGCGGCCCGGCTCGGCTTTCGTCAGCGGCGGAGACCCAACCGCTCGACGACTTCCTGGTACTTCTGAGGCTGCGTGGACTTCAGGTAGTCGAGCAGCTTGCGACGCTGGTTGACCAGCTTGACGAGTCCGCGACGGGACGAGTGGTCGCCCTTGTGGGTCTGGAAATGGCCACCGAGACCGGTGATGCGCTCGGACAGCAGAGCGATCTGCACTTCCGGCGAGCCCGTGTCATTCGGTTCGCGGCGGAACTGTGCAACGATCCCGCTCTTCTTTTCAGTCGATAACGCCATGTTTGGTATATGCCCTTGTTTGAAGCGCGGCATTCTAGCCGCCCGGATCACGTCCCTCAAGTCGTCCGAGGGTCCAAATCGTTGAAAAGACGGCGCGGCTGCAGGGCCCCGTCGCCCAGAACCTCCCCGACGCCGAGGAAGACGCCCCCGGCGGCGTATACCCGGCACCGGCCCGGCCTCGCGTCCGGACCCGCATGGACCTGCTGCCCGTGCTGCAGGCGGGTGGCCGCCCCGGGGAGGAGCGTGACCGCCGGCAACTGCGGCAATGCCGCATCGGCATTCAGCAGGGGGATGGCACCAGGCGCCGACAAAACCTGCTCCATCGTGGCCATGGGCAGCCCCTGGAAAGGCTCTGCCCATTCCCGGCGCAACGCAGACAGGTGGGCACAGGTTCCCGCCTGCCGGGCGATGTCCTCCGCGAGGACGCGCACGTAAGTGCCTTTGGAACACTCCACCCGCCAGCGCGAATCCACCCCATCGAGACCGAGCAACTCCAGCGCGTGGATCACGATGTCGCGTGAGGCCCGTTCGACCTCCAGTCCCTGTCGGGCGAGGCGGTACAGCGGCTGTCCGTCCCGCTTCAGGGCGGAGTACATCGGGGGAATCTGGCGTTGCGGGCCGCGGAAGGCCCCGGCAGCAACTGCCAGGCGGGCGGCCGCATCAGACGGAACGGGCAGGCTCTCCACCACCTCGCCTTCCAGGTCGCCGGTGGAAGTACGCGCCCCGAGACGGGCCGTGAAGGTGTAGGCCTTGCGGCCATCGAGCAAGTCCCCGGCGACCTTCGTCGCCTCGCCAAGACAGATTGGCAGCATGCCTGTCGCCATGGGATCGAGGCTGCCGGTATGCCCGGCCTTGATGCGCCCGAAGGCATGGCGGACACGCTGGAGGGCGCCGTTGGACGAGAGCCCTGCGGGCTTGTCCAGCAGCAGGATGCCGGAGGTCATGAATCGCGCTTGACCGCTTCCGAGATGAGGGCGGTGAGGCGGGCCGCCTTGTCGAAGGTGTCGTCGACCTCGAACGAAAGGCGCGGCGCATGCCGCAGGCCGACGCGACGTCCGACTTCGCCCCTCAGGAAACCCGCTGCCTTGGTCAGCCCTTCCAGGAACTCCGGCCCGGGCTCCCCGCCCCCGAAAGGCAGCACGAAGACCCTCGCCTCGCTGAGGTCCTGGGCAGCCTTGACCGCCGTCACGGTGACCAGCCCTACGCGAGGATCTTTCACCTCGCGCCGGATCAGCTCGGCGATCGTGCGGAGCATCTCCGCCTCGATCCGCTGGTGCCGCTGGCTAGGCCCTGAACGTCCCATGCCTTGCCGTCAGATCGAGCGCGCGACTTCGACGCGCGAGAAGCACTCGATCTGGTCGCCGACGCGCACGTCCTGGTAGTTCTTGACACCGATGCCGCACTCGGTCCCGGCACGAACCTCGTTCGCCTCGTCCTTGAAACGACGCAGCGACTCGAGCGCTCCCTCGAAGATGACCACGTTCTCGCGCAACACACGGATCGGATTATTGCGCTTGACGGTGCCTTCCATGACGAGGCAGCCGGCAACGACGCCGAACTTGCTCGAACGGAATACTTCGCGGACCTGCGCGATGCCGACGATCTGCTCCTTGATCTCCGGAGCCAGCATGCCGCTCATCACGGCCTTCACATCGTCGATGGCCTCGTAGATGACGCTGTAGTAGCGCACATCGAGACCATGCTCCTTGATCATGTCGCGCGCACCGGCGTCGGCACGAACGTTGAAGCCGATGATCCGGGCCTTTGATGCAGCAGCGAGCTGGGCATCGGAAGCCGTGATGCCACCGACGTTGGCGACCAGCACCTTGACCTGTACCTCGGCGGTCGAAAGCTTGGTGAGCGCGTCACGCAATGCCTCGGCGCTACCTTGCACGTCCGTCTTGATGACGATCGGGATGACGCCGGCCTTGGCTTCTTCCATCTGCGAGAAGACATCCTCGAGCTTGGCACTCGCCCTGGCCTGGCGCACGTCGCGCAACTTGCCCTGGCGGTGCAAGGCGACCTCGCGGGCCTTGCGATCGCTTTCGACGACGAGGAGCTCGTCACCCGCATTGGGCGCGGCAGCAAGGCCAAGCACCACCACAGGCATCGACGGCAGCGCCTCTTCGACGGCCTTGCCGGCCTCGTCGAACATGGCGCGCACGCGACCGAACTGCTGGCCGGCCAGGATGGGATCGCCGAGCTTCAGGGTGCCACGCTTGACCAGCACCGTCGCGACAGCGCCGCGACCCTTTTCGATGCTCGATTCGACGACGATGCCGGATGCCATGCCTTCGCGCGGTGCCTTGAGCTCCAGCACTTCGGACTGCAGGAGGATCGCCTCGAGCAGGGCATCGACGCCCTGCCCCGTCTTCGCGGAAACCGGGACGAACATCGTCGACCCGCCCCACTCCTCCGAGATGATTTCGTGGACCGACAGCTCGGTGCGCACGCGATCCGGATCGGCCTCGGGCTTGTCGATCTTGTTCATCGCCACGACGATCGGGACACCGGCCGCTTTGGCGTGCTGGATAGCCTCGATCGTCTGCGGCATGACACCGTCATCCGCCGCGACGACCAGAACGACGACGTCGGTCGCCTTGGCGCCACGGGCGCGCATAGCGGTAAACGCGGCGTGACCCGGGGTATCGAGGAAAGTGACCATGCCCTTCGGCGTCTCGACGTGGTACGCGCCGATATGCTGCGTGATGCCGCCGGCCTCGCCCGTCGCGACCTTGGTGCGCCGTATGTAGTCCAGCAACGAGGTCTTGCCGTGGTCGACATGGCCCATGACCGTGACGACCGGAGGGCGCGGCAGGAGCTTGTCCTCGCCCACGTCGCCCTGCAGGCCTTCCTCGATCTCGTTTTCCTTGACCGGCTTGGCCGAATGCCCCATCTCCTCGACGACGAGGACGGCCGTATCCTGGTCGATAGGCTGGTTGATGGTCGCCATCATGCCGAGGTTCATCAGCACCTTGATGACTTCCGTGGCCTTGACGGCCATGCGCTGGGCAAGCTCGGCGACCGTGATCGTCTCGCCGACCACGACTTCGCGCTTCACCGGCGCAGTAGGCATCTCGAAACCGTGGCGCACTTCGTCGCCGCTGGCGCGGCCGCGGAGACGCTGCTTGGGCTTCTTCTTGAAACGCGAGCTCATGTCACCGGAGACATGGAGCTCCTGGCGGCCGTAGCGCGTCGAGGACTTCTCGCCACGCGCAGCACCAGGCGCCTGGGATCCCTGGCGCTCGTTCCTGACGGGAGCCGGCGGAGGCGGAGGCGCAACGGGGGCCGGCTTGGGCGTCAGGGCTGCACGCACGCGGGCGATGTTCGCCTGTTCCATGGCCTGGGCTGCGCGCATGCGCTCCTCGGCCTGGCGCTCACGCTCCAGCGCGGCGTCCTCACGTTCCTGATCCTTGTCGTCGGCCACCTGTTCGCGACCGCGGGACTCGGCGTCGTCCTTCGCACGCTGCTCCGCGATCCGGCGGTTTTCCTCTTCCCGCGCGCGATCCTGCTCTTCGACGAGCTGGCGACGCTTTTCCTGCTCTATGCGCTCGGCTTCGCGGCGCTCCGCCTCGACGCGCTCCTGTTCGGCGCGCAGCGCATCCTCGGAATCCTTGCGCTTCTGGTCGACCTGCTCCTGCTGGACGCGAGCCTGCTCCTCGAGCACATCCCGCTTCACGTAGGTGCGCTTCACGCGCACCTCCACGTTGACGGTGCGGGCGCGACCCTGCGTGCTGGCGAGCTTCAGCTCGCTCTGGGTCTTGCGCTTGAGCGTGATCTTCGTGGGCGAAGCCGGCTCCTCGGCGCTGCCGTGGCTGCGACGCAAGTGCGTGAGCAGCTCCATCTTGGCCTCGTCGCCGATGAGATCGTTGGCGCCACTGACCGGGATCCCCGCCTGTTCCAGCTGAACGAGCAGCCGGTCGACGGGGACCTTCAGTACTTCGGCGAATTGCGCGACTGTGACATCTGCCATGGTTTATGCGTCCCGCTTTCCGCTTACTTGGCGCCCTGGAACCAGATCTCGCGCGCCTTCATGATCAGCGCGCCTGCCGCCTGATCATCAAGGCCGGCGATATCCGACAGGTCGTCGATGGACTGTTCGGCCAGATCCTCCCGCGTGCGGACGCCCTTCACGGCGAGCGCCAGGGCGAGGTCGGGGCTCATGCCCGGCAACTGCAGCAGGTCATCCGCGGGCAAGGACTGCTCGAAACCTTCCTCGCTCGCGATCGCCTGCGTGAGCAGCACATCGCGAGCGCGGTTGCGCAGTTCCTTGACCATTTCCTCGTCGAACTCGGAAATGTTGGCCAGTTCGCTGACCGGAACGTAGGCGAGTTCCTCGATGGTAGAGAAGCCCTCCTGCACGAGGATGGTCGCCACGTCCTGGTCCACATCGAGCTGCTTCATGAAGTTCTGAACGAGCTTCTGCGACTCGGACTCGCTCTTCGCCTCGGCATCGGACTCCGTCATGACGTTGAGTTCCCAGCCACTGAGCTGACTCGCCAGGCGGATATTCTGCCCACCGCGGCCGATGGCCTGCGAGAGCTTGTCCTCGGCCACGGCGATATCCATCGAATGCGAATCCTCGTCGACAACGATGGACAGCACTTCCGCGGGCGACATCGCGTTGATCACGAACTGGGCGGGATTCTCGTCGAAAGGAATGATGTCCACGCGCTCGCCGGCGATCTCGTTCGAGACTGCCTGCACGCGGGAACCTCGCATGCCCACGCAGGCGCCCACAGGGTCGATGCGCGGCTCGTTGCTGCGCACGGCGATCTTGGCGCGGACGCCCGGATCGCGGGCGGCGCCGAGGATTTCGATCGTGCCCATACCGACCTCAGGCACCTCGAGCTTGAACAGCTCGATGAGGAACTCAGGCGCCGTGCGCGACATGAACAACTGCGGGCCGCGCGGCTCCGAGCGCACGTCCTTGAGGAACGCCTTGACGCGATCCTGTGGCTTCAAGGCCTCGCGCGGGATCATCTCGTTGCGCGGCACGAATCCTTCGGCATTTCCGCCGAGGTCGATGAACAGCCCGTTGCGGTCGACGCGCTTGACCACGCCGCTGATCAATGTACCGACGCGGTCCTGGTAGGCATCAACGACCTGCGCGCGCTCGGCCTCGCGCACTTTCTGCACCATGACCTGCTTGGCCTGCTGCGCGGCGATACGACCGAAAGCGACGGATTCGATCTGCTGTTCGACGTAACCGCCGATCTCCGCGTCCGCCGTGACATCCACCGCGTCGTCCATGCGGAGCTCGGCCTCGGGGTTCTCGAGCTCGTTGGAGTCGTCGGCGAAAACCCTCCAGCGACGGAAGGTCTAGTAATCCCCGGT
>JBDLPS010000020.1:0-18305 GCA_039800965.1 Pseudomonadota bacterium | reverse complement strand
CGTGAACGTGACGCGCGACGTGGCGGCTGCGTTCTGTGGGCCCGTGCTCGTCAAGGAGACCGGCGTGCCGACCGCCCCTGCCGCCATGGGTTACACGGCAGCGCGACAGGCATCGTTCTATCGCGCGCTGCGCGCGCAGTTCGCGCCATCGGCCGTGCAGGCCTTCGCATATTTTTCAGCCTTCGATGCCGCCTGGCGCGTGGACGACCAGCATCCGACGGCCGGACCCCAGCCTCAGGAAGGATCCTGGGGCCTGTTCGAGGAATCACGTGTGACGAAGCCGGCGGCCCGTGATCTGCCGCTGCTGCCGATGCACCCTGACACCGGACCGAGGTAAGCCATGCGTGCGCAATTGAACTTCGTTACCCCCGGCGCCTACAGCACGCAGGTGTCGGCGCCCGCCCGCGCGGTGCACAGCGACCTGCATGGTCAATTCGGATTCGAGCAGTTGCGAGTGCAGCCGTTGGCTGAAGCGGCATGGCGGGAAATCGATGAAAGGCTGGAAGGCCGGGAGCCTCCCCGGTGGCGCGTCTTCAACCTCTGGCAGATGATTTCCGAACCGCCGCAGGACGTTGCGCTGGCCTTGTGCGCGCTCGACAGCGTTGCGGCGGATGATGTGGTCGAGGCGAAGGGCTTCTTCTCGGAGCCGGAGATGGATGTCGAGGCGCTGCTGCGACGGACCGATGCCGTGCCGCAGTTCGATCTTACGTTCTTCAAGGAGAATCCGGCGCAGCGCTGGCATTGCTTCCCGTCCATGCAACCGGGCGAAACGCTGATCTTCTCGGCCTTCGATCCGCAGGCCGACAGCCGCAAGGCACGGGTGCCTCGTGGGGCGGTGGACCTGCCGCCTGCCGCTGACAGGACGATTCCCCGCAACAGCATCGAGATCCGCGCCATGGTCATCTACTGATCACAGGGGAATTGAAAATGTCGGAATTCGAGTTGCAGCAACTGTTCATCGCGACACGATGGGAGTTCGACGTGCCGACCATCCTGCTCATGCTCGTTTCGCTCTGCATCGTGTCCCTCGGCGCGCGGGCACGGGATGCGTTCGGGACCCGGGGCATTCTGCTTCTTCAGCTTGCCTATGTATTTGCCGCCGGTTTCCTGTTTACCCGGATGCAGGCCGCGATAGTCCGGGCGGGCCGGCTGACCGAGCTTCTCGCCGCGACAAAGCCATCGTTCATCCTTGCCACGCCGTCGTTTCAGCAGCCGACCTACCTGTTCCGCTACGGGACGTTCGTCGTGTTCTTTCTGGTGACGTTGGTTTTGCTGCAACGGGCGAAATCCACGCATCGCCACTGACCAGCGTCGAACCGGGCTCCGCCCGCGACTTCAAGCGGCCCCGATACGGCGGCCTCGACGCGGAACGCGAATTCCATGCCGGGCGCGGGCAGGCGGCAGAGGTTTGACGGTTCCGTGGCGGTATCGAGCAGGCGGTTGGACATTGCGGGGCACTCCGGGTGTGGATGCGCTGATCCTGGCGCGCCTCGTCAGTCCTTCGCGTTCTCCAGCGCTTCGCTGGCTTCCATCCAATCGGTCTCGGCCTGTTCGATATCACGGGTGAGCACGGCCCGACGGGCTGTGAGCTCCAGCAATTCTGCCTTGCGCGATTCTTCGTAAAGGCCGGTATCCGCGAGTTTTTCGTCGATCTTCGCGGCTTCGGCGCCTGATTTCGCCATGGCCCTTTCGGCTTTCTCGATGGCGCTGCGCAGCGGCGCGAGGCGGGCACGGCGCTCGGCTTCCTCGCGCTTGCGGGCCTTGCGGTCGTCGGCCGTCTCCGTGCCCGGGGTTTTCGGGGGTGCTGCGCCGGCGTCGCTCTTCGACGCCGCATCCGTCTCTGCCAACCAGCGCGAGTAGTCGTCCAGATCGCCATCGAAGGGCGTCACACGCCCACCGTGCACCAGCTGGAAGCTGTCGCTCACCGTGCGCAGCAGGTGGCGGTCGTGGGAGACCAGCACGACTGCGCCGGCGTACTCCTGGAGGGCCATTGCCAGCGCCTGGCGCATTTCGAGGTCGAGGTGGTTCGTCGGCTCGTCGAGCAGCAGCAGGTTGGGTCGGCGGTAAGCGACCAGTGCAAGCGCGAGACGTGCTTTTTCGCCGCCGGAGAAGGGCCCGACCGGGTCGAACACGCGATCCCCCTTGAAGCCGAAGCCTGCAAGGTAGTCGCGCTGTTCCTGTTCCAGCGCGCCGCGGCCGATCGCCACGTCGACCCGCCGCAGGTTCTCCAGCGCCGAGTCGCGGGGATCCAGTTGCTCGAGCTGGTGCTGGGCGAAATAGCCGATGCGGAGGTCCTTTGCATCCGTACGCGTGCCGCCCATGGCGGCGAGCTCCCCGGCCAGCAGTTTCATCAGCGTCGACTTGCCGGCGCCGTTGCGACCCAGCAGCGCGATGCGGTCGCCGGGATAGAGGGTCAGGTTCACGCCGGACAACAGCAGCCTGTCGCCGTAGCCTGTGGATTGCCCTTCAAGTGCAAGCAAGGGCCGCGGGAGCTTTTCCGGTTCCGCGAAGGAAAATTCGAAGGGAGAGTCGACGTGGGCCGGCGCGATGCGCGTCATGCGCTCCAGCGCCTTGAGCCGGCTCTGGGCCTGGCGGGCCTTGGTGGCTTGGGCGCGGAAGCGTTCGACGAAGGCCTCCATGTGGCGGATCTCGCGCTGTTGCTTGGAGAACAGGGCCGATTGTTCCGCCAGTTGAGCGGCGCGTTGTGTTTCGAAGTCCGTGTAGTTGCCGCGGTACAGCGTCGCCTTGCCCTGCTCGAGATTCACGATGCGGTCCACGACGCGGTCGAGGAATTCGCGGTCATGGGCGATGAGCAGCAGTGTGCCGGGGTACTCGCGCAGCCATTGCTCGAGCCAGAGGATGGCGTCGAGGTCGAGGTGGTTGGTCGGTTCGTCGAGGAGCAGCAGGTCGGAGCGGCACATCAGCGCTTTTGCGACGTTCAGCCGCACCCGCCAGCCGCCGGAGAAATCACGTACCGGCCGTGCTTCGTCGGCCGGTGCGAAGCCAAGTCCATGCATGAGCTGCCCGGCGCGGCTGCGGGCGTCATAGCCGCCGGCGGACGCGTACTGTGAATGCAGGTCGGCGAGCTTCGTGCCATCGTGTTCTCCGGATTCCATAGCGGCGATGCGCCGTTCTATGGACCGCAGCGCCGCGTCACCGTCGAGCACGAATTCGAGCGCGTGTTGGTCGCTGGCCTCGACTTCCTGCGAGACATGCGCGATCTCGAGGTTCCCGGGCATTTCGAAGTGCCCTGCATCAGGCGACAGTTCGCCGAGCACGAGCGCCATGAGGCTCGATTTCCCACTGCCGTTTTCGCCGGTGATGCCGACCTTCTCGGCGCGGAACAGGCTGAAGTCCGCGCCGGAAAACAGCACGCGCGGCCCGCGGCGGATGGTGACGTCGTCGAAGCGGATCATGGGTCGCGCACGTTACGCCAGCCCATCGCCGCTGTCATGCCGTACGGGGTCGGGTAAAATAGGCACGATGAATCGCCGCGCGAATACGGTCCTGGGGCTCCTGTTGCCGGCCTTGATGGCTGCATCGCCCGTGTTCGCTGCCGTGGAGGCCACCGAAGGGTGGACGCGGGCGACGCCGCCCGGCACCAGGGTTGCCGTGGGCTACTTCACGCTCAGGAACACCGGCAAGGGCCGGCGCGAGTTGCTGAAGATCACCTCGCCGCTTGCCGGCATGGTGTCGCTGCACCAGACCAGCGTCGATGCCCGTGGTGTCTCGCGGATGTGGCCGGTCGGCAAGCTCGCGCTCGCTCCGGGGCAGGTGCTGCGCTTCGAGCCCATGGGTACCCACGTCATGCTCGAAGGCCTGGTGGAGGGTCTGCGTGCGGGCGCCCGCGTGCCGCTCACGCTGGTTTTCCAGGACGAGGCGCCTGTCACCGTGCAGCTCGACGTCCGTCCGCTGGTCGACACGGCTGCGGGCCACGACGCCGGCCACGGCCACGAGCACCGCTGATCCTTATTTGAGCAGCAGGTCGATGCGCAGTTGGCGCGCGTCCGCGGCCGCCGGCTTGCCGTCCACGACGAAGACGCGCACGGGGTCTATTTCCTGCGTGACGAACAGCAGGTCCTGAATCGCCGCGGCACGTCGGCGCCCGAGGTCCTGAAGTTCTTCGTCCCCGACGACATAACGTGCCAGCAAGGCGCTTTCGATGTCAGCCGCTGCCGGGCCGGGCAGGGGCGCGTCCGCGGTTTCCTCCCGCCATGCAGCGAGCAGTTGCCGCGCGCGATCCGGTCCGGCCTCCGGGGCGATCGCGGCGAGCCGCGCTTCGAGCTGGCGTCGCAGCATCGCGGGGCGATCGACTTCCGCCGACCAGGCCGCCGGGACGTCCAGGCGCAGCCCCGGGCGCTCGATCATCGCGCGGCGCAGCGCTTCCAGGCGCCGCCGGCCAGGTTCGTCCAGGTCGGCGGTTCCGGGTACGAAAGTCAACTGGTTCACTTCGTCGCCGCCGCCGAAGAGTTCGCCCAGGAGTGCGAACGGCGCAGAGGCCGCCTTCAGCACGAGGTTCATGGCCATCTTCAAGACCAGTGGGCCCAACCGGAAGCGAGGATCATCGAGGTTGCCGCTGACGGGCAGTTGGACGTCGATCACGCCTCGGCTGTCCTTCAGCAATGCGACTGCCAGCCGCAATGGCAGGCTGGTCGCCTCGGGACTCTCGACCTGTTCACCGAGTTCGAACTGATCCGCGACCAGATGGTGCCGCGCGTCGAGGCGACGCGACTGGATGTGGTACTGGAGGTCGACGCTCAGTTTCCCCTTGCGGATCTCGTAACCGGCAAAACGCCCTGAATAGGCCGTGACGGACGTCAGGTCGATGTTGCGGAAGCTCATCCATACGTCGGAAAACAGCGCTGCAGAGAGCGGATTGATCTCTCCGCCGATCACGACGGGAGCGTAACGGTCGACCGAGCCCTTGAGATCGATCGTCGCGCGCGAGCCTTCCTGCGACGACAGGCCTTTGATGGTGCCGCCAAGGTCCTGTATCCCCACGGCGAAGTGAGGCTGGATCCAGAGGTCCGCGAAGTTGGCCGATGCATGCTGGACGCGAACGAGGTCGATCGCGATGTCCAGACCTGCGTTCGTGGAGAGCGCGGTCGATGGCAGCGGATCCGCAGGGATCGTCGTCTCGTCGTCCGTATTGCCGCCTTCGCCGGCCTGCTGTCGGAGAACCTGGGACAGGTTCAGGCGGCGATCCTGTCCGACGACGACCCTGGCGTACGGCGCGTCGGCAACGAGTTCGTGGATGCGCAGGTGATGGCGAGGGGCGGAGTCGTATTCGATCCCGCTCGCATGCACCGACTTCCATTGCAGGAAGTCCTGTTTCAACAGGTTGTCCACGGTCCGCAGGCCGCGTACGCCGGCTTCGCCCCGCAGTTGGATCCGCGTCGGATCTGCCGAAACGTCCAGTGCGAAACCCAGGGCACCCGACAGCAGGCGCAGGTCCGCCGCTTGCTGCAGGTAGGGCTGCAGGGGGCGCAGGTCCAGGTCCTTGCCTTCCATGTGGCCGCTGTAGGCGAGGCCATCGGCGCGGAGCAATCCCTGCGACGAGGCATGTCCTGCATCCCCGACGCGCAGGTCGATGCCGATGCCGACCGGCTTGCCGCCGTCCGCTGAAAGGTTTTCGAGGGACAGGGCGATGCCGTGCAGGGCGATACGTGCCACGGGTCGCACGGCCCGGTCTTCGAGCTGCAGTTCGCCGCCGGACAAGGTGATGGCGGGCAGTTGCCACTGCCAGCCCTGGCCGGCCCCGACATCCGCCGCACCATCGGCGCCGCGCGGCAGCAGTCCGGCGATGTTCAAACGCCCTGATGCGTCACGTTGGATCACGGCATCTGGGTTTTTGACCGTGATCCGTTCCGCACCGATCTCGCGGCGCGCCAGATCGAACCGGCCCGCGGTGAGGGTCAATTCAGACAGCTTGAGCAGTTCCCCGGTGCCGCCGCGCACGCCGAAGCCGGCATCGATCAGCGAACCCCGGGGGATCCTCGCCACCAGCGATGGACCGCCTGGTCCGCCGGCATCGATGTCGATCTGTCCATCCAACGAGAGCGTGCCGCGCAACAGCGTGAAGGGGCTCTCCGTGCCGAAGCATCGTGCCGCCTCGGCCACCGGCATGCCGCGGATCTCGATCGTCGCGTCGGCACGCAGCGATGCGGGGCGCGCATGGCCGCGTATCGCGAGCATGCCGTTGCCGTTCATGCTGGCGGACAGGCTGACTTCGTCACGATGTCCGTCCAGCGTTCCGACGCCGTTGGCATCGAGCTGCAGCTGGTCCAGCCGTATCGCGCAGCCGGCAGGTTGTTGCAGTTGTCGGAGACTCAAAGAGCCTTCGTCAAGGCGCAGTTGGTCGATGAGGTAGCGGGCAGGCCTCGTGTCACCGTCGTCCGGGCTGCCCAGCAGCGCGAGGTCGGCGAGGTTGACGTGGCCGGCACTGCTGCGCGTGGCATCGAGTCGCAGTGTTTCGACGCGGGCGCTGGCGATCACGGGCGCACGCTGCGCGATGCTGCGCAGCACGGCGATGTCCAGCGTGGCTCGCCGCCAGCCGAGCATCGGCCTGCCGCCGTCATCAGGCAGCTGGAGATCCTCGACCTCGATCACGAGGCCGAAGGGATTGATGTGGATGGCGCCGACGGACAGCGGCCGGTGCAGGCGTTCCTGCACCCGCTGGGTGGCGAAGCGCTGCAGCATGCCCGGCGCGAACCACCAGCAGCCCAGCGTCCAGGCCAGCAAGGGGGCGACGAGGGCGGCAGCCCAGGCAGCAAGCTGGCGGCGGGGGCGGCGTGGCATGGCCTCCGAAGTTTACTGCCGCATCCCGGGGCGGGGCTAGAATGGTTCGTCAGCCCATTTCGATCGAGGTAGAGCCATGTCCGAAGCCGCCAGTGTCGATCGACTCAAGGACGATGTCAGGCAGGTGATCGCCGACTTCGAAGCACTGCTCAAGGCCACGGCAGGGCAGGCCGGGGACCGCGTGGATGACGTGAGGCATCGTGCCGAGCGGACGTTGCACCAGGCGCGTCGTCGCCTCGAGGATCTCGAAGACGACACGATCGATACCGCCCGCAAGGCCGTGGGCGATGCGGATCGCTACGTGCGTGACAATCCGTGGCAGTCGATCGCGGTTGCCGCTGGCGTCGCGTTCCTGCTCGGCGTGCTGGTCAGCCGGCGCTGAATCCCATGTTCGATACCGAAGACCTTAAGGGAAGCGCCCCTCACGGCATCCTCGACTCGTTGCGGCGGGTGCTGTCCACCGTCGTCGAACTCCTCCATGCGCGCGCGGAGCTGTTCACGACCGAAGTGGAGGAGGAACTGCACCGTGCCGCGGGGCTGCTCGTATGGGCGCTGATCGCCGTGGTTGCCGGTGGCTTCGCCGTCCTGCTGCTGTCGCTGACGATCGTCATCGCTTTCTGGGATACGCATCGTCTGCTGGCGGCCTGTCTCGTCACGTTGCTGTTCGCGGCCGTCCTGGCCGCAGCGTTGCTCACCTTGCGCTCGCGCATCAGGGCGCGGCCGCCGCTCCTGGCCGAAACGCTGTCCGAACTGCGTCGCGACCGCGATGCGCTCGGCGGCCGGGAACGGAACTGACATGCGCCGCATCGAAGTGCTGGCCCGTCGCCGCATCGAGCTCGTTGCGCGCAGCGCACGCCTGCGCAACGACCTGGCGCTGGAAGCCGTCCGCATCGGTGGCCAGTTGGGAGTGCTCGACAAGGGTTTCGCGCTTGCGAGGTCGTTTACCCGCCAGCCGCTGCTGCTTGCCGGCGCCGCCGCTGCGCTGTTCTACCTGCGTCCCTTGCGCGCCATGAAGTGGGTGGCCCGTGGCGCCGTGCTGTTTTCCATCGGCCGCAGGATTTTCAGTGCGATGGGTCGCGGCGCGGCCGAGCGCGAAGATCCGCCGACCTTCGTCTGAATTCTCAGCCGCCTGAGCGTTTGGCGTCGTAGCCGAGCTTCTGCAGTTCGGCGACAAGCCGGTCGCGGTGTTCGCCCTGGATCTCGATGACGCCATCCTTCACGGCGCCGCCGGCGCCGCAGGCTTTCTTCAGTTTCACGCCCAACGCGTCCAGTTCCGCAGGCTGCAGCGGCAGACCCGTCACGACGGTGACGCCCTTGCCGCCGCGCCCCGACACTTCGCGGCCGACCCGTACCTTGGGTGGCCCCTTGGACTGCGGGCCCGGCTTCGAGGGTTGCGGCGGCGGACGGTCCATGACCACGCCACGGTAGGTGTACTTGGCTTTCATCTAAAACGCCCCGCGCTTTCTGTAGACTCGGTCCAAAACCGATAAAGAAGGGGGGCTAATGTCCACGAAGCCGGGCCTGCTCGACAAGGCGCGCATCGTCGCGTCACCAGGATTCAACCGCTGGCTCATCCCGCCGGCGGCCCTCGCGATACACCTGTGCATCGGCATGGCCTATGGATTCAGCGTGTTCTGGTTGCCGCTGTCGCGCGCGGTTTCTACCGCGCAGGGGCTCGAGAAGCCGCTGTCCTGCCCGTCGGACGCGGGTCTGCTGCAGCTGCTGACCACAACCAACTGCGACTGGCACGTCTCGCTGCTGGGCTGGACTTACACGCTGTTCTTCGTGTTGCTGGGCTCCTCGGCTGCGCTGTTCGGGCATTGGCTGGAGACCGCCGGCCCCCGCAAGGCCGGCGTGGTGTCCGCGCTGTGCTGGTGCGGTGGCTTGTCCGTCGCGGCCCTTGGCGTGCTGCAGCACCAGCTTTGGCTCCTGTGGCTGGGCGCCGGCGTTATTGGTGGCGTCGGACTTGGCCTCGGGTACATCTCCCCCGTGTCCACGCTGGTCAAATGGTTCCCGGACCGGCGTGGCATGGCCACCGGCATGGCGATCATGGGCTTCGGTGGCGGTGCGATGATCGGTTCGCCCTTGGCCGACAAGCTCATGAAGTACTTCGCGACGCCCACGGACGTCGGCGTCTGGCAGACCTTCCTCGTGATGGCCGCGCTCTACCTCGTGTCGATGTTGCTGGGAGCGTTTGGTTATCGAGTCCCCCCGACCGGCTGGAAGCCGGATGGCTGGACGCCGCCGGCGCTGCAGGCGCAGTCGCTGATGACTGCCCGCCACGTGCACGTGGACCGCGTGCTGTCGACGCCGCAGTTCTGGTTGCTGTGGGGCGTGCTGTGCCTGAACGTCAGCGCGGGCATCGGCGTCGTGGGCATGGCATCGCCCATGCTGCAGGAGGTTTTTGGTGGCCGACTGCTCGGTGGCACCCAGGCACTTTCCGACCTCGCCGCGCCGGACCGTGCCCAGGTGGCAACCATCGCGGCGGCCTTCGCGGGCCTTCTTTCGCTGTTCAACATCCTGGGCCGCATCTTCTGGGCGTCCTTCTCGGATGTGATCGGCCGCAAGACCACCTACTTCGTGTTCTTCCTGCTCGGTATCGCGCTTTACGCGTCGGCGCCGTCCGCGGGTCTCGGTGGGCATGTGGCGCTGTTCGTGCTGCTGTTCTGCGTCATCCTGACGATGTATGGCGGCGGCTTCGCGACGATCCCGGCCTACCTCGCGGACCTTTTCGGCACGCAGCACGTCGGCGCGATCCATGGTCGCCTGCTGACGGCATGGTCCGTCGCGGGGATACTCGGCCCGGTCGTCGTGAACTACATCCGTGATGCCCAGCTGTCAGCCGGAATTCCGGCCAGCCAGGCTTACAACGTCACGATGTACATACTGGCCGCGCTCCTGGCAGGCGGCTTCGTCTGCAACCTGCTCGTCCGCCCGGTGGCAGCGGACAGGTTCATGACGGACGAAGAGCTGGCGCGGGAGCGTGCTCTGGCGCACGAAACCTCGCAGCGCGAGGTGCTGGCCGCCGGTGCTTCGGCGGCCGTGACGCCGGGTTGGCTGGTCGCGGTGGCCTGGGCGCTGGTGGCGATCCCGATGGGCTGGGGTATCTGGACTACGCTGGTGAAGTCACTCGCGCTGTTCAGATGAGCCGCTGGATCTTCTGCCTGCGCCAGACCAGCCGGTAATAGGTCGACTGGAACAGCAGCATTGCGATGAAACAGGCCGGATAGGCGACCCAGACGCCGTCCAGGCCGAGGTGCCGGCTCGCCACGAAGGCGACCGGCACTTCGACCAGCAGGATCGCGCTGATGGACAGGATCACCGGCACCATCACGGCGCCGCTCGAACGCATCACGCCCGACACCACCGCAGAACAACCGAAGACGAGCGTGCTCCACAGGACGATGTGCAGCATCCGTTGCGTGATCTCGATGACTTCCGTGTTGGTGGTGAACAGGCCGACCACCTGCCGCGAAAACAGGTAACACAACAGGAGCAGGGAACCCGTCACCGCGAAGTTGATGTAGATGCCCGCACGCGTGATGGCGCCTAGTTTTTCCGGGTGTCCTGCGCCGATCGTCTGCGCACCGAGGATCGAGGCGGCGATTGCGATCGACATCGCGGGAAACTGCACGTAGCCCAGTACCTGGTTGCTCGTGCCGTAGGCGGCCGTGGCATCGGAACCGAAGCCGTTGACCAGCGACAGCAGCGCGACCTCTGCCAGCGACATGATCACCATCTGAAGCGCTGTCGGCACGCCGATGCGCAGCACGGACAGGAGGATCTTCTTCTCGATGTTCATGTGCTGCAGCAGGCCGCGGCTGGGCGCCAGCGGGCTGCCTTTGCGGTGCAGGTGCACGCCCAGCCAGATCAGCGCGACGATGAACGATGCCGCCATCGCGCAGGCGGCGCTGCGCACGCCCATCTGCGGCAGGCCCCACCAGCCGCGGATCAGGGCGGGTGTGGTGATCATGCCCACGGCCGTCGAGACCAGCAGGGCCTTGAGCGGCGTGATCATGTCGCCGACGCCGCGCATCACCGAGGTGATGAGCAGGAATACGAAGAAGCCGGGCATCGAGATCAGCACGATCCGTGCGTAGGACGTTGCGTCGTCGAGGATGTCCGGCGGGGTAGCGAGGCCCTGCAGCAGTCCGCGGGCGAAGGTGCCGCCGAAGATGGCGATGACGAGGCCGGCGATGAGGCCGACCGACAGCGTCGTGCCGGCAACCGCCTGCACGCGCTCGGGCTGCTTCGCACCCCAGGCCTGGCCGATCAGCACCGATGCGCCCGAGCCCAGACCCATCACGAAGGAGATGATGAACAGCATCACGGGGAAGAAGGCCGAAGCCGCCGCCAGCGCGCCGACGCCGATCATCTTGCCGAGGTACATGGTGTTCAGCGTGCCGGACAGCGACTGCAGGATGTTGGCCAGCATCATGGGGCCGAGGAACATCAGGAAGGTCTTCCAGATCGGTCGCTGCGGGTCGGGGTGCATGGCGTGCTCGTATACGCGGGAAAGGCGGCATGTAAACACAACCGTGGCGGTGGCGGCTATGATCGCGGCCGGTTTGCCGGACGGAGTGGGGCGGGATGACGCAGCAACGAGTCGTGGGTAGCGGTGGCGTGATGCTCAATGTGGTGGCCAGCGGCCGCCTCGATGCGCCGGTGGTGGTGCTCAGTCATTCGATCGGTTGCGATCTCTCGAGTTGGGACGGTGTCGCCGCGCTCCTGGAGGCGGACTTCCGTGTGCTGCGTTTCGACCGGCGCGGGCATGGCGCGTCCGGCGTGCCGGAGGGTGACGCAACGATCGAGGTGCTCGGTGCGGACGCGCTCGCCGTGATGGATGCGTTCGGCATCGCCCGCGCGCACTTCGTCGGCTTGTCGCAGGGTGGCATGGAGGGTATGTGGCTCGCGGCGAACCACGCCGGACGCATGGACCGGCTGGTACTCGCCAACACCACCGCCCACCTCGGCGTTCCCGACATGATCCAGGCGGCGATCGACGCGGGCCGTGCACAGGGCATGGCTGTCGTGGGCAACGGATTCCTTGACCGCTGGTTGCCGCAGTCCTTCCGCGATGCCGAACCGGATGTGACCGCAGGCCTGCGCGCGACATTTGCGGCGATGTCTCCGGAGGGCTTCGCGGCCTGCGCCGCAGTGCTCAAGTCGGTGGACCTGCGGGCGCAGCTGCCTCGCATCGCCGCGCCGACGCTGGTCGTCGTGGGCGGCGCGGAGGCACCGCCGCTGCAGGCGGCCGCGCAGGCCATCGTCGCCGCCATCCCCGGTGCCCGCCTGGCATCCATCGAGGGCGCGGGCCATTTGTCCGGTACCGAGGATCCAGCCGCCTTTGCACGGCTGGTGCGCGCTTTCCTGCTGGGGCAGTGATCCCCGTACGGGTACCGGGGCTGGCGCGCTATGATTGGCGCTCCGCCGCAAGGCGCCTGCCACGGACTGCATGAAACCGCCCCCCGGCCGCTGTCGCGACTTCGAGGTCCACTTCGATGCGTGAAGCGGCGGTCATCCTCGGGCTCCTTGTCCTGAACGGGTTCTTCGCGTCGGCCGAGATCGCGCTGGTCTCGGCGCGTCGCGGACGGCTGAAGGCGCTGGCAGAACAGGGCCACCGTGGCGCTCGCGCGGCGCTGGTGCTGGTCGACGATCCCACCTTGCTGCTGTCGGCGACGCAGTTCGGCATCACGCTGGTCAGCGTGCTCACCGGCGTCTACAGCGGCGCGGCCTATTCGGCGGAAGTCTCCCGGTACCTTTCCGGTTTCGAGGTGCTCGCACCGTACGCCGAGGAGCTTTCCTACGGCGCCATCGTCGTTGCCATGACCTACGTCTCCCTGGTCGTCGGCGAACTGGTTCCCAAGCGCCTTGCAATGGCTCACGCGGATCGCTGGGCTGTCCTGATCGGTCTTCCCATGCACTACCTGTCGGTGGGCGGTGCGCCGCTTGTCTGGCTGCTGCAGCGTTCCACCGAAACCTTGCTGAAGCTCGTGCCCATGGAAAAGGCCACCCAGGCCGCCGTCACGGACGACGATGTCCGCGCGCTGGTGGCCGAAGGCATGCACAAGGGTGCGATCCATCGCCACGAAATGGAGATGATCGACTCCGTGCTGCGCCTCGCCGACCGGTCGGTCGAATCGATCATGGTGCCGCGCGGCGACATCCTCTGGCTCGATGCCGCGGAGCCGGTCGCGACGCTGTGGGACGAGGCTCGCCGCAGTGGCCACGCGCGCTTCCTGTTTTGCCGTGGCGAACTGGAACAGTTGATCGGCGTGATCACGCTGGCGGACCTGGGGGAGGCCCTGCGTCGCGGGGAGCTCGATCCGGATACCGACGTGCAGCCGCCCCTGCACGTACCCGAAGGCATATCGGTGCTTAAGCTGCTGGAGACCTTCCGCCGTTCGAGCGTGCATCTGGCGGTGGTGACCAACGAATACGGCGGCATCGAAGGACTGGTGACGCCGGCAGACATCCTCAAGGCGATCGCCGGTGAACTGCCGGAAATGGGCAGTCGCGATACCGCCGGCGCACAGCAGCGCGACGATGGCAGTTGGCTCATCGACGGTCACCTGGCGATCTACGACGCCGAGCGCGTGCTGGGTCGCAAGGATCTGGCGCGGGGCGATAGCTACCACACCATGGCGGGCTTCGTGCTGTGGCACCTGGGCAGGTTGCCCGTGGAGGGTGAGCGCATGGCCTGGCGGGATCTCGCCATCGAGATCGTCGACATGGACGGGCTCGTCATCGACAAGCTGCTCATCGGCAAGCGTGAATCACAGGCACTGCGTGCCGGCGAGACGTTGACCGCGATCGAACGCGGCGACTAGCTCAGCGTCTGCTTACGTCCCAGAACAACGCATCGATGCCGATGCGGATGCCGGGGTCAGCGTGCCAGCCTTGCGACCTTTCCCAGGTGACCAGTGGCGAGACATGCCAGTACAGCCAGCGCGTCGCGGTGGGCTGTTTGACGAACAAGCTGGCCTCGTAGCGTTGCGCACCGCTGTCGCGCGTGCCGCTGGCCAAAAGCTGGAGTCCATAGCCCCGTGCAAGGTCGCGGCCGCCCACCACATCGCTGTAGCGTCCCTGGCGCAGGGTTTCGGCAGCATGTGCCACCGTCAGGCTCTGGGTGAATTCGGTGTCCATCGTACGGTGCCGCCAGTTCGCGTAACTCGACGAGCGGAACACCCACCTGTCCCACCAGCGTTCGAAGCTGGCCCCGCTGGCCATGCCGAATCCCTCGCCTGTCTCGATGTAGAGCTTGGCCAGTGGCAGCAGTTGCCATTTGCCGAGCGCGATCTCGTGCTGCCAGCGCAGCGAGGCAAAGGCCACCGGCGGGACATCCGCGCGCAGGCCGAGGTCGAGGTCGAAATACCGCAGTGGCGTGAGGCGCAGGCCGGCGCGCAGCGCGCTCGATGCCTGGTGGACACGGGGCGATTCGGCAACCGTGTCGCTCGTCACGAACACCTTGAGCCGCCGCTCGAGGTTCGGCAGCTGCAGCAGGACGTCGAGGTCCGCCCGCGGACGGGCCTCGATGCTGCCCCCCGTGCGACGTATCGCGTCGGATTCGAGGCCGATGCGGAACGGCGAGACGGGCACCGGCAGAGGTTCTTCACCCGGCTCGACGAAACGTGAATCAAGCTTGCTGATGAAATCCTGTACGCCCAGGAAGATCCGATCATGCCAGCGGTCCAACGCCGAGTCGGGTTGGCTGCGCCCGCGCAGTGTCTGCAGATCGTCGGGGGTCGGCAGGATGTCCGTGTGTTCCGCGGCCTGGGCCGTGGGCCGGAAGGCGAGCAGCGCAAGGCAGGCCAGTGTCGCGCGCGGACCTGTATTCATGATGCCTGCCTCGTCGCCGGAAAGGCGTGGCCGCGTGTGGAGACGGCTTTCACGAGGACCCAGGCCTCGCGCCCCGGCACCAGGCCGAGTTCGGCGGTGGCATCCCGCGTGACGCGAGCCACTATTGTCGCGCCGCCGACATCCAGTTCGACGAGATCACTGTCCGCGTCCGCAAGCACTGCCCGTATGGTGCCGCGCAACTGGTTGCGCACCGAGAGACCCCGCGGCTCCTGGGTGGCGAGGATGATGTCGCGGGCCAGGAGCTGGACGCGCACGGGCAGGCCGGGCACGGCGCCGGGGCAGGGCACGTGCAGCCGTCCCTGTCGGTCGCCGTGTCCGATGAGTATGGTCGCGAGCCCGCCCGTTGCGTCTACCACCTGCCCATCCACCACGGCCCCGATGGCTTCGCTGCCGACGATCGCGCGCAGCGCGGGCGTCAGGCTCACCTGCGTTACGTCGCCCGCGGCCACGACCTGTCCTGCATCCATCACCACCACGTGCGTGGCCAGCCGCAGCACCTCCTCGAACTGGTGGCTCACGAGCACCATCGGGATCGCGCAGTGGTCGCGCAGTCGCTCCAGGCAGGGCAGCACTTCGTCACGGCGGGCGGCATCCAGCGACGAGAGCGGTTCGTCGAGCAGCAGCAGCCGGGGTCGCGCGAGCAGCGCGCGGCCCAGTGCGACGCGTTGCTTCTCGCCACCGGACAAGCTGCCCGGCCGTCTTGCCAGCAGGGAACCGAGGTCCAGCAGTTCGACGACATCGTCGAAACGGCTGCTTTCGAGCCGGTTTTTGGCGCGCCGCGCGCCATAGAGCAGGTTGCCGCGTACGCTGTAGTGCGGGAACAGTCGCGCGTCCTGGAAGACGTGGCCCACGCCGCGTCGTTCGGCCGGTACATCGAGTCCCCTTGCGGTGTCGAGCCAGTCCTCGCCGTCGATGTGCACGCGGCCGGAGTCGGCTCGCTGGAGTCCCGCGACGAGGTTCACCGTCGTCGACTTGCCGCAACCGGATCGTCCGAAGAGGGCGACCACGCCCGGCGTCGGCGCCGTGAAGGCGGCATCGAGCGCGAAGGCGCCGACACGGTGCTTGAGCTGGATGTCCAGCATCAGTGCGCTCCCGGCTGCGTGGCCCCGAGCCAGCGCCGCAGGCCGCGCGCAAGCGCCTCGGAGGCGAGCAGTCCGAGCAGGCCCAGTCCGAAGGACAGCAGCGCGAGCCGTGCCGCGATGGCGCCGCCATCCGGCATCTGCAGTGCCGAATAGAGAGCGAGCGGCAGCGTGCGGGTGGCGCCCGGAATATTCGACACGAAGGTGATCACCGCACCGAACTCGCCGAGGCCCGCCGCGAAGGCGGTGACGGCGCCAGCCAGCACGCCTGGCAACATCAGCGGCAGGGTGATGGTGGCGAAGCGGTCCAAGGGCCCCGCGCCCAGCGTACGCGCTGCCTGCTCGAGTCCCGGGTCGACCCCTTCCAGCGCAATGCGCATCGATCGCACCATCAGGGGGAAGGACATCACTGCCGTGGCCAGCGCCGCGCCGTTCGTCGTGAACGCAAGGCGGATGTCGAAGCTGCGCAGCAGGAAGCCGCCGATCGGTCCCTGCGTCCCGAGCATCACCAGCAGCAGGTAGCCCACCACGACGGGGGGCAGCACCAGCGGCAGGTGCACGAAGGCATCCAGCAGCGTTCGCCCGGGGAAGCGCCGGCGGGTGAGCAGCCAGGAGATGCCCACGGCGGGCAGCAGGCTGAAGGCGACGCTCCGGCCGGCCACGACCAGACTCAGTCGGAGCGCATCGAGTTCGGCGGTGCCGGGAAGGTCCATGTGCGGAAGCATAAACCCTGTGGGTCGGGGATAATCCGAGGATGAACATGCCTCATCCCTCGACTTCCGGCGGCCTGCGCGACATCGTCACCTTGCAGTCCCACATCCTCGGCCACCAGAAGCGCCATCCGGGCGCGTCGGGCACCTTCTCCTGGATCCTGTCGGCGATCTCGATCTCCGCGAAGATGATCTCGGCGGCGGTGCGGCGCGCACGCCTGGAGGACGTCCTGGGCAGTGCCGGCGAGCAGAATATCCAGGGAGAGCAGCAGCAGAAGCTCGACGTCATCGCCAACGAGATCCTCCTGCGACTGCTGGGGGGGCGTGAAGGCGTTGCGATCGTGGCCTCCGAGGAGAACGAGGAGCCGGTGATCCTGCGTACGCAGGACGACGGCGAGACGCGTTACTGCGTGCTCTTCGATCCGCTCGACGGGTCGTCGAATCTCGACATCTGCGGTTCCGTGGGCACGATCTTCAGCATCCTGCACCGTGATCCGGGCGCGGCGAGCGCGGAAGCAGCGCTGCTGCAACCCGGCTACCGGCAGGTCGCGGCGGGCTACGTGCTCTATGGCTCCTCCACCGTGATGATGCTGACCCTGGGCGACGGGGTGGATATGTTCGTGCTCGACCCTTCGATCGGCGCGTTCGTGCGCGTCGCGGAACGCATCCGCATGCCGGCGCGGAACAAGGTCTACTCGCTCAACGAGGGCAACCGGCTGAGCTTGCCGGCGGGCTACCAGCGTTACCTGCAGTGGGCGCAGTCCAACGGCTATTCAAGCCGCTACGTCGGCGCGATGGTCGGCGACGTGCACCGCGTGCTGCTGCAGGGCGGCGTGTTCATGTACCCGCCGACGCAGAAGGCGCCGAAGGGCAAGCTGCGCCTGATGTACGAGGCGAACCCGATGGCGATGCTGGTCGAGCAGGCCGGTGGCAAGGCGCTGGCCGCACCGGGCCAGCGCATCCTCGACGTCCAGCCGGAAGGCATCCACCAGCGCACCTGCGTCGTCCTCGGCAGCCCCGAGGAAGTCGACCAGGTGATGGCCCAGGTGAAGGGCGAGGTCGCGTCGTCAGAGGGCTGACGGCGCGGCGTCCAGCAGGATCGTCTTGGTCTCGGTGTAGCCGAGCAGGCCCGAGACGCCGCCTTCGCGGCCGATGCCCGACTGCTTGAAGCCGCCGAAGGGCAGGAAGAAGTCCATGCGGAAATCATTGTGGCCCAGCGCGCCGGTGCGGATGCCGCGCGCGATGCGGTAGGCACGGTCGACGTCCGCGGTGAACACCGCGCCGAACAGGCCGAAGGGCGAGTCGTTCGCGATGCGCACGGCCTCGGCCCCGTCGTCGTAGCCCAGCAGTGCGATGACCGGTCCGAAGATTTCTTCCTGCGCGATGGTCATGTCGCTCTTCACGTCGGTGAACAGCGTCGGGTCGAAGTACCAGCCCTTGTCCATGTGCGGCGAACGGCCGCCGCCGCAGACCAGCTGCGCACCTTCCGCGCGGCCCTTCTCCATGTAGCCCACCACGCGCTGCAGCTGGCGCTCCATGGACAGCGGCCCCATCTGGCTCGTAGGGTCGAGCGGGTCGCCGACCTTCACCGCACGCAGTTCGGCGGCGATGGCCTCGGCGTATTGCTTCTGCAGACGGCGCGGCACGAGCACGCGGCTCAGCGTCGCGCAGACCTGGCCGGAGCTCAGCGTGATCGTGGCGGCCAGTTGCTTCGCGGCCTTGGCGATGTCGTAGTCCTCGCAGACCACGGCGGCGGACTTGCCGCCGAGCTCCAGCGTGCAGCGCGCGATGCGTTCACCGCAGAGCGCGGCGATGCGCTTGCCCGCGACGGTGCTGCCCGTGAAGCTCACCTTGTCCA
>JBDLPS010000019.1:0-3558 GCA_039800965.1 Pseudomonadota bacterium | reverse complement strand
GCGGTCCGGCTCGATGCGCACCAGGTCCGGCTCGTTCATGTCCTCGTAGGCCAGCTCGAGCACGCGCTGCGACAGCGTGGCCGAGAACAGCATCGACTGGCGCTGGGCCGGGGGCGGCATCTTGCGCAGCATGTAGCGGATGTCGTCGATGAAGCCGAGATCGAACATGCGGTCCGCCTCGTCCAGGACAACGACTTCGACATGGCGGAGGTCGAAGACGCCCTGCTTGTAGAAGTCGATGATGCGACCCGGTGTGCCGATCAGCACGTCGCAGCCGTCCTCGAACTGCTTGCGCTGCTTGTCGTAGTCCACGCCGCCGAACACGCAGCACAGGCGCAGACCGGTGTACTTGCCCAGCACGACCGCGTCGTTGTGGATCTGCACGGCCAGTTCGCGCGTCGGGGCGATGCAGATGCCGCGGATCGCCGCAGGGGAGCGGCCTTCGCGCGGCGGGCGGGTGACCAGCGTCTGGAACATCGACACGAGGAAGGCGGCCGTCTTGCCGGTGCCCGTCTGGGCCTGGCCGGCGACATCGCGACCGACGAGCGCCGACGGCAGCGTCTGTGCCTGGATCGGCGTGCAATGCGTGAAGCCGGCTTCGCTGACGCCCTGCATGACCTGCGGCGCGAGGGCGAAGCTTTCGTAGGTCGGGGCAGTGGAGTCGACGGCGACCGGGCGCGGCTTCGGCGGCTGCGGAGCCGCGCGCGGCGGGCCGCGTTCTTCGCGGGCGTCTTCATCGCGGCGCGGACCGCGTGCGGGCCCGCGGCCTTCGCCACGTCCGCCACGACGATCGTCCCGGCGCGGTTCGCGACGGCTTTCCGGTGCGTCCCGCGTCGCGGCCGGGCTGGCGCCCGCCTCGGCGCCCTGGCCCGCGTTCGGGGCGCCGCGGCCACGGCCGCGTCCGCCGCGCGAGCGGCGCCGGCGGGGGCGATCGCCCTCGCTGCCGGTGGCGCCCGGCTGGCCTTGCCCTGATGGGTTGGCCGTGGACCCGCCGCCGAGCCCGAAGAGTTTCTTGATGAAGGTGATGATCATGGTTTTGAGGTTGCTTGCAAATCGGATCGGGACAGGCTAAAAAAGCACCCAAGAACCGGGCGACCTTCTGTCGCCCCAGAGCCCGATCCCTAAACACGCAGTGTAACCGCTACAGCCCGGTCCGTGGCGCGGGATTTCAAACCCGGCCCCGCAGTGAACCAGGCGCCCCCAATTCCCATTTCCGTTCCACGCCAGGCGCATTCTGCGCCACACCCTCACCCGGCACATGGAGGCCATACCGTGAGCAGCCCGTTGATCGTCCACACGTCGGACGCCACTTTCGAAGCCGATGTCCTGAAGTCCCCCGAACCCGTCCTGCTGGATTTCTGGGCAGAGTGGTGCGGCCCCTGCAAGATGATCGCGCCGATGCTCGACGAGATCGCCGGTGAGTACCAGGGCCGCGTGAAGATCGCCAAGCTCAACATCGACGAGAATCCGCAGACGCCGCCCAAGTTCGGCATCCGCGGCATCCCGACGCTGATCCTCTTCAAGAACGGCACGGTCGAGGCGCAGAAGGTCGGCGCCCTGTCCAAATCGCAGCTCGCGACCTTCCTGGACAGCAACCTGTGAGGGGTTATCTCGGCGGCGGCCAGGGTCGCAACCGGCAGGGCAAGGGCGGTGGTGGGCAGCGCCATCGCGACGGTAACCGCGGCGGCGGTGACCATCACCGCGGCGGCGCCAACGGCAATGTCGGCGGTCGTCCGGACGAAATCTACGAGCCAGAGCCGTTCGACGCCGAAAACGAGATCGTAAGCCCCGCCGAACTCGCGCTGTCGCGCAAGTCCATGAGCCTCAACGAGCTCAAGGCGAAGCCGATCAACCAGCTGGTCAAGCTGGCCGAGTCCATGGGGCTCGAAAGCATCGCCCGCTCGCGCAAGCAGGACATCATCTTCAACATCCTGCGTGCCCACTCGCGCAACGGCGAGCCGATCTACGGCGAAGGCGTGCTCGAGATCCTGCAGGATGGCTTCGGCTTCCTGCGTTCGGCCGACAGCAGCTACCTTGCCGGCCCGGACGACATCTACATCAGCCCGAGCCAGGTGCGCCGCTTCAACCTGCGCACGGGTGACTCGCTCTCCGGCCTGATCCGCCCCCCGAAGGAGGGCGAGCGCTACTTCGCGCTGATGAAGGTCGGCGAGATCAATTTCGATTCGCCGGACAGCGCGCGCAACAAGGTCCTGTTCGAGAACCTCACGCCGCTGCACCCGACGCAGCGCCTGAAGCTGCAGCGCGGCAATGGTTCCACCGAAGACCTGACTGCCCGCACCATCGACCTGGTCGCGCCGATCGGCAAGGGCCAGCGTGGCCTGATCGTCTCGCCGCCGAAGGCCGGCAAGACGATGCTGCTGCAGAACATCGCGACCGCCATCACCGCGAACCATCCCGAGGTCTACCTCATCGTGCTGCTCATCGACGAGCGCCCGGAAGAGGTCACCGAGATGCAGCGCACGGTGAAGGGCGAGGTCGTGTCGTCGACCTTCGACGAGCCGGCCGCCCGCCACGTGCAGGTCGCCGAGATGGTGATCGAGAAGGCCAAGCGCCTGGTCGAGCACAAGAAGGACGTCGTGATCCTGCTGGATTCGATCACCCGCCTTGCGCGCGCCTACAACACCGTCGTGCCGAGCTCCGGCAAGGTGCTGACGGGTGGCGTGGACGCGAACGCCCTGCAGCGCCCGAAGCGCTTCTTCGGTGCGGCGCGCAACATCGAGGAAGGTGGCTCGCTCACCATCCTCGCGACGGCGCTGATCGACACCGGCTCGAAGATGGACGACGTGATCTTCGAAGAGTTCAAAGGCACGGGTAACAGCGAAATCCACCTGGATCGTCGCATCGCCGAGAAGCGCACCTTCCCTGCCGTGAACATCAACCGTTCCGGCACGCGAAAGGAAGAGCTGATCACGGACCAGACGGAACTGGCCAAGATGTGGATCCTGCGCAAGCTGCTCCACCCGATGGACGAGCTCGCCGCGATCGAGTTCCTGCTCGACAAGATGAAGGACACCAAGACCAACTCGGAGTTCTTCGAGGCGATGAAGCGGTAACCACCGCTCCAGCCTGTGATGGCATCAAGGCCCGCCTGGCGACAGGCGGGCCTTTTTCACGTCAGGGCGCGACGATTGCCTGATACAGGAAGGTCGCGAACTCCGACCGCAGACCCATGTCACCGCCCATCAACTGCGTGCAGTACACGGCGACGAGGTCCTCCTTCGGATCGATCAGCACGTGCGTCGAGGCGGCGCCCGACCAGCCGAACTCACCGACCGAGCCGAGGTTGCCCTTTGCAGACGTGTCGAGCAGCACCGAGACGCCGAGGCCATAGCCCGTTCCCGGGCTCACGCCGCCGGCGGCCATCGCCGCGGCGGGCAGGTGGTTCTGGGCCATCAGCTCGACCGTCTTGGGCGAGAGCAGGCGCACGCCGTCGAGCTCGCCCTTGTTCAGCAGCATCTGCGCGAAGCGGGCGTAGTCGCTGGCCGTCGTCGAGATGGAAAGCCCACCGAACACGGTGTCGCCGTAGTTCGCGCCCAT
>JBDLPS010000018.1:0-10555 GCA_039800965.1 Pseudomonadota bacterium | reverse complement strand
TCTCGTCAAGGCAACGGCCCTTCTGGTCCTTCTCTGCGGCACGATGGCCTCGCTGGCCCAGGACGCCGCCCCTCCCGAACCCGCCTTCATGACCGCGCCGAGCTTCCCGGCACAGCAGCGTGCGGCCGGTGATCCGGCCGTCATCGAGCGCGGTGGTACGCTCTACGCCATCCAGTGCAAGGGCTGCCACGGCCCGGACCTCCGCGGCGGTGACCAGGGCGGCCCGAACCTGCTGCGCTCGCAGCTGGTGATGGCGGACAAGGCTGGCGAAGGCATCACGGGCGTGATCCAGAACGGCCGCAGCGGTGCGGGCGGCGGCGTCATGCCGGCCCTGCCGCTGTCCGATGCGGATGCGCGGGCGGTCGCCGAATACATCCATGCGGTCATGGCCACCAAGCAGCGCCAGGGTGGTACGCCGCCGGTGCAGGTGCCGCTCAAGCAGCTGGTGGGCGATGCGCGCCGCGGCGCGAAGCACTTCGAGCGCTGGTGCACGGGCTGCCATGCGCCGACCGGCGACCTGGCGGGTGTGGGCCGGCGTTATGAGGACGTCGAGACCTTGCAGAACGCCTGGGTGGGCGGTCGCAGGCCCGGCTTGCCGGCGCCCGGCGTCGAGAACGCCCGGCGCCGCGTGGTGGCCACCGTCCGCTTCCAGGATGGCACGCAGGTCCGGGGTACGCTCAAGCGCATCGATGACTTCGGCCTCAGCCTGCTGACCGACGATGGTCTTTATCGCAGCTACGTGCGTCGGGCGGCCGGCATCGCCTCCATCGACATCGACGATCCGCTGGCGCGCCACCGCAGCCTCTGGAGCGAATACAACGACGCGGCGATGCACGACATCACCGCTTACCTGGCGGGCCTGAAATGATGCGCCGATCCCTGTCTGCCCTGGTCCTGGCGACGGCGACCCTGCTGGCGTCGATGGTCGCGCGCGCCGATGCCCTGCCACCGGAGAAGCTGCTGGCGCCGCTGGGCGACAGCTGGCCGACCTACGGTGGTGACTACACCGGCCGCCGCTACAGCGCCCTCGCTCAGGTCGACCGCACGAACGTGAAGCAGCTGACGCTGGCATGGACGGCGCAGATGAACGACCGCGTGCGCGATGGCCGCCCGCGGGGCTTCCAGGTCATGCCCACCGCGGACCTGGTCACGAATGTCGGCGGCGAGGGCAAGGGCGGTTTCCCGATTCCGCCGCCGTCGGTGAAGGGCGCCGTCCTGCAGGTGGATGGGGTGCTGTACGTCACCGCGCCCGACAATGTCTGGGCGCTGGATGCGCGCGATGGCCGCGAACTCTGGCATTACTTCTGGAAGACGCGCGGTGGCACGCACATCGCCAACCGCGGTGCGGCGATCTGGCACGACTCGCTGTTCTTCGAGACGCCGGACAACTACCTCGTGTCGCTCGACCGGCGCACCGGCCGCGAGAACTGGCACGTCGTGATCGCCGACCTCGCCGAGGAATACTTCTCGACGATGGCGCCGGTGGTCATCGGCGACCATCTCATGGTGGGCACCGGCAACGACACCGACGAGCCCGGCTTCCTGCAGTCCTTCGACCCGGCGACGGGCAGGCTGCAGTGGAAGCGTTACATGGTGCCGATGGAGCAGGGCGATCCGGCGCTCAAGACCTGGCCCTCGCTGGACGCGGCGCGCCATGGCGGCGGGCAGGTCTGGATGCCGGGCGTGTACGACCCGGAGACGGACTACTACATCTTCGGCACCGGCAATCCGACGCCCGGCTACACGGGCGTCGCCCGCGCCGGGGACAACCTCTACACCTGCTCGATCGTGGCCGTGAAGGTCTCGACCAGCGAGATCGTCTGGCACTTCCAGACCTCGCCCCATGACACGCACGACTGGGATTCGGCGCAAACGCCGGTGCTGGTCGACGGCGTGATCGAGGGCAAGCCGCGCAAGCTGGTCATCACGGCGGCGCGCAACGGGTATTTCTTCACCTTCGACCGGCGCACGGGTGAGCGTCTCGTCACCGCGAAGTTCGGCCGCACCGCCAACTGGGCCAAGGGCCTGCGCAAGGATGGCGCGCCGGATCCGGATCCCGGCAAGGAAGCCACCGTGCCCGGTTCGCTGGTCTCGCCCTGGGAAGGCGGCGTGACCAACTGGCCTTCGCCGGCCTTCAGTCCCGAGACGGGTCTGTTCTATACGCACGAGTCGAATGGCTTCAACCTCGTGTACCTCACCGACCCTGATCCGCGGGGCTCGATGGGTCTCGGCGGCAAGCGTTTCTACATCGTCGGCTTCGACGGCAACGCCTTCCAGGCCATCGACTACCGCACGGGCAAGGCCCGGTGGCGGCGCGAGTGGGCCGGCGGCGGCGGCAGCGTGAGCGGTGTGCTGGCAACCGCCGGGGGGCTCGTGTTCACCGGCGACGGCAACGGCAACCTCGTGGCCATGGATGCGGCCAACGGTGACCTGCTCTGGCACACGCGCATCGGCAACATCAGCAACGCGCCGCAGACCTATCGCCTGGACGGCCGCCAGTACCTGCTGGTGGCCGTCGACGGCATGCTCTACGCCTTCGCGCTGTACTGACCGTTACTTGCCGCCGAAATCGAAGAGGTCTTCGGCGGCCGGGCGCTTCATGCCTTTCTCGTGGTACTTCTCCCAGATCTGGGCCCATGGCCGGCCGTAGAAATCCGGCACTTCGTATTCGATCGTCTCGCCCGGTGAAACGGCGGTGGCCTTGCCCTTCACCGGCAGGATCGTCGGCACGCACTCGATGAAGGCGTAGGGTTCCACGTCCCTGAAGCCACCCGCGCGGTCGAAATTGCGCACGATGCGGATCGGCTCGACCAGCGCCTCCGGATCGTAGAACACCGATTCGTGGTTCATGCCGGTGACGACGCCCTTCGCATCGCGCAGTGGCGTGTAGATCTCGATCGTCTGCATCTTGTTCGAGAATTCGAACACGCCATGTGCCGTCCAGCCCTGGATGTTGGACGTCCAGGTGACCAGCGTGTCCTTGTCCCAGAAGCCGACCGTCTCGCCATACCAGCGCGGCACGTCCGCGCCCAGGCGCGGTACCGCGCCGGAGAGGTTGAAGCTGCGGCCGACGTTGATGTTGGTGATGAAGTTGCGCGCGAGGCCCGCGCTCACCTGCACGAGGTCGGGCGTCGCGATGACGTAGTGCGGCTGCACCCAGGTCGAGAACACGTACCAGCGCCGCATGAAGCCCTCGGGCCAGCAGTACTGCGAAGGCCATTGCGGGGCGTTCGTGTTGCCCTGGTGGTAGAGGTCCTGCACCAGCCGCTTCTGGTACTCGGGCGTCAGCAGCGAGAGGATCGTCGGGATCTGGTTCGACAGCATCATCGAATACCAGTTTTCGACCAGCGCGCGCTGGTTGTAAGCGCCAGACCATTCGCTGGCGAGCTTTTCCGCGCTGGGGCGGGTGGGTCCGCCGCGGCGGCGCGTTTCCGCAAGGAGCGCTTCGTAATGCGCCTGCGCGGTCTTGAAGGCATAGGGGCTGACGATCGCCTTGCGCGGGTAGTCCACGTCGCAGCGGCCCCAGGCGGCCGAGCGTGGCGGATCGTCGCCTATCACCTTCTGGAAGATCGCGCCGCGCTGGTTCTCCAGTCCCTCGGGGCTGTTGCAGCGGAAGTAGCGCGGGTCCTGCCAGAGCTCGCGATCCTGGTAGAAATCCTTCGACGTGAAGAGGTCGACGGGCAGGGGGGCCACGCCCGCAGGCGTGGCGCCGTTCCAGGCGCTTCCGAAGCTCGGTGCATCACCACCGCCCAGCGGGCCCTGGAGCTTCATCGGGCCCACGAAGGGCATGGGCTGCAGGCGCTGGAAGGATTCGATGATCCGCTCGAGCGGCTGGAGTTTCGGATCGCGGGAGAAGGGGATGGTGGGCAGGGTGGCGGCCAGCGGCGCACCGCGGCCGATGCTGCGGAAGCCGGGATCGGCGACCTGCTGGGCCGTTGCCGGCACCGCAAGGCAGCACGCCGACAGCAGCAGCGTGCCCACGGCTCCGCTCCAATATGGACCTGTTTTCTTTGCCATGCGCAGCCACCCGTGTTCAATTCGGAAACGGTACGTTCAGTAACGTCTTAAAGGGGGATCAATGAACCTTCACAAGATTGCCGGTCTGCTCGCGATCATCGTGGCCGTCATCGGCGGCTTCGCCACCATTCCGTACGCCGCGCTGGCCCTGCTGGTGCTGGGCCTGGTGGCCGGCTTCGGTGTCTCGGCCGAGCACCATGTCCGCGTCATGGTCAGCGGCGTGGCCTTGTCGGTATCGGCAGCACACGTGCTGGATGCCGTGCCGGGCATAGGTCCGCAGCTCAGCGCCATCGTCGGCGGCCTTGCGGCGTTCACCGGTGCCGCCACCGTCATGATCGTCGGTCGCAACATGGTCCAGCGCTTCAAGCCCTGAAACTGGCCACGGGTCCCGCCTTTGCGGGGCCGGTTCGACGGGAAGGCGCACCGCGAGGTGCGCCTTCTTCGTTTGCGACGACCGTCAGACCAGCGTGACGCCCGAACGCGTGAACGGCAGCGCGTGCAGCGACTTGCCGGACAGCTTCAGGATCGCGCCGGCCACGGCCGGCCCGACCGGCGGCAGGCCCGGTTCGCCGATGCCCGTGGGCTTGTCCGCGCCAGTGACGAAGTGCACGTCCACGGCCGGCATCTGGTTCATGCGCAGCACCGTGTAGTCGTGGAAGTTCGATTGCTCGACCTTGCCGTCCTTCAGCGTGATCGCGCCCTGCGCGACCGCGCCGAGGCCGAGGCCGATCGACGACTCCACCTGCATCTTCACGAGGTTGGGGTTGATGACGAGCCCGCAGTCCACGCCGCAGACGACGCGCTCCACCTTGAACCTGCCCGGGGCCACCTGCGCGACCTCGGCCACTTCGGCGACGACCGACCCGAAACACTCGTGCACGGCGATGCCGCGTGCCTTACCCGCCGGCAGCGCGCTGCCCCATCCCGCCTTTTCGGCGGCGAGGTTCAGCACGGCGAGGTGTCGCGGGTGGTTCTTCAGCAGCGCGCGACGCAGTTCCAGCGGGTCCTTGCCCGTTGCCCGCGCGATCTCGTCGACGAAGTTCTCGGTTGCGTAGGCGGTGTGCGTGGAGCCCACCGAGCGCCACCACTGCACGGTGACTTCGGACTTGGGCGAGTGGACATCCACCACCAGGTTCGGCACTTCATAGGGCAGGTTCGCGGCGCCCTCGATCGACAGCGGATCGATCGGCGCGCCCGGCGGCATGAGCGGCGTGCCGTCCAGGATCGACTGGCCGACCAGGCGGTGTTCCCAGCTCACCACGTTGCCCTGCGCGTCCACGCCGGCCTTCATCGCGTGGAAGAAGGCCGGGCGGTAGAAGCCGCCATGCATGTCGTCCTCGCGCGACCAGACCATCTTCACCGGCTTGCCCTGGCCGCCGGCCTTCGCGATGGCCACGGCTTCCTGGACGAAGTCCGACTTCGGGTTCGAGCGACGGCCGAAGCTGCCGCCCGCGAAGAGGGTGTTGATCTTCACCTGCTCGGGCTTGATGCCCAGCAGCGCGGCGGCCATGGTCTGATCCATGGTCTGCAGCTGGGCGCCGGTCCAGAGTTCGCAACCCGCGTCGGTGATGTGCACCACGCAGTTGAGCGGCTCCATCGCGGCATGCGAGAGGTAGGGAAACTCGTAGGTTGCCTCGACGTAGCGCACCGCACCCGCCCTGGAGACATCACCCGTCTTCTTTGCTTCCACGCCCGGCTTCGCCGCCAGCGCCTTGTACTCGGCGAACATCTGGTCGGTGCCCTTGGCGTAGGCCTTGCTGTCGTCCCACTCGACCTTCACGGCCTCACGGGCCTTCTTCGCGGTCCAGTAGTCCCTGGCGATGACGGCCACGCCTTCGCGCACGGTGTGCTTGAACTGCACGACGTCCGAGACGCCGGCGATGGCCTTGGCGGCCGTGGCGTCGAAGGACTTCACCGTCGCACCGAAGCGCGGCGGGGCGATGACGACCGCCACTTTCATGTCCGGCAGCTTCACGTCCTGCGTGTAGGTCGCGGTACCGGTGGACTTGGCCTTCGCATCGACGCGGGCAGCATCCTTGCCGATCAGCACGAACTGGTCGGCCTTCTTGAGGCTGACGTCCTTCGGCACGGCGAGCTTCGCGGCGCGACCGGCCAGTTCACCGAACTTCGCCGACTTGTTCTTGCCGGCATGCGTGACGACGCCTGCGCTGACGGTGATCTCGGCGGCGGGCACGCCCCACTGGTCGGCCGCGGCCGCGACGAGCATGGCGCGTGCGGCGGCACCGGCCTGGCGCATCTGCTCCCAGGACGAGGCCATGGAATTGCTGCCGCCGGTGCCCTGCATCGGGCCGAAGCCGGGGTTCGCGTACTTCGACGGGTCGGCAGGGGCCGCCTCGACCACGACCTGGTTCCAGTCGGCATCCAGCTCTTCGGCGATCAGCGTGGCGAGGCCCGTGAAGGCGCCCTGGCCGATTTCCGCGTTGCGGGCGACCACGGTCACCACGTTGTCACTGCCGATGCGCAGGAAGGGGCCCGGCACCAGCACGCCCGTTGCATCGCCCTTGCCGGCACAGGCCGTCAGCATCGGGCCTGCGGCCACCGCGAGGCTCAGGCCGGCGCCGGCCTTCAGCAGGCCGCGGCGCGTGACCACCGGCTGGTCGCTGACGTTCAGGATCGAAAACGTCTTGTCGTTGTTCATGGGTGTGTCCTTCAGGCCAGGGCCGCGGCGGCGCGCTTGATGGCGGCGCGGATGCGCACGTAGGTCGCGCAGCGGCAGATGTTGCCGCCCATCGCGGCGTCGATGTCGGCATCGCTCGGAGTCTTGTTCGTCGCCAGCAGCGCGGTGGCGCTCATGATCTGGCCCGACTGGCAGTAGCCGCACTGGGCCACGTTCTCGGCGATCCACGCATCCTGCACGGCCTTGCCGACGGCCTCGGCGCCGACGTTCTCGATGGTCGTGATCTTCTTGCCGACGACGGCGGAGAGCGGCAGCACGCAGCTGCGCGTGGCTTGTCCCTCGACGTGCACGGTGCAGGCGCCGCACTGGGCCATGCCGCAACCGAACTTGGTGCCGGTGAGGTTCAGGCTGTCGCGGAGCACCCAGAGCAGGGGCGTATCGGGAGAGGCATCGGTCTCGAGCAGCTTGCCGTTGACGTCGAGCGTGGTCATGGAATCCTCGGGGTGGTCTTGCCGGAAGTGCCCGGGATTATAGGGCACGGTAGACTCGTGGACATGTCACAGAGCGCCCCCGACGCCGAAGACCTGATCGCGATCGCCCTTGCGTGGCGCGCCGCGGGGCAGGGCGTCGCCCTGGCCACCGTGGTCGAGACCTGGGGCTCCGCGCCGCGGGCCGCCGGGAGCCAGATGGTCTGCAATGCGACGGGCGGCTTCGCCGGCTCGGTGTCCGGCGGCTGCGTCGAGGTCGCCGTCATCGAGGCGGCGCAGCAGGTCATCGTGACCGGGCGCGCGCAGCTGCTGTCCTTCGGCGTGAGCGACGAGCAGGCCTGGTCCGTCGGGCTGGCCTGTGGGGGGCGGATCCGCGTCTTCGTCGAGTCCATCGGTGCCGCTGACCGGCAGGCGGAGCTCCAGTCCCTGCAGGCCCTGCGCGCGGCAGGGCAGGCCGTGGCGCGCATCACCCCGCTGGATGGCGGCCCGTCCTGGCTGCTGTCGCGTGACGATGCCGGCAAAGCGCCCGCGGCGCTTGCGCAAGTCCTGCGCGATGCGCTGGCTACCGATCGCGCGCTCCTGCTCCTGCTCGACGGGGTGGAGCATCTGGTCGCGCCCTTCAATCCGCCGCTGCGCCTCGTCGTTGTCGGTGCCGTCCACATCGCGGAGTTCCTGTGCCGCATGGCGCGCATTGCCGGGTACCAGGTGACGGTCGTCGATCCGCGCGCGGCCTTCCTGCGGCCCGAGCGTTTCCCGGACGTGCGGCTCGTCGGTGACTGGCCCCGCCAGGCCTTCGACGCCCTGCGTCCCGATGCGCGCACCGCCGTCGTGCTGCTGACCCACGATCCCAAGATCGACGATCCCGCCCTCGAAAGCGTGCTGCCGGGCCCGGCCTTCTATGTCGGCGCACTCGGGTCCACGCGTACCCATGCGCGGCGTGTCGAACGCCTTGCAGGGCAGGGCCTGCCTGCATCCCAGCTCGCGCGCATCCATGGTCCGGCGGGGCTGCCTGTCGGCGCGCGCACGCCGGCCGAGATCGCCATTTCGGTGCTGGCGCAGATGACGCAGGTGTTGCGGCAGGGTGGCGCGGCATGAAGTTCGGGGCGGTGCCGCTGTCCGAAGCCGAAGGGTGCCTGCTCGCCCACAGCCTGAAGCTCGGCGATGCATCGCTCAAGAAGGGTCATCGGCTCGTCGCGGGGGATATCCGGGCCCTGCGCGATGCGGGCATCGATCCGGTGGTCGTCGCGCGCCTCGAGCCGGGCGATGTGCATGAGGATCTTGCCGCGCGCCGTCTGGCGGAAGCGCTGGCCGGCATGCAGGTCGAAGGCGGCGCCGCGACCACTGGTCGCATGAATCTCTTTGCGCGCGTGGATGGCCTTGTGCGCATCGATGCCACGCGCATCCATGCCATCAATGCGGTCCACGAATCACTGACCGTGGCGACGCTGGCTGCCTTCGAGCCCGTGACCGAAGGTCAGATGCTGGCCACCATCAAGGTCATTCCCTATGCAGCGCCCGCCGTTGCGCTCGATCGGACACTGGCCCTCGCGGCCGGTGCGGCGGCGGCCATCGACGTCGCGCCCTGGCGACGGATCGGCGTCGGCCTGGTGCTGACGCGGCTGCCGGATACCCGCGGTGCCGTGCTCGCCAAGATGCGCAGTGCGGTCGAGAAGCGCCTGCTGCCGCTGCAGGGCCGGCTCGTCGCCGAAGCGGAGGTGCCTCACACCACCGATGCGGTCGCCGCGGCGATTGCCGATGTCGCGCGGTGTCCCGGCGTGGATGCCGTGCTGGTTTCCGGCATTGCCGCCACGGTTGATCGCGCCGACGTCGTGCCAGCCGGCATCGAGCGCGCCGGCGGCGAAGTCCTTCAGGCTGGCATGCCCGTCGATCCCGGCAACCTGCTCGTGCTTGGCAGCCTGCAGCAGGCTGGCCTGCGCCGTCCGGTCGTCGGTCTGCCCACCTGCGCGCGCTCGCCCAAGCTCAACGGCTTCGATTTCGTGCTGCGTCGCCTCGCCGCCGGCATCGAGCTCGGCGCTGCCGACCTGCGGGCGATGGGCGTTGGCGGCCTGCTCGGCGAGATTCCGAGCCGGCCCAGCCCGCGGGCCTGACCGCGCCGACTTTGTGCCATGATCGGCACCTGAACCTGAACCAGAACCGACCTGACCGGAGCGCCACGCCATGGACCTGTTCGCCCCCAAGCACCTGCTCATCATCCTGCTGATCTGCCTGGTCGTCTTCGGCACCAAGAAGCTCAAGACCATCGGGCAGGACCTCGGCGGCGCCGTGAAGGGTTTCAAGAGCGCGATGAACGATGGCGAGAAGGAGGCCGAGAAAAAGGCCGATGCCACCGCTGAAGCGGCGGCTGCCCGCCTGACGCAGGATGCTGCCGCGCCGGCTGCCACGACGACCAAGTCGGACAGCGCCGGTTCCTCGCAGCATGGCTGAGATCGAAGTCCATCCCGGCCATCACCACGACGACAACGATCCCGTCGGCAAGCGTGTTGGTTTCCAGGTTGGGTTGATCGGCATCCTGCTCGCGGTGGTCACCATCGCGGCGCATCGGCAGCATACGGATGCCGTCATCCACCGCACCGAAGCCAATGACGAGTGGGGCTATTACCAGGCCAAGAAGGTGCGCGAGCATGTCAGCGCCGTCGGCGAGGACATCGTCGCGCTGATCGATCCGTCCAAGGTCGATGCCGCGAAGGCCCATTTCGGCAGCCAGCGTGCCCGGTACCTGGCCGATGCCGAGGGCATCAAGCAGCAGGCCGAGGCCCGCGATCGTGCCACCGACCACGCCGAAGCCCTCGCGTTGCGCTTCGATATCGGCGAGGGACTGCTCGAGCTCGGGCTCGTCCTGTCGTCGCTTTATTTTCTCGGTCGCCGGAAGATTTTTCCGCTCGCCGGCCTGGTGTCGGCGGTTGCCGGCCTGCTCGTTTCGCTGAGCGCGCTGCTGATCTGATCGTCCCGCGTGCTGCGCTGCGGTTTTTCTGTTGCGACCGCACGGTTCCGTCATCAAGCATTTTCAACAGCTTGCAATTATTACCTGAGGCATCTCTTTACATACAAAGGGCTGTAATTTTTGCTCGTGTACGAGCGCCATGTTTCGCATTAGCCTGAAGGGCCGTCATCGTTGGCCGCGCCTTCCAGAGGGCACGGTCGTCAAGGTGCCTGCCGATGTCCGTGTCCTCAGTTTATTTCATCGATTCGCGCGTTCCTGATTACCAGCAGATCCTGCTGTCGCTGCCCGAGGGCAGCACCTGGTACCTGATCGACGGCAGCACCAACGGCCTCACCCAGATCCAGTCCGCGCTCGCTGGCCTCAGCGGGCTTGCGGCGATCCATGTCCTCTCGCACGGCGCTGCCGGGCAGCTGCTGCTCGGCAGCAGCGTGGTCGATGCCGCGGCGCTCG
>JBDLPS010000017.1:0-11807 GCA_039800965.1 Pseudomonadota bacterium | reverse complement strand
ACTCCCCTGACCTCGCCGGAAGCGTCGACTACGCAGGTCGGGCCCACGTCCCGCATCCACGCATCGTTGCTGGAGAGCTCGACGACGCGTATCGCTTCCGGCAGGCACGAGCGTGCTTGGGCATAGTGGGCTGCCGAAACGCCGACGGTGACCGGCTCGAAACCGGCGATGACGGTCGCGACCTGAACGAAGGCGTGCTGGCCGGGGCGAGCAGCCTCTCGCCAGTTGTCAGGCCTTTCCGGCCAGAGCATCCACGTGCCGGCATGAGCCTCGAACTCGGCAGGCATGCGGAACCCGTCGGCAGCTGGCGTCGAGCGAAGCAGGCGCGTCATGCGGTCAATCCTGGCGAAGCAGGAGCTCGAGCCCCCGCGACAAGTCCGCTACGAGGTCGTCGGCATCATCGAGGCCGATGGAGAGGCGGACGGTGCCGGGGGCGATACCGCACAGCGAGCGCAACGCCGGCGGCAGATCACCGGTGGACATCAGCCCAGGCGGAATCACGAGGGACTCGGGGGATCCGAGGCTGGAGGCGATGGAGAACAGCTCAAGCACATCAGCCAACCGGTCACCCGCCTCCGCGCCCGCTCGCAGGTCGAAGCTGACGACGGCACCGGCATCGCGCATCTGCTCCCGGGCGAGCGCATGGCGTGGATGCGTCCGGAGACCGGGGTAATGGACGCGGGATACCGCCGGATGCGCCACCAGGAACTCGGCCACCTGTTGCGCGGTGGCGCACTGCGCGGCGTAGCGCAGGTAGTACGTCTTGAGCCCCCGCTGCAGCAGGAACGCAGCATGGGGGTCGAGGGTGCCGCCAAGGTTGACGAAATCCGCACGCAAGCGGCGGACCAGCGCCGCAGACCCGATGGCCGCCCCACCCATCACATCGCCATGGCCCGAGACGAACTTGGTCAGGCTGTGGACGAAGAGATCGACGTCGTACTGTCCGTGCTGGTGCGGCCCTGCAAAGGTGTTGTCGAGCATGGTCAGCGCGCCATGGGCCCGCGCCGCCCGCGTGATGCGAGCGATGTCGGCGATCTTGGTCACCGGATTGGTCGGGCTCTCGAAGACAACGAGCTTGGTCGGCGTTGCCGCCAGGACGCGCTCGATGCCTGCGTCATCTTCGATGGAGAGCATCGTGTGCGAGACACCATAACGGCCCAGCGTTCGGGTGATGAGCGAGCGCGTAGGGCCATAAGTCTCCGCGAAGCAGAGCACATGATCCCCCTGCTGCAGCAGGGAAAGCAGCGATTGAGCGATGGCCCCGACACCCGAAGCACAAACGACCGCGTCTTCCCTGCCCTGCATGCCGGCCAGCGTAAGCTCGAGCTGCCGGGTGGTTGGATTGGTGATGCGCGAATAATAGAAACCATCGCGGTCGCCTTTGAGACCGCGCTGCGTCTCGGCCACCGTCGGGTACTCGAATTTGACGCTCTGGTAGATCGGTGCGGTCAGCGGCCGGTTGTCCGGCGGCACCAGGACTTCAGGCGGGTGGTTCAGGCGGGTTCGTTCCTTCATGGCTCGAGCGTAAACCGGTCTGCATCGCGTTGCGCGGGGAAACGGTCGCGGAAGGCCCGGAGCGCCGCCAGGCCAATGGATGCAGTGGCAACTCCCGGGCTGTCGGAGAGCTCCACCATGGGCTGACCGAGGAAATCATGGACAACGCTGTCACCGGCATGGGCCAGTCCGTTTCCATCGGTGCCGACGCGGTTCACGCCGACCACGAAGGCCTGGTTCTCGATGGCACGCGCGACCAACAGGGAACGCCAGGCGTGGCGTCTCGGCGCCGGCCAGCTGGCGATGTACAGCAGGACATCGTAATCGTAGTCCGGCCGGCGACGACTCCAGACGGGGAACCGCAGGTCGTAACAGACCAGCGGGGCAATCCGGAATCCGCGCCACTCCACGACAGGTGCGACTGCACCTGCGGCGTAATGGCGATCCTCACCACCCATCCGGAACAGGTGTCGCTTGTCGTAGTACGCGAGCAATCCTTCCGGTGCGACCCAACACAACCGGTTGTAGTAGCGGCCTTCGTCGACGGTGATCACGCTGCCGACGACGGCGGCATCGAGCCGGACCGCCAGTTGCTGCATCCATCGCGTCGTCGGCCCGGATGGCGCTTCGGCGAACCGTTCCGGCTGCATCGAGAAACCCGTTCCGAACATCTCTGGCAGGACCACGACGTCGACATCGCGATACAGTGGGTCGGCCATCGCATCGATCGCGGTGAGGTTGGACGCGACATCCTCCCAAACCGTAGCAGCCTGGAAGATCCCGACGCGCAGCAGGTCGTTCACTGGGCCCGCCCCGCATCGAAGGCCTGCAAACGTTCCGCGGCCGCCCTGAGCGTCTCATCGCGCTTGGCGAAACACAGCCGGAGGAACCCATGGCGCGGCGGCGTCCTGTAGAAAGGCGACAACGGGATGGTGGCGACGCCAGCCGACTCCAGGACGCGGTTCGCAGCCGCGACGTCATCAAGGCCGGCAAGCCGCTCGCAGCCTGAATAGTCAACGAGCTGGAAGAACGTCCCCCTGGACGGCAACACCCGCAGCGATGTCGGCGCCAGCAGGTCCGCCAAGAGGTCGTGGCGGCGCTGAAAAAAAGCGGACAGTCCATCCATCGCATCCGGCCGCTCGACGAGGTAACGGGCGATGGCATGCTGCAGCGGCGTGGCGATGGTGAAGGTATTGAACTGGTGGACCTTGCGCAGCTCGGTCGTCAGATCTGGCGGCGCGACGGCATAGCCGACACGGAGGCCCGTGGCGTGCAACGCCTTGCCGAAGGAATACACGGCGACCGATTTACCCCTCAATGCCTCGTGACCAAGGACGCTGCGATGGACTTCGCCGGTGTACACGACGTGTTCGTAGACCTCGTCCGACAACACGCGGATGTCGCGCCCTTCGATGAGCGTCGCGAGGCAGTCGAGATCACCCTCCCGGAGCACGGTGCAGGAGGGATTCTGGGGACTGTTGAGGATCACCAGCCGTGTGCGGTCGTTGATCGACTCACGCACGCGATCCCAGTCATACCTGAAGCCTGGCGGCTCCATCGGGATGTGCACGCATCGGGCGCCCGACAGTCGCACGGCGGGATCGTAGGAGTCGTATGAAGGGTCGAAGACGATCACCTCGTCGCCGGGCCCCGCCAGGGCCTGGATCGCGGAGTAGATCGCCTCGGTTGCGCCCAGGGTGACAGTGATCGACTGCCGGGGATCGAAGTGGGGGCCGTGACGCGCGACCAGGCGGCCGGCAACCACGTCAAGCAACTGCGGCACGCCGGCCATGGGCGCGTACTGGTTGTGGCCATCGTTGATCGCCTCCGCCACCAGTTCGCCCAGGCGGGGGTCGACGGGATAATCCGGGAATCCCTGACCGAGGTTGATCGCCCCCAACTCCTGCGCACGGCGAGACATCACGGTGAAGATCGTCGTGCCCACATCCGGCAATTTGCTGCGCATCAGGCGATGTCCTCCTCGCGGGCAGCCGCCATGGCCGCACCGACCAGCCCGGCATGACCGGCGAACTGCGCGGCGCGGAGCTCCGCGGGAGACCGCAGCAGCGGGGCGAAACGATCGAAGTTTTCGCTTACGGCGCCACCAAGGATGAAAACGTCCGGCCAGAACAACGCATGCATCCTCGCGAGATACCGGTTCACCCTCTCCGCCCAGGCAGGCCAATCCAGGCTCTCCGCGGTCCGAACGCGGGCCGAGGCCCAGTGCTCGGCATCGCGGCCTTCCATCTCAAGGTGGCCGAACTCGCTATTGGGCAGCAATGCGCCGTTGTTGAAGATCGCGGACCCGATGCCGGTGCCGAAGGTCAGGACGATGGCCACGCCACGCGTGCCACGACCCGCCCCCCAGCGCATCTCCGCGATTCCTGCGGCATCGGCATCGTTCAATACCGCCGACGGCCGACCGAAGCGACCCCGCAACCCACTCGCACAGTCGAAGTCGATCCACGCCTTGTCGATATTGGCGGCCGTTCGCGTCACACCGTGTTGCACGACGCAGGGCAAGGCGACACCCAGGGGCCCGCGCGTCGGCAGACGGGCGTCGAGGTCGGCGAAGACGTCGAGCAGGGCGGACGGCACGGACGGCCGTGGCGTCGGCACCGACGCCACGTCGCCGACGATACGTCCCGATGCCACGTCCACGAGCGCGGCCTTGACCGCGGAGCCGCCCACATCGATGCCGAGCACATTGCGCGTCATGTTGTCTCCTTCAGGGCCTGTCGCGCTTCGTCCTGCAGGCGGCGCTCGCGCCGTTGCAGCAGCAGCGTAGAAACCACTACCGCGATGGCCACGACCAGGATCATCAAGGTGGCCAGCGCGTTCACGTCAGGGCTGACGCCCAGGCGCACCTTGGAAAAGATCACCATCGGCAAGGTCGTCGAACCGGGTCCCGCGACGAACTGCGAAATCACGAGATCATCCCAGGACAGGGTGAACGCGAGCAGCCAGCCGGAGAGGACGGCAGGCAGAATGAGCGGCAGCGTGATGCGCCGGAAAACCGTGATCGGCCGCGCCCCGAGGTCCATCGCAGCTTCCTCGAGCGAGCCATCGAAACCGCTCAACCGTGACTGCACGATGACCGTAACATAGGACATCGAGAACGTGATGTGCGCGATCGTGATCGTGGTGACGCCCCGACCCACGGGCCAGCCGATCAGCTGCTCAAGCGCGACGAACAGCAGCAGCATCGACAGACCCGTGATCACTTCGGGCATGACCAAGGGGGCCGTCGTCATCAGCGACAGCAACGTCCGGCCGCTGAAGCGCCGGAACCGGGACAACACGAGCCCGGCGAGCGTACCGAGGATCGCTGCACCGGTGGCATTCAACACGGCGATGCGGATCGAGAGCCAGGCCGCCGACAGGATCTGGTCATTGTGGAACAGCGCCACGTACCACTTCACCGTCGGGGAATTCGCGGCGTCCCAGACGGTGACGAGCCGCGAATTGTTGAACGAGAAGAACACCATCGACAGGATGGGTACGTAAAGGAAGGCAAAACCGAAGGCGAGCGCCGTCGGCACGAGAAAGCTGCGTCGCGCCAGACTCACTGCAACGGCTCCTTCGGCTGCTGCGTCCGCTGCAGAAGCACGATGGGCACCAGGAGCAAGGACAGCATGACGATGGCCACGGCACTGGCGACGGGCCAGTCACGGTTGCTGAAGAATTCGTCTGACAACACGCGCCCGATCATGAGCTGGTCAGGCCGTCCCAGCAGGGACGGGATGACATATTCGCCGACGACCGGGATGAAGACCAGCAGCGAGCCCGCGGCGATGCCCGGCAATGACAATGGAAGCGTGACGCGCAGGAAAGCCTGCAACGGTCGCGCCCCGAGGTCCGCGGCAGCTTCGAGCAGCGTCCGGTCGTGCTTCTCGAGATTCGTGTACAGCGGCAGGATCATGAACGGCAGGTAGGAATAGACGATGCCCACGTACACGGCGAAATCGGTCTGCATCATCTGCACCGGCTGGTCGATGATGCCAAACGCCAGCAGCAGGTTGTTGATGACGCCATTGTTCCGCAGCAGGCCCATCCAGGCGTAGACGCGCAGCAGGAAGGACGTCCAGAACGGCAGGATCACCAGCATCAGCATCAGGTTCCGGCGGACCGGGGCCGCACGCGCGATTCCATAGGCCATCGGATAACCCAGAAGCAGGCAGAACAGCGTCGAGACCAAGGCTACCTTCAGCGAGTAGAGATAGGTGCTGAGGTACAGGGCATCCGACAGCAGGTAGCGGTAATTGCCCAGGTTCGCGTGCAGGGCGAGCGCATCGTCCGGACCGCGCTCCAGCAGCGGTGCATACGGCGGCATCGACAGCCGGGTCTCCGAGAACGAGATCTTGAAGTCGATGAGGAAGGGCGCGAGGAAGAACAGCAGCAGCCACGCAAGCGGCACCGCGATGACCAGGCCGCGCCCCAGCTTGCCGTTGATCGCCGGGAAGCGCATGCCTCAGCCTATCCCGACGACGGGTCCGGACGCGTCCCAGGCAAGGAACACGGGCTCATCCCAGCTGAAGCGCTCTCCGGCGGAACGCGCGAAGTTGGTCTGCGTCACACGGACCTCTCGTCCGCCCTCGAGGAGCACGACGAAGATCGAGACGTCGCCCATGTAGGCGATTTCCTTGATCGTGCCGCGCGCCCAGTTGTCCGCTGCCGTCGGTTGCTGCCGCCGCAGCAGCATCTTTTCCGGGCGGATCGCCACCCAGAGCTGCGCGCCGGGTGCGGCGGAGACACCATGGTCGACGAGTACCGGCGCGGGAAGGTCCGGGCAGCGGACCCGGACGTGGTCGGCTTCGTCCTCGACGAGCTGGCCTTCGAACAGGTTCACCGAACCGATGAAATCGGCGACGAAACGCGTCGAGGGATATTCATAGATTTCGCGCGGCGTCCCGGTCTGGACGATCTCGCCGCGGTTCATGACACCGATGCGCGTCGCCAGCGTCATCGCCTCCTCCTGGTCATGCGTCACGACCACGAAGGTGACGCCCAGGCGTTCCTGGATGCCGATGAGCTCGAACTGCGTCTTTTCGCGCAGCTTGCGGTCCAGAGCACCGAGCGGCTCGTCGAGCAACAGCAACTTCGGCCGCTTGACCAGCGCGCGCGCCAGCGCGACGCGCTGGCGCTGCCCGCCCGACAACTGGTGCGCCTTGCGGTGACGGAAGTCCTGCATGTGCACGATGCCGAGGATCTCGTCGACGCGATCCTGGATCTCGGACTTCAGCACCCGCTCCTGCTCGAGACCGAAGGCCACGTTGCCCGCGACCGTCATGTGCGGGAAGAGGGCATAGGACTGGAACATCATGTTGACCGGCCGCTCGTAGGGCGGGATGCCAGCCATGTCCTGACCGTCGATGAGGATGCGCCCCGAGTCCGGCGATTCAAAACCGGCGAGCATGCGCAGCAACGTCGTCTTGCCGCAGCCTGAGGCACCCAGCAGGCAGAAGATCTCCCCCTTCTGGATGTCGAGGGACACGCCATCCACGGCGCTGAAGTCGCCGAAGCGCTTCACCACCAATTCGATGCGGACGTAAGGCAGTGGCGCGACGGCAGGCTGCCCGGGACCGTCCATCACTTGCCCGTCTTGAAGCGCGTCCAGGTACGCGTCAGTTGGCGCGTATACGCCTGCGAACGCGCGAGGTTCGGATACAGGTGCGCACGGACTTCCGTCGGCGGATAGATGTTCGGATCGCCGGTGATGTCCTTGCTGATCGTCTCGAAAGCCGCCGCGTTGGGCGAGGCGTAGGTAACGAAGTCCGTGTTGCGCGTCGCCACGTCCTTGCGCAGCAGGTAATCGATGAACAGGTGGGCGTTCTTCGTGTGCTTTGCATCGGCGGGAATCGCGAGCATGTCGAAGAACATGATCGCGCCTTCCTTCGGCACCCTGTACTGGATGTTCACGCCCTTGCCGGCTTCCTTTGCGCGCGTCCTGCCCTGCCCCACGTCGCCGCTCCACCCGAGCGCGAGGCAGATCTCGCCATTGGCGAGATCGTCAAGGTAGCCGGAGGACTTGATCTCGCGGACATAGGGGCGGATCGACATGAGAACCTTCTCGGCCGCCGCCAGGTCTTCCGGCTTCTCGCTCATCGGTTCGCGCCCGAGGTAGACGAGTACGGTGGCAATGACCTCGTCCGGCGCGTCAAGGATCGTGACGCCGCACTTCTGGAAGTTTTTCACGACGGCAGGGTCGTAGAACATCGCGAAACTGTTGACCGGCGCGTCCTTCATCGCCGCGGCGACCTTGTCGACGTTGTAGCCGACGCCAGAGGTGCCCCAGAAATACGGCACGGCATGCGCGTTACCCGCGTCATGGCGGGCGACGACCTTCATGATGTCGGCGTCGAGGTTGCCGAGGTTGTGCAGCTGTCCCTTGTCCAGTTCCTGGAAGACGCCGGCCTGGATCTGCTTTTCGAGGAAGGAAGCCGACGGTACGACCACGTCATAGCCGGTCGTGCCGGACAGCAGCTTGGTCTGCAGCAACTCGTTGGCATCGAAGACGTCGTAATTGACCTTGATGCCGTATTCCTTCTCGAAGGCCGGCACGACTTCGGGGTCGATGTAGTCCGACCAGTTGTAGACGTTGAGGACTTTTTCCTCGTCGGTGCCTGCGTCGGTTGCCACAGGCGTCGACGCCGGTTTGCCGCCACATGCCACCAGCAGCAAGGCCAGCGCGCCGGCGGCGCAGGCAGATCGGGGAAGACGGATCATGGGGAAGCCTCGAACTGACGGGTTGCGCGATCACGCGGGCACGGAACTTTATAACCCGTGCCGCCGCGGCATCAAGGCAAGCCGGCAGCAGGCAATCCGTCGGCGGGCGCACCAGACCGGTGCGCCCTTTTCAGGTCCCGGCAGCGCGACCTGCCGTGGGCGGGCCGCGCGGCACGAGTGCTTGCAAGCGCTTACGCGATCTTGAAGCCTTCCTTGGTGATCGGCAGCGTGCGGATCCGGTGGCCGGTGGCCGCGTAGATCGCATTGCAGATCGCCGGCACGGCCGGCGGGAAGGCCGGCTCGCCGAGACCAGTCGGCGAGAAGTCGCTCTGCACGAAGTGCACGTTGACCTCTGGCGAGACCGGCATGCGCGGCAGCGGATACTTGTCGAAGTTCGTCTGCTGCGCGGCACCGTTTTCCATCGTGATCTCGAGGCCCATCGTGCCGATGGCGTCGACGACGCAACCCTGGCACTGGTTCTCGGCACCCGACAGGTTGATGACCGGGCCGACGTCCGCGGCAACAGTCATCTTGTGAACGGTGACCTTCTTGTCCTTGTCGACGCTCACTTCGGCGATCTCGGCCACGTGGCCCTGATGGCTGAAGTAGAACGCGATGCCCAGCGCATGGCCCTTCGGCAACGGCTTGCCCCAGCCGGCCTTTTCGGCGGCCAGCTTGATCACGCCGATGGCGCGATCCGGGTTCAGGCCCGCCTGGCGCGGCATGCCCGGCATCTGGTCGGCGCCATCCTGACCCTTGCCCGCCTTGCGGCCAAAGAGCTCGAGCAGGAATTCGACGTGGTCACGCTTGGCGGCCACGGCGACTTCATGCAGGAAGGACTGCTGCACCCAGGACATCGTGTTCGAGCCCGGGGCACGCCACGGACCCACCGGCATCGACAGCGGCATCAGCGACTGCGAGGCGCGGTAGTCATTCACGTAGGTGACCGGGAACTCGTTCGGCGAGATGCCGCTGGCCGTCGAGGCATTGCCCGATGCCTTGTCCTTGAAGCCGATCATGTGGGCGTTGAAGGCAGACAGCTTGCCCTGCGCATCGAGACCCGCCTTGTAGGCCATGAAGCCACCGACGCGGTAGGAGTCGTGCCGCATGTCGTCTTCGCGGGTCCAGACCAGCTTGACCGGGCCGTTGATGGCCTTGGACAGGTAAGCGGCCTCGCAGACGAAGTCGTTGAGCAGGCGACGGCCGAAGCCACCGCCGACGCGCATCTGGTTCAGCTTGACCTTGTCCGGCGTCAGGCCGACGACCGCACCGACCGTCGCCTGGTTCGGCAGCTGCGTCGGGGCCCACAGCTCGATCGAGTCACCCTTGTAATGGGCGACCGTGTTCTGCGGCTCGAGCTGGGCATGCGAGACGAAGGCGAACTGGTAAAAGGCCTCGACGGTCTTGCCACCTGCCAGCGCCTTGTCCACGTCGCCGGTCGTCTTCACGACGGCATCGCCCTGCACCTTCGACGACAGCGCCTTGGCCTGCTTGACGTAGTCCGTCCAGCTGTCCTTCGACGCCGTGCTGTGGTCCCACTCGACCTTCAGCTTGTTGCGGGCCGAGAAGACCGCCCAGGTGTTCTTGCCGATGATCGCCACGCCCGGCAACACGGCCGTCTGCATGACGTTCTTCACCGGCGGCGTACCGTCGACGATGAAGGCATCCAGGACGCCCGGCAGCTTCTTGATCTCGTCGACGTTGAAGCTCTTGGCCTTGCCGCCGATCGAGGGGCACTTCTCGAGGATCGCGTACTTCATGCCCGGGATCTGCACGTCCAGGGCGAACAACGGCTTGCCCGTGACGAGCTTGTCGTTGTCGTAGCCTGACCAGCGCTTGCCGATGAGCTTGTAGTCCTTGCGGGCCTTGAGCTTCAGCGATTTCACGTCCGGCACCGGCAGCGCAGCAGCGGCCGTGGCCAGCGAGCCGTAGCTGGCCTTCTTGCCGCTGGCGGCATGGATCACGGTGCTATCGGAGGTCGTCAGTTCCGATTCCGGCACGTTCCACTGCTTCGCAGCCGCGGCCACGAGCATCGCGCGGGCGCCTGCACCGGCGTTGCGCAGCGTGTCCCAGTTCATCGGGATCGACATCGAACCACCGGCGAACTGCGCGCCGTACACGGCCGGATTGATGTCCGCCTGTTCGATGATCACGTCGGACCACTTCGCATCCAGCTCTTCCGCGAGGATGACGGCGAAGGCGGTCTTGATGCCCTGACCGATCTCCGGGTTCTTGTTGACGAGGGTGATCTTGCCGTCCGGCGCGATGCGCACGTAGGCACCCGGCACGAACGGCGGGCCCGGCGGGCCGGCCTGCGCCTGGGCATCGCCCGGAACACCCGCCGACAGCGCAAGCACGAGGCCACCGGCAGCACCGGCGCCGACCTTGAGGAAGCCGCGGCGGCTCAGCGCCTGCGCCTTTTCACCCTCGAAACCCGCGACCAGGTCGCGGACCAGCGTATCCAGGTTCATGACGGCACTCATCACGCCTTCCCCTTCCCGGCCGCAGCGGCCGCCTTGATCGCCTTCTTGATGCGCACGTAGGTGCCACAGCGGCAGAGGTTGCCGGCCATGTACTCGTTGATCTGCGCTTCGGTCGGATTCGGGTTCTTCGCCAGCAGCGCGGTGGCCGACATCAGCTGGCCCGCCTGACAGTAGCCGCACTGGGCGACGTCGGTGTCGATCCAGGCCTGCTGGAGCGCGGTGAGCTGCTCGCCCTTGGCGAGGCCCTCGACCGTGGTGATCTTCTGGCCCGAGACGGCGCTGGCCGGCATCTGGCAGGAGCGGATCGGCTGGCCGTTCAGGTGCACGGTGCAGGCGCCGCACTGGGCGATGCCGCAGCCGAACTTGGTGCCGACAAGCTTGAGCTCGTCACGCAGCACCCACAGCAGCGGCGTATCGTCCGCCACGCCTTCGATCTCGTGTTCCTTCCCGTTGACGTTGAGTCGCAACATGGTTTTGTACCGTGTGTATTGGATTGTTCAGACGCGCGGGAACACCGCGCGTTGCGCGCGCGCCACCCCCGATTCCCGAAGGCTAGTCGATGCCGGGGGCAAGCGCCAGCATCTGCAAGCCCGCTCCCGGAGCGGTGCAACTCGCAATATTCAGCAGGAAATAGCGAACGGCTCAGCCTTGGGGGCGCCGGATCTCGAAGCAACGGTGGATGCGGGGGTTCTGGCGGAAATCGAAGGGCAGGCTGGCCTGGGTGATATCGGTCACGGCGTAGCGTTGCCGAAGCCCGGCATCGAGCTGGAAGCGCTGCGCGTTGTTCGAGAACAGCAGCAGGCCACCGGGCGCCAGCAGGCGCATGCAATCGTCGACCAGGCGCACGTGATCCCGCTGCACGTCCAGCACCCCTTCCATGCGCGCGGAATTGGAGAAAGTCGGCGGATCCAGGAAGACCAGGTCGAAGGCACCCGGCATGCGACCCGCCGCCTCGGACAACCAGGCCAGGCAATCGGCATGGACGAGTTCGTGTCGGCCAGGAGGGAATCCATTGAGGTCGAGGTTCTGACGCGCCCATTCCAGGTAGGTCTTGGACAGGTCGACGCTGGTCGTCGCCGCGGCACCGCCGGCCGCCGCATGCAC
>JBDLPS010000016.1:0-6872 GCA_039800965.1 Pseudomonadota bacterium | reverse complement strand
TCACGGGGGGCATCGCGGCTTACAAGAGCCCCGACCTCGTGCGGCGCCTCAAGGAACGGGGTGCGGAGGTGCAGGTCGTGATGACCGACGGCGCCCGCGAATTCGTCACGCCGCTCACTTTCCAGGCTGTTTCGGGCCGCGAGGTGCGCAGCGACCTCTGGGACAAGGCTGCCGAACAGGCGATGAGCCACATCGAGCTCGCCCGCTGGGCCGATCTCGTCCTCATCGCCCCCGCCTCGGCCGATTTCCTCGCGCAGCTGGCGGGTGGCATGGCCGGGAGCCTCCTCTCCACGGTCTGCCTCGCGACGTCGGCGCCCATCGCCGTGGCGCCCGCCATGAACCGGCTGATGTGGGCCAATCCGGCCACCCAGTCCAACGTCGCCACACTGCGCGGGCGCGGCGTCCACGTGGTGGGGCCGGCGAGCGGCAGCCAGGCCTGTGGCGAGGTGGGTGAGGGCCGCATGGTCGAGCCTGCGGACCTTGCCGATGCGGCGCTCTCGCTGCTGCCGGTCAAGGGCCCCTTGTCCGGGCGACGCGTGCTCATCACCGCCGGCCCCACGCGGGAACGCATCGACCCGGTCCGCTTCATCAGCAATCGCAGCTCCGGGAAGATGGGCTACGCCGTGGCGCAGGCCGCGCGCGAGGCCGGTGCCGAGGTGGTGCTCGTCAGCGGACCGGTGAACCTCTGCGCGCCCACGGGCGTGCGCAAGGTCTGCGTCGAATCCGCCGCGCAGATGCACGACGCCGTGATGGCCGAAGTCGATGCCGCGGACATCTTCATCGCTACCGCGGCGGTGGCCGACTACCGGCCCGCGCAGCCCGCGGACTGCAAGATCAAGAAAGTGAGCGACCGCCTCGACATCCCGATGGAACGCACGGTGGACATCCTCGCCGCGGTCGCGGCGCGCAAGGACCGACCCTATGTCGTGGGCTTCGCGGCCGAGACCAATGACGTCGAGGCGCATGCGCGGTCCAAGCTCGAGCGCAAGAAGCTCGACCTGATCGCAGCGAACGAAGTGGGCGACTGCAAGGTGTTCGAGCAGGACGACAACGCCCTCGTGCTGTTGTGGGCAGGCGGCGGTCGGCACGAGCTCGGTGCCGGCCCGAAGACGCTGCTCGCGCGCCGGCTGGTGGCCTTCATCGCCGAGCGCAGCGGGGCGGGCCGATGAGTGCGCCGGGCACGCCCGTGCCCCGCCGGCCCCTGAAGGTGCGCGTGCTCGACGCGCGGCTCGGCAGCACATGGCCGCTGCCGGCCTATGCCACCGAAGGCTCCGCCGGCCTCGATCTGAGGGCGCTGCTCGAATCGCCGCATACGTTGCAGCCGGGCGAGACCCTGCTCATCCCGACCGGCCTTGCGATCCATGTCGAGGATCCGTCCCTTGCCGCCGTGATCCTTCCGCGCTCGGGCCTCGGCCACAAGCACGGCATCGTGCTCGGGAACCTTGTCGGCCTGATCGACTCCGATTACCAGGGCCAGTTGATGGTCTCGTGCTGGAACCGCGGGACGCAGGCCTTCACGATCGAGCCGGGCGAGCGCATCGCGCAACTCGTCATCGTGCCCGTCGTGCAGGTGGCGTTCGAGATCGTCGAATCCTTCGAGGACAGCACGCGCGGCAGCGGCGGCTTCGGTCATACCGGGCGGGGCTGAATCCCTTGCGCCGCCGCCGCGCTGTCAACCGCGCGGCCGCACCGATCGTTCAGTTGGCATTAAGTCCCACGCTCCTATACAGGTACCCATGAACACTTATTCCGTCGCCATGCCCGTGCTGCTTTCCCTGGGTCTGCTCAGCGCCTGTGCCGAGGTGCCGCAACGCGGCGTCGCCACCGAACGCCAGCGCATTGCCGAGGAGGCGCCGCCGCCGCCGACGCAGGTGTATTTCTACCCGACGCGCGGGCAGGGCCCCGAGCAGCAGGATCGCGACCGGTACGAGTGCTACAACTGGGCGGTCAAGCAGACCGGCTTCGATCCGACGCGCAGCCTGCCTCCGCAGGAGCGCATCACGGTAGTGCCGGCGCGTGCGCCGGGAGAGACCACCGTGGGCGCCGCCATCGCCGGTGCGGTGATCGGCGCGATGGTTTCCAGTCCGCGCAACGCCGGTGGCGGTGCGCTCGTGGGTGCGGCCGCCGGTGGTTTGCTCGGTGCGGCCGCCGAAAGCAACCAGCAGCAGCAGGTCGAACGTATCGAAACCCGCCGTGGCGACAATCGCTACCGGCGGGAAACGGCGGAATACCGCCGTGCGATGTCCGCGTGCCTGGAGGGGCGCGGCTACTCCGTCAAGTGAGGTGCACCATGCGCAGTACTTCGGGCAAGACATCCATCCTTCGCGCGCCGGCCGCTGCCACGGCGGCTGTCGCGCTCGTCTGCTTCACGCTGCAGGCGGCGCCCGTGCACGCCATCGACGCTGCCGCGGTCGACCAGCACGCGAAGGACAAGGACGAGCCCCGCGGTCGTGAACGGCGCGCCCCGCGCCAGGAGGCCCGCCCGCAACCGCCCCAGCAATCACGGCAGGTGCCCGGCATGGCCAGCACGCCCGGTGGCATGCAGCCGCCCCAGGCGCCACTGCCGGTGCCCATGCAGGCGCAGCAACCCCCATCGCCGCGCGGGTTCGAGAACCGCGCGCCGCCGCCGTCGCGCGGCTTCAATTTCCGCGGGCCCGCGCCGACGCCGCAACCGCCGCGCGGTTTCGATTACCGGGCACCGCCGCCGCCCCGCGTCGTGCAGCGCCTGCCGCCGGGCCATCGCGAGTACTACTGGGGTGGGTCGCCGTACTACCACTCGGGTGGTCGCTGGTACCGCCCCTACGGCAGCAGCTTCACCATCGTCGCGGCGCCGTTCGGCCTGTTCGTGCCGTACCTGCCGTCCTATTACTCGACGGTGTGGATCGGTGGCACGCGCTACTACGTCGCCGACGATACCTATTACCTCTACGATCAGGCGCGTCGCGGCTACATCGTCACGCGTTCGCCTTACGCCGCTGACCGCGACGATGATGATGATCGCGGTGCGCCCGCGCCCGCCTCGGCGAACGAACTCTTCGTCTACCCGACGCGAGGCCAGAGCGAGCAACAGCAGGCGGACGACCGCTACGAGTGTCACCGCTGGGCCGTGGACCAGTCGCATTACGACCCCACCACGTCGGAATACCGCGTCGCCGAGCGGGCAGAGTATGACCGCGCGCTCACGGCCTGCCTGACGGGGCGTGGCTACAGCGTGAAGTGATCAGGTCGGGCGGCGGCCGACGGGCCGTCGCTCACTTGCCGGTGAGTTGCCGGTAACGTTCGATGTCCGCGCGGAACGCGTCCTGCGTCGCCTGGATTTCATGCTGGCGCTTCGCGAGCGCTTCGCGTTGCGCACGTTCCTCGTTGATCGCCTGCACCAGTTCTGCAGCAAGCGCGTCCGGCATGCGCCGCGCGTTGGGGGATGCCGCATAGGGGCGGAAATTCCCGGCACGCGCACGCAGCGTTTGCAGGCGTTGCGTCACCGTTTCGATATAACCCTGCGTGGCGGTCACCTGGGCGCTGATCTGCGCCACACGTTCGTCGCGCAGCTGCTCGATGTCGTGGGCAGAGGTGTAGGTCGACAGCAGGAAACGGTCGCGCTTGCGCTGCCTGGTGGCCTCGTCCTCCCGCGCGGTGGCTTCGGCCGCCGCCGCCGGGGGCTTCGGCGCCTCGATATCGCGCACCACCACGCCGTTGCGGTTCAGCACGCTGGCATTGAGGTTCGCCGCGTCGGCCGGCAACCCGTCGCCGTAATGCGTCACGCCCTGTTCGTCCACCCACTTGTAGGTGGTCTGGCCGGCAGCCTTCGTGGCCGGCTTCGACGCGGGTTTCGGCGTCGCCGCCCCGGCAGCCACGCCGCAGCATGCGGCGGCAACCAGCCAGGGCAGGGCGCGCGGGAGTCGCATCATGCGCCGTAGCGGTCCCGGTAGGCTTCCATCGCGGGCAGGATGTCCCGCGGCACCGCGCCGGCGCCCTGACGCGCCGCGTCGATCAGCGCGCCGAGCGTCAGGATGCTGACGCAGGGGATGGCATAGAGACGGGCCACTTCCTGCACGGCCGATTCCGCCAAGGTCTCCCCGGTCGCCGGGTTGCGCCCGCGTTCCTGGCGATCCAGCGCCAGGGCCACGCCAGCGGGTGTCGCGCCGGCCGCCCGGATGATCTCGATGGACTCGCGGATCGCGGTACCGGCGGTGATCACGTCATCGATGATCAGCACGCGTCCTGACAGGGCGCGGCCGACGATGCTGCCGCCTTCTCCATGGGCCTTGGCTTCCTTCCGGTTGAAGGCGAAGGGCAGATTCAGCCCGTGGCGCGACTGCAGCGCGGCCGCCGCGGCGGAGACCAGGGGAATGCCCTTGTAGGCGGGCCCGAACAGCATGTCGAACCGCAGCCCCGAAGCCACGATGGCATCCGCGTAGCAGCGCCCGAGCACCGCCAGCGAAGCCCCGTCGTCGAAGGCGCCGGCATTGAAGAAATAGGGGCTCACGCGGCCCGATTTCAGCGTGAATTCCCCGAAACGCAGGGCCTGCTTGGCCAGGGCGAGCTCGAGGAAGGCGGTCTGGTATTCCTGCATGATGATTCCGTCTTGTAATCGCAGGCACGCTGCCACCCCGCGACGTGCAGTGTCAATGCCGGCCCGGGATCCTGCCGCTATGATGGCGGCGTGAAAGTCATCACCGCCAACGTCAACGGCATCCGTTCGGCTGCCAGGAAAGGCCTCTTCCCCTGGCTCGGGGCGCAGGGGGCGGATGTCATCTGCCTGCAGGAGACCAAGGCGCAGGAGCACCAGCTCGATAGTCATGGCGTCGAGCTTCCTGGTTACACCGCGCATTTCTTCGACGCGAAGAAGCCGGGCTATGCCGGCGTCGCGCTTTACAGCCGCCGGAAACCTGACGAAGTCATCCGCGGCTTCGGCGTGCCGGAGTTCGACGATGAAGGGCGTTACCTCGAAGCGCGCTTCGGTGATCTCGCGGTGGTCTCGCTCTACCTGCCGTCCGGTTCCGCGGGGCCGCACCGCCAGGCCTCCAAGTTCCGCTTCCTCGATGCCTTCCTGCCCCACATGAAGAAGCTCGCCCGCTCGAAGCGCGCCTACATCCTCTGCGGCGACTGGAACATCGCCCACAAGGAAATCGACCTGCGGAACTGGAAGTCCAACCAGAAGAACTCCGGTTTCCTGCCGGAAGAGCGCGCGTGGCTCGACACCTTGTTCGACGACGTGGGTTTCGTCGATGCGTTCCGGGAGGTCAACCCGGAACCGGACCAGTACACCTGGTGGTCGAATCGCGGGCAGGCCTGGGCGAAGAACGTTGGCTGGCGCATCGATTACCAGCTGGTCAGCCCGCGGCTGGCCGGCACGGCGCGCAGCGCGTCCATCTACAAGGACCAGCGCTTCTCCGACCATGCGCCCCTGACGATGGATTACGCGTTGTGACTGCCTTGCGTGCGTTGTTGCCAGCGGGCGTCCGTCCCTACGTGGAACCAGCGCCGCTCGCAGCGCTCTTCCTCGGCGTCTCATCCGGGGCGCCTTACGCCATGATCGCCGCCACCCTCACCACCCGGCTGGCGCAGGACGGCATCCGAAAGAGCACCGTCACGGCATTCACGCTCGCCTTCCTGGTCTACAACCTCAAGTTCCTCTGGGCCTGGGTCGTCGACGGCGTGCGATTGCCGGTGATCGGGCGACTGGGGCAGCGCGTCTCGTGGCTGCTGCTGTCGGGCCTGCTGGTCATGGTCGCCATCATCAACCTGGCGCTCGCCGACCCCGGCGCCGATCTCATGGGCACGGTGCGTGCCGCGATCTTCGTCGCCGTGGCGGGTGCCACCTCCGATATCGTCATCGACGCCTACCGCATCGAATCCCTCGAGCCGAGACAACTCGGCGTCGGCGCCGGCATGTCGCAATATGGCTGGCGCATCGGCTCGGTGCTGGCCGCCGCGCTTGCCCTGGTGATCGCCGGTCGCTGGGGATGGACGGCGGGCTACATCGCCTGCGCGGCCCTTGCCCTGCCCGCCATGCTGGTCGGCCTCGTGCTCGGCGAACCGGTCCGTCGTCGCGCGCCGCAGCGCCGCGAAGGCCTGGGCGTCGTGCTGCGCTCTATCGTCGAGCCGCTGTCGGAATTCCTGCGCCGGCGCGGGGCCCTGCTGGTGCTGTTGTTCGTGCTCTTGCACAAAGTCGGCGACACGATCGCGAACCTCACCTTTCGTCTGCTCTTCGACGACCTGCACTACACCAATGACGAGATCGCGTTCTACGACGTCGGCTTCGGCTTCTGGGCCTACCTCGCCGGCATCTTCATCGGTGGCTGGCTCTTCAGCCGCATCGGGCTGAAGCGTGCCGTGTTCTGGAGCCTCGTGCTGATGGCCGTTTCCAACCTCAGCTTCGCGGGCCTTGCGGCCGCCGGCCATTCCAACTGGGCGCTGGCGGGTGCCATCGCCTTCGAGAACCTGGCCAGCGGAATCGGTGGCGTCACCGTGGTGGCCTATCTGTCCGCGCTGTGTGACCTGCGCTACACGGCCGCGCAGTTCGCGCTGCTCTCGGCAGCATCCAGCGTGGTCGGGCGCCTGGTCAGCGGTACCACCGCGGGCCTGCTCATCGAGCGTTTCGGTTTCGTGGATTTCTATCTCTTCTCCACGCTGGTCGCTGTTCCCGGCGTACTGCTCTTCGGGTTGATGATGCGCAATGGCCTCGTCGACGCATCGGTGGGAAGCGTCGCGCGGAGCACGGAGGGCGCGCGGTGACCGTTGTCGCGGCCGGCGAGCGGCTTTGCCGCCTCGAAGAGATCGAGGACGGCAATACGCGTGGTTTCGTGCTGGGCGTTGGCGACTGGCCACTTCGCGGCCTGCTGGTGCGGCACGGCGCGGAAGTGCGGGGC
>JBDLPS010000015.1:0-11097 GCA_039800965.1 Pseudomonadota bacterium | reverse complement strand
CCGGCCGGCCTTGGCCCAGGAATCCCGCAAGGTCACCGTCCGGTTGAACACAGGCGCGTCGGGCTTCGAATCCTCGCGATCCGCAACGAAGTACCCGTGGCGTTCGAACTGCACGACTGATCCCGCCGCGGTCTGCTGCAGGGCAGGTTCCAGTTGTGCGCGGATGACGCGCTTGGACTCCGGATTGATGTCCAGCAGGAAGTCACGGTCACCGGCTCCCGGGTTCGGGACAGCGAACAGGCGGTCGTAAAGGCGCACTTCGCATTCATGCGCGACCGATGTGGCCACCCAGTGCACGTTGCCCTTGACCTTGTACTGGTCGGCGCCCGGCGACCCGGAATGCGAATCGGGGAAATAGTTGCAGTGGACGGCAATGACCTTGCCATCGGCATCCTGGTCGCAGCCCGTGCACTCCACGACATAGCCGTAACGCAGGCGGACGCGGTTGCCCGGAAAGAGCCGGAAATAGCCCTTGCTGGGCGCGAGCATGAAGTCCTCGCGCTCGATCCACAGTTCGCGGCCGAAGGTCAGTTCGCGCGTGCCCAGTTCCGGCTTCTGCGGATGGTTCGGCGCGACGCAGGTTTCCGTCTGGCCCTCCGGGTAGTTGTCGATGACCAGCTTCACCGGATCGAGCACGCCGATACGGCGCTCCGCGGTGTCATTCAGCTGGTCGCGCACGCAGCCTTCCAGGACGCCCATGTCGATCCAGGAGTCAGACCGCGATACGCCGATGCGCTCGGCGAAGGCGCGGAAGGCTTCGGGCGGGAAGCCGCGGCGGCGTGCACCGGCAAGCGTCGGCATGCGCGGGTCGTCCCAGCCGTCGACGTGCTTCTCATCGACGAGCTGCATCAGCTTGCGCTTGGACAGCACCGTATAGGACAGGTTTAGGCGCGAGAACTCGTACTGCTGTGGCAGCGGCTGCCCGAAGATGCCGGCCTCGACCAGGCGCTCCAGCAGCCAGTTGTAGAAGGGCCGCTGGTCTTCGAATTCCAGCGTGCACAGCGAGTGGGTGATGTTCTCGAGCGCATCCTCGATGGGATGCGCGAAGGTGTACATCGGGTAGATGCACCACGCGTCGCCCGTGTTGTGGTGATGGGCATGGCGGATGCGGTAGATCGGCGGGTCGCGCAGGTTGATGTTCGGCGACGCCATGTCGATCTTTGCCCGCAGGATGTGGGCGCCATCCGCGAATTCGCCCTGGCGCATGCGGGCGAACAGGTCGAGGTTCTCGGCCACGCTGCGCGAGCGGTGCGGGCTGTCGGTGCCGGGTTCGGTCAGGGTGCCCCGGTTGGCGCGCATTTCGTCCGCGCTCTGGCTGTCGACGTAGGCATGGCCCCGCTCGATCAATGCAACGGCGCAGCGGTGCATCGCCTCGAAATAGTTCGACGCGTAGTAGAGGTTCTGGCCCCAGTCGAAGCCCAGCCAGCGCACCACGTCCACGATCGAATCGACGTACTGCTGGTCTTCCCGCGTCGGGTTCGTGTCGTCGAAACGAAGGTGGCAGGCGCCGTTGAATTCCAGCGCCAGGCCGAAGTTCAGGCAGATCGACTTGGCATGGCCGATGTGCAGGTAACCGTTGGGCTCCGGCGGGAAGCGCGTGCGGATCCGGGCGGCGTCGAGTGGGCCGGCAGACTGCTGGGCAGCGTCTCCGGGCGTGCCGGACCAGCGCCGCGAGGCGTACTTTCCGTCGCTGAGGTCCGACTCGACGAGGTGGCGGATGAAATTGCTGGCCGGCGGCGCCGGCGTAGGATCTTTGGGGGCCATGGGGGCAGTAGTTTACCCCGATCTTCCCGAGGGGGCGTTGAACCGAGACCGTCCGGGGCTTGCAGCCAGGCCGGCCCTCCCAGTACCAGCGCCACCTGTTCATGATGTTCGTCCTACCGAGGCCGGGTGCCTGTTGGCCAGATACCGTGGCTCCCCGGCGACAGGATGCCTGCGGGATCCAGCGTGTCCTTGATCCGACCGTAGACCTTGGCCAGCGAATGGTCGTTGTAGCTGAAGATTCCGGCGACATCGTCGACCAGCGCGACATGCGCGCGATAGGGCGCGCAGCCCCAGTCCGCCGCCAGCGCATAGAGTTCGCGCATCGCATCCCGCGCTGCCGCCACGCGCTGTGCATCGGTGGCATCGAAGATGAACAGGCAGGCAGCCACCATGCTGCGCGGGTTGAGCAGCACGCCGACCGGACCCAGCAGGCCATGCCGCGCAGCCACCTCGCGGGCCGCGCGGTCCAGACGGAGCAACGCCTCGCCCGTACAGGGCAGGACCGGTGAGAAGTCCATGTGCCCGAATCCAGAACCGAAGGTCCCCTTGAGACGCTCCAGAAGCAGCTGATTTGGAATGCCGGCCGCGATGTAATCGCGCGGTTCGACTTCCTCGGGGCCGGCGGAGCCGGGATAGCTGCGAATTTCCAGCGTTGCGTCCGGGATCTCGGCGATTGCGCGCGTCAGGATTGCGCGGCGGGCCGAGACGAGGTCCGCGGGGCCGTATAGCCCCAGGCGTACGTTCCAGCGGCCCGGCCGCAGCACCGCCTTCAGGTTGGCGAGAGTGAACGGAGTCTTTGCCTTGTCACCCAGGTAGTCTTCGTCTGGCGTGCCCACGATCATGGGCAGGCCCTGCACCACGCCATCCAGGAGCAGCCTGCGGAGCGTGTCGACCAGCGGCAGGATGTCCGACTCGCGTGCGCACTGGATATTGCCTACCGCGAAGACCTCCGGCCGCGGCAGCAGCCACAGGCCGGCCTGGGTGACGATGCCGAAGTTGCTCTGCTTGAACAGTTCGTCGAGTGATGGGCCGAAGCCGCGACGGTGGCTGGACCAGAGCGGGCTGCCGGGAATCGCGCCCTGTCCGGTGCGCAGCAGTTGTCCATCCGGCAGCACGACTTCCAGGCCACAGAGCGCCCCCGCATGGTCGCCGAAGACGCCGTAGCCGTGGCCGTGGTCGAGCGCGTTTCCGATGAGGCTGCCCCACCCGAGGTCCGGGACGGACATCATCAGCGGAATGTTCTCTGCACGTAGCGTGTCGTAGAGCTGCCGGAAACTCACACCCGGCTCGACCCGCACATGCCCTTGGGCCGCGTCGATCTCGAGGATGCGGTTCATGCGCCGGAAGTTGACCACGACGGCACCGTTCAAAACCGGGGCCGATCCACCGTAGCCGTAGTTGCGCCCCATCGAGGAAGTCCAGAGATGGAAACGCCGCTCGGCGGCAAGCCGCACCACGGCCTGCACTTCCTCCACGCTGGCGGGCTGGACGACGACGGCAGGCTGGTGCGCTGTCGCGGCAGGTCCCTCGTAAGGATCCCGGAACTCCGCGAAGGCTTCGCCTTCCGTCAGTACGGCGTCGTGGCCAAGCAGGCGCCGCAGGTGTTCGGCGGTGCCTTCGTGAGCCTTTGCCGACATTCTCTCGTCCTCGCAATAGCCGGTTGTCAGTCGCGGAACGTCTGCTGCAGCAGACGATGGAGATACTGCCGCCAGATCTGGTAGTCGTGGCCGTAGCCCACGTCCTCGCTCCAGATGTGGCGGATGCCGGCCTTCTGCAAGGCCTGGTGCATCGTACGGCCGCTGTTGACGGCCGTGTCTTCGGTGCCCGAACCGATGAAGATCATCCGGTAGTTCTTGTTGGTCTTCGCCGGATTGGCCGTCAGCAGATCGGTCGAACCATAGCCGCTGAAGCCCGCCACGTAGGCGAACAGCTCGGGATGCTTGAAACCGATCGACGTGCTGTGTCCACCGCCCATCGAGTAACCCATGATGGCACGGTGCTGCCGGTCCTTGATGACACGGAACTCTTTCTCGACGTACGGGATCACGTAGTCGAGCATTTCCTTCTCCATGTTCCAGTCGGGCACGTTTAGCAGGGCGGGTGCGCCCGGGTTCGATGCGGGTGCCGGGGGCGTGTACCCCGAGGCCCTCTGCAGCGCGAGGATCTCCGCCTGCTTGCCGGTCGCGCCGGTGGTGGCATGGCCGAAGGGCATGACGATGATCGCCGGCACGGCCTTCCTGTCGGCGACCAGGTTGTCCATGATGGTGTTGGCCATGCCGGACTGCGTCCAGCCGCGCTCGAAGTCATTCAGGCCATGCAGCAGGTACACAACCGGGTACCGCTTGCCGCTCGTGCCGTAGCCGGGTGGCGTGTAGACGACGACGCGGCGCGCGACCTTGATCTCGTTGTTGAAGTAGTGGTGCTCGACGAGATCGCCGTGCGGCACGTCGCGGAACATCATGAAGTCCGCTTCCTTGCCGGGCAGCGCGACCAGGCTCTTGTAGACGCCGGATGCCGGGCGAACGAAGGTGTTCTGCGGATCCGGCGTCGACAGTCCGTCCACGACGAACCAGTACTGGTAGTAGCTCGGCGCGAGCTTCGGCGTCGTATACGACCAGATTCCGTTGCCGTCCCGCGTCATCTCGAAGCCGGCGGAGCCGTTGACCGGCGTATCGCCGAGCTTCGGCATGTCGGTGTAGACCTGCACGCGCCTGGCGCCGGGCGCGGGCAGCCGGAAGGTGATCGTGTTGTCGGCATTGACCTCCGGCGAGCGCACCGCGGTGACGACACTGCCTTCGATGCCGGGCCCTCGGCCCGCAGGCGGTCCGTTTCCACCGGGTGGGTTGCTGGTGACCTGGGACAAGGCCGGCACGGCGAGCGCGGCAAGCACCGCGATCGGGATGGCGCGGAGGGTGCGCAGCGACACCGTCATTCCTTCCAGCCGGCCGGAGGCTCGGTGCCGCCAACGACCTGGCGCGTCTTGTACAACCACTGGCCCTTGACCTTGGTCCAGGTGGCGAATTCCTTGCCCTGCACGGTCATCTTCATCGGGTCGCCTTTCTTCTCCGGGCGGTACTCCGTGAAGATGACCTGCGACGTCGCGGTAGTGCCGTGGACCACGATGAGCACGTTGTCGACCGTCATGTTGAACGGGATCCGCTCGCGCGGCGCTGCCGGCGCCTCACCGGCGGCCGGTGCCGGGGCGGGCGGCCGGTTGTACGCGCTGGCGATGCCTGCCTTGCCTTCGAAGCGGCGCGTCCCGAGGATCAGCGCACCGTCTTCCGCATAGAAGCTCTCCTCGGGCTTCTTCTCCGCCAGGCCGAAATTGTAGTAGTAACGCGTGATCTGATCCTGGATCATCTGGCGGTCGATCAGCGTTTGCGCGGTCATCCGGTCTTCGGCGCGCACGAAGGCAGACCCCGCCAGCGACACCACGCACAGCGCCATCGCCGCGAGCTTGCGATTCGAGTCCATGCTCATCGCCCTTTCTTGTTGTGGTCTCAAAATCATACGCCGCCCGTGGCATGATCGGTGCCACAACAACAAAGCCTCGGCTTCGGGGGAGAGCGCGATGATATCGACAAGACCTTGGCTGCCGGCCGTCGTCCTGGGCGCGCTGATCGGATCGTCCCTGGCCGGAGAGGCCCCTGCGCCGGCCTTCGTGGGAGCCGGTCCGTCCAGCGAAGTGCTGGCCGCGCTGCCGCAGACGCCGGGCGCCAAGGGCGACCAGGAGCGTCACTACCTGCTCGAGGAGGCGGGACGCGAGATGGGGTATCACCTGTACGTGCCCCGCAGCTATGACCCCCAGAAGCCCTCCGCGCTGGTCGTCGCCCTGCATGGCTACGGCGTGAACCACGCGTTCTTTTTCTCGTTCGTCAAGGAGCTGCCGGCGCTGTGCGAACAGCACGGGTTCATCTGCGTCGCGCCGATGGGGTATTCGCCAAGCGGCTGGTATGGGGCGCCGATGACCGTGCCTGGCGCGCCGCCGCCCGGATCGAAGCTGCCGGTTCCCCAGACCGGCTCGGACGAGGAGCAGCTGAGGGAGCGGCAGCTGAGCGAACGGGACGTGATGAAGGTGCTGGAGATCGTGCGGCAGGAATACCGGATCGATCCCCGCCGCATCTTCCTGATGGGTCATTCCATGGGTGGGTTCGGCACCTGGTTCCTCGGGCAGAAGCATCTCGACACCTGGGCGGCCCTCGCGCCGATGTCCGGCATCAACGAAAACGGCCTGAAGGCACTCGACTTCAAGAAGCTCGCCCGCAAGCCGGTGCTGGTGGCCGTCGGCGAGAAGGAAACCGATACGGTGGTCACCAGCAAGAAGGCCGTGGAGGCCCTCAAGGCGGTTGGCGGAGATGTGACCTACGTCGAGATCGCCGGCGGCGATCACGGGTCCATGGTCGCACCGAGCACGGCGCGGATCCTGGACTTCTTCTCCCGGAGGTAGGCCGCCGCAGCCCGCGCCTTATCGGCGCGGGTTGAACTCGACGTGCCAGCGGCCTTCCTTGCAGTAGCCGCAGTCCTCGCCCACGAACCAGCGTCCGGCGGCTGCATCGCCCTTGAGCTGCCAGTCGAACCACTTCACGGCGATCGACGCCCAGTCGCCGCCATGTGGCTGCGAGAAGGTGCCGCCGTGGCCCACGGGGAGCCAGCCGAGGAACACCGGCACATGCTTGATGCGGGCGGCATCGTCCATCGCATTGGGATGCGCCTGGTCGGTCGGACCGCCGGTGATGTAGGCCGTGGGGCCATGCACCGAGTAGAGGTCGAACTTGCTGACCTTCACGCGGCTCATGCCGCCGGGGACGTTGTATACGCCGCTGTCGAAGATCATGGATGTCTTGATGCGCGGGTCGGCCGAGAACTTGATCGTCTGCAGGCCGCCACAGCTGTGGCCAGCAACCGCGATGCGCGTCAGGTCCAAGTGCCCGCGCAGACTGCTGCTGGACAGTTCGTTCATCGCCGCAGCCCAGGCGAGGGCCATGTCCATCTGGGCGACCACGGTGGCGTCGGTTTCGGTGGGGTCCGCAGGCGGCGCAGCCGGCGGTTGTGCAGGTCGCTGCGCGGCGGTCGGTCGGTGTGCGAACTCTGTGCGCGGGTAACCGAGCGCGATGACGAAGTAGCCGTGGGACGCGATTTCCCGCAGGAATAAGCTGTGCGACAGTCCGTTGTCGGAACAGCCGCCGTTGCCCCAGACGAGCACCGGCAGGGGCGTCGCGGGCATCTGCAGCGGCCGGTAGATCGTGTGGGCGCGCAGGTCTTCGCGCGACTCGGCGACCGCCGGATGGCTGCCGGTGCCCGCAGGGGCGCCGATGAGGCCGATGGGCTGGATGGGTTGTTCGGCCGCTAAACCAAGCGATGCTGCGGCAGTCAGGCTGGAAAGCACCATGCCGTGCTTGATGCGGAATCCCATGACAGCCCCCCCCTTGCGTTCCGTTCTCTCGATCTCATTCGCTTGTCGGACAGTTGTCAACGCACGGTAACTGCCGGCACTTGGGATACCCTGAGGCGCTCTCGATGCGAAGCGTGAGGCGACAGTGAAGATCGAACGCGACATTGCCGTGCCAACCCGATCCGGAAGCTTCGTCAGCGTGAACGTGTTCACCCCTGAGGCTGATGGCCCTTGGCCGGTCATCGCCACGATGAGCCCCTACGGCAAGGACGTTCACTGGCCGGACCGCTATCCCCTCTACGACCAGGCGGACCAGGAGCCGCATGCGGTCTGGGAGACGCCGAGCCCGGCGTGGTGGACCGCGCGCGGCTACGCCCTGGTCCGGGCGGACTCACCCGGTACCGGGAAGTCGCCCGGCAGGCTCGACCTCCTCGGTCCGGCTGAGGTGGCAGGCTTTTACGACGTCATCGAGTGGGTCGGGGTTCAGCCCTGGTCCAGCGGCAAGGTGGGTAGCCTCGGCATCTCCTGGCTCGCGATGCTGCAGTGGCTGGTCGCCGCGCAGAGGCCGCCACACCTCGAGGCGATCGTGCCGTGGGAAGGTGCGTCCGACGCCTACCGGGAGTTCGGGCGGCATGGGGGGATCCTCGCCAACAGCTTCCTCAAATTGTGGTGGGACCTGCAGATCGTCCCGCAGCAGCACGATGCGGCTGCCGCCAAGGTCGTGCTGCTCGAGGAGATGCGCAGACGCGAGTTCATCGACGACTGGTACCGCGAGCGCACTCCAGCCCTCGAGAACATCGAGGTTCCGGTGCTGGCCGCCGGGAACTGGGGCTCGCTTCACCTGCACCAGCGCGGCATCCTCGAAGCGTTCGCGCGCGTCGGATCGACCGTGCGGCAACTCATCATCAGTTCTGGCACGCATATCGGCCCGTTCTACGAAACGTGGTCGAAGGAGCGCCAGTTGCGGTTCCTTGATCGCTGGCTCAAGGGCATCGACAACGGTGCAGAGGACGACGCGCCGGTGAGGCTCGCGGTGCGCGTTGGCGCTGGTGTCGAGTGGCGTGACGAGGACGAGTGGCCGATCGCTCGCACCGCCTGGCGGCGATTGTTTCTCGATGCCGCCAATGGTTCGTTGTCGGCCGATGCGCCACAGCGGGAGGCGACGGTCTCGTATTCCGCGAACGATGGTGAACGGGAGTTCGTTTTCGAAGCAAGGGACCGGATTGAATTCACCGGGCCGATGGCGGCCCGGCTGTGGATGTCTTCGACGGGTCATGATCTCGACGTGTTTCTGCATTTCCAGGTTCTGGATCGCGATGGAGCGATCTGCGTCGGCATCGGGCCGCAGGGAGCGCCGATCCCGCTCGCGATGGGCTGGCTGCGTGCCTCGCACCGGGAACTCGATCGCGAGCGGTCCCTGCCGTGGCGTCCGGTCCATCGCCACACGTCCGCCTCGGCGCTGGTTCCAGGCGAGCCGGTGGCGCTGGACATCGAGATCTGGCCGACGAGCATCACTCTCGCCGCGGGTGAACGTCTCGTCATGCGCGTGCGAGCGTCCGATGACGAACTCGGCGTGATTTCGCACAACGACCCGGAGGATCGCGGCGGGTTGCGCGGGTTCACCACGACGATCCATGCCGGCGGGCGCTTCGATTCCGCGCTGCTGGTGCCGGTTATCCCGCCGAAGTAAGCGCCTCCCGGATCAGCCCCCAGGCCACCGCGACCATCACCGGCGGCAGGAGCAGCGTCATCGCCGAGATCATCAGCGAGCCGCCGCCAAGGGAGAACGTCGCGGTGATCAGGAAGGTGGCGAAGCTCAGGCCCATCAGGCCTGGCGCAGTGACCGTGTCGACACCAGGGGCGAGGGCGTGCATCGGTCTATCTTGAGCTGCACTTCGGGCAAGGCGTTGCGCGAGAATGGGCTGCATCATCGAGGGAATCCATGAAGTACCCACTCGTTCTGCTTGCCGCGCTCCTGTCGTCTTCGTTCGTTCCCGGGGCGCTGGCGGCAGCGCCAGACGACCGCGCGGCGATCGCCAGCCGCCTCGATCGCTGGCGCGCCGAACTGCCGCAGGGAAAAGGTCCGTATCGCGTGGAGCGGCTCATCGAGCCGGACCTCTCCGAGTATACCGTCTACCGCCCCGCGGACCTGAGTCGTGCCGGACGGCTGCCCATCGTCGCCTTCGCGAACGGGGCGTGCCGCAACACGTCCATCGAGTACGCAGCGTTCCTGAGCGAGGTGGCTTCCAACGGCTACCTCGTCATCGCAGTCGGACGCGACGACCAGCCCTTCGACCTCCTGCCGAACGGGTCTCCGGCGTCGCCTGACGGGCGGCCGCTGCAGGTCATGGGCGTCAATGTCGTTGTGGGCGCGGTCGACTGGGCTGTCGCACGCAATGCCGATCGCAAAAGCCCATACTTCCACCGCCTCAAGGCGGATCGTGTGGCGTACATGGGCCACTCCTGCGGCGGGATGCAGGCGCTGACCGCGGGTGCGGACCCGCGTGCGACGACCACCGTAGTGCTGAACAGCGGCTACTACCGAACGATCCCGGCGAAGCCGCCGGGGCCGCTGCCGGTTTACCGCAAGTGGTCTGAACTACATACGCCGACGATGATCCTCACGGGCGGCCCCACGGACGTGGCCTACCGCATCGCGAAGGACAGCTACGAGGATGGCGTCGCCGCTCGCCTGCCGATGTTCCTCGCGAGCCGCGTCGGCGTCGCACACAGTGGCGCGTACGTTGAGCCGGACCGGGCCTGGTCGCGCGCCGTGGTGGCGTGGCTCGACTGGCAGCTGAAAGGCGACCGGAAGGCATCGTTACAGTTCATTGGCAAACGCTGCGGCCTTTGCGTGAACGCGCAGTGGCAGGACGTCGCAAGCGCGGGGCTCGCGACGTCCCGCTGATCGTTACCGGCTGACCGTGAGGCTGGTTCCGCTGCCCGGCGTCGCCACCCCTGCGCCGCTGCCGCTGGAGACCAGTTTCACCCACAGCGCATCCTTGCCCTTGTAGTACGAGGTCGAGCCGGCCTTGCGCAGGGCATCCAGACTGCCCTGTTCAGTCCCTGTGGCCGCCGTGGTGAATCCCGGCATTTCGAAGATCACCCAGGAGCCGCTGTCGAGTTCGGTGAGGTTGAGGCTCACGGTCGGACCTTCGACGTTCACCTTGATTTCGGTGCCGGCACGGACGTTGCTGTTCTGCGTGATCTTGTAGTCGCGTCCGTTGCGACTGAGGACGATGGGCATCCGGGGCGGTGCCCCGGTCGCGCCCGCGGGCCGGGCCCCGCCGGTGCCGGCGCCACCCGGGGCTGAGAAGCTGAGTCGCCCGATATCGCCCTTGCACACGGTGGCGTTCCAGTCGGGCTTTGCGACGCAGGCCTGCGCATCGGCGGCGATGCTGTCAGACACGCCGTCGTTGATGAGGATGTAGGCATCCGGTACGCCGCCGACGGATCCATCCTTGTCATGGATCGCGGCGATCTTCCAGGCTGCGCTGCCGGCAAGGTCGTTGGCCCATTTCGGCTCCATCGGCGGGAAGTACACCGGCTTGGCGTTCACGAACTTCGCCCGCTCGATGGTGTTTTCGGTGCTGATGCCGAAACTGGTGAACATCAGGTAGGACACCGCGCCCGTCTTGCGGGTGGCGTTGTCCTGATAGTTGACGAAAGTGTTGTTCACCACGTCGTGACGGTAGTCGTAGTACTCGTAGCCCCGGATGGGGTAATCCGGCAGCACGGGCTTGGGCAGGCTGCGGCCGTAGGCCTTTTCCGCCGCGGCCTTCGGGTTGCCGATGTTCTCGGTCTCGCCGACGAACACGGAGTCGAGCACCCGCGACGTGAAAGGGTCTCGCCCGAAGTTGCCCGATGCATGGGTGTAGCCGATGGCGTTGTCGGCAAGCCTCAGGTTACGGAAGCTGTGCATCTCGCCGCGTCCCCAGACA
>JBDLPS010000014.1:0-9339 GCA_039800965.1 Pseudomonadota bacterium | reverse complement strand
CTGCCTTACCGCGTGAGCGCGGCCTGCTTGATCACGGGCTGCGCTGCGGCCGGAGCCGGCATGCGCGCCTTCTGGAACACATCGCTGGTGACGAGGTTCAGCACCAGCGTCGAGAAGCGGTAGTTGTCGGCCGCCGAGTTGCGCACGATCTCGCGCACGGTCGGCATGTCATGGGCCTCGATCACGCGGCCCAGGCCGTAGATCATCAGCCGCTCCGTGAAGTTCTGCATGAACTGCGTCGGGTTCGCGAGCAGCGCCTTGCGCAGGTCGTCCGGGTCGCGAACGATCGAACCGTCCGGCAGCGTGCCCAGCGTGTCGATCTGCGTGCGCGCATAACGGTCCATCGGGCGCTTCTTGCCGACGGCGTCGAAACCTTCGAGCACGAAGCCCAGCGGATCCAGCGCCACGTGGCAGCTGAAGCACTGCGGCTTCTGGCGATGCGTCTCGAGCATCTCGCGCACGGTCAGTACCTTCTTGGCACCGGCGGCGCTCTGCTCCAGCGGCGCGACGCCCGGCGGCGGGATCGGCGGCGGCGTGCCCATGATGCGCTCGAGCACGTAGTTGCCGCGCAGCACCGGCGAGGTGCGGTTCGGGTAGGAGCTGACCATCAGCACGCCGCCCTTGCCCAGCAGGCCCCAGCGCTGCGAATCCTTCAGCTCGATCCTGCGGAACTGGTCACCGCGCACCGTGTTGATGTCGTAATGCAGCGCCAGGCGCTCGTTCACGAAGGTGGTCCGCGACGAGACCAGGTCCATGACGCTCTTGTCGCCACGGAAGATGTCGTCCATGAACAGCGCGATCTCGGTCTGGAAATCCTCGCGCAGGTCACCGGCACCACTGGCGTAGGGGAAGAGCGACGGCTCCGGGTTGATCTCCGCGAGCTTGGAAAGCCCCAGCCACTGCGCGCCGAAGTTCGTCGCGAGCGTCTTGGCGCGCGGGTCGGCCAGCATGCGCTTGACCTGCTTCTGCAGCACGTCCCGGTCGCGCAGCTTGCCCGCGGCGGCAACGTCGAGCAGTTCGTCGTCCGGCAGGCTCGACCACAGGAAGAAGGAGAGGCGGGACGCGATCTGCAGGTCGGACAGGGCGTAGATCTGGCCGGGCTCGACCGCCGTCGCCGGCTCGTCGTTGCGGTAGAGGAAGTCCGGGTGCGCCAGCACCGCGGTGATCGCGCGGCGGATGCCCGCGTCGAAATCCGAGGCCTTGCGGCCGGCCTGGTAGAAGGCCAGCAGCGGCTTGAGGTCCTCGTCGTTCACGGGGCGACGGAAGGCCCGCTTGGCCAGCCCCGAGATGATCTGCTTCGCGCAGGCATCTTCTTCCGTCGCGCTCTTCGGATGGCAGGCCCGGAAGATGTGGTCGCGGCTCGCGGTGTGGCCGACGCCCGTCGCGTTGAAGGGGCCGCGCACCTCGAAGGAATTGACGCGCAGGATGCGATCCTGGCCACCGCCGGGGATGTGCATCTGCAGGCGGTCTTCCGATTCGGCGAGCGTGCGCTGACGGAAGGCCACGGCCAGCTTGTGCACGCCGGCTTTCGCCTTGAAGCGGATGTTCTTGAGGCGCTTGTTGATGGCATCGACGGCAGGGTCCTGCTGCTGGTCGATCGCCTTCATGTCGGTCTCGCCGCCGATGGTGGTCTCGTAGACCAGTTCGCCATCGACCGTCACGACCAGCGTGTTCTCGAACTCCATGTTGTAGACCCAGAGGGCCTGCGCCATGTTGGCGATGTTGATCACGTACTCGCCGTCGGCCGGGAAATTGTGGTCGGCGGCGATGCCGCCACGCGTGCCCAGCGGCAGGCCCGGCTCGTGGAAGATCTGCGTGCTCGGGTTCTTCGCACGGTAGGTCGTGCCGCCCGGCTGGGCGTCCTTGTTGCCCATCGCCATGACGGCGACGCTGCGCGCGGCCGAGATGTACTGGTCGAGGAAGGACGGCGTGACCTGCAGCGCCACGGCGACGTTGTCGAAGCCCTCACGCGGTTCGTCACGCGGCAGCAGCGAGGACGGGTCGATGTCGAGGTTCAGCAGGTCCTTCACCGCGTTGGCGTATTCCTTGCGGTTGAGGCGATGCAGGCCGACGCGACCCGGATCCGGATGCGCCTTGCCCACCGTGTCGAGCGTGCCTTCCATCCACTTCACGAACTGGGCGGAAGCTTCCTTGCTGGGCATCTTGTTGCCGCCCGGCGGCATCATCTGGCCGCGCATCTTGCGCACGACCTTTTCCATCACCTCGGCCTGGGACGGGATATCGGACGGCGAGAGCACGTCGAAGGCGACGCCGCCGGCCCAGTCTTCCGCGTTGTGGCACTTCTGGCAGTACTCGCCGAAGAAGGCCCAGTTGCCGGCATCGGCGGCCAGGGCGGGAACGGTGGCGCCGCCCAGCAGGGCAGTGCCGAGGAGACGGGCCAGAAGGTGGCGACCGGTAATCATGGCTGCTTGCGAGCCCCCCAACGGAAACGGTACGGATGGCAACGAACCGACTTTATTTCATGCTGCATGCCGCAAATCCAGTCCGTGGATTCCACGATGCTCGGTGGACCTGCGCGTGTCGCGATTGGTTCCGGCGCGATGCCGGGTTAAGGTCGTCCCATGAGCCAGTTTTCCCCGTCCTTGCGCTGCGCCATGGTGGCTGCCGTCCTGCTGCTGCCGGGTGTTTCCGCCCGGGCAGACGAGGGGCCGCCGCTCGACATCCTGGGCCTCTACGACCAGTTCGTCGCTTCCGGCGCTGCCGCCAGTCGCTGCGCCGAACCCACCGACGCCCTGGCCCTGCGTTTCCTGTCCAATTTCCAGTGGGTGACGGCCTACGCCACCCGCGAAATCGGGAGCCGGAGGCCGGAGTTCACATCGCAGCAGGTTGCCGACGAATTGGCGACACGTTCGCGGGAAATAAAGGCAAATACCCACGCAATGGTGAAGGAAGAGGGCTGCGCCAGCGAGCCGGTCCAGCGCCTCGTGCGCCGCTTCCTGGCACAGTCCGCGTGGCGCCCGGAGAGCGTGTGACATGAAGCTTCACCACGAATCGCACCGTGTCGAGCGCATGGGCTGGCTCCGGGCCGCCGTACTCGGGGCCAATGATGGGCTGATCTCCACGGCCAGCCTGATCGTCGGCGTTGCGGCGGCCCACTCCGGGGCTCCGGCCATCCTGCTGGCGGGCGTGGCCGGGCTGGTCGGCGGCTCCCTGTCCATGGCGGCTGGTGAATACGTGTCGGTCAGCTCGCAGTCGGACATCGAACAGGCGGACCTTGCCCGCGAGCGGCGCGAGCTGGCCATCGCGCCGGAGGCCGAGCATCGCGAGCTGGCCGGCATCTATGTCGCCCGGGGCCTCACGCCGGAACTCGCGGACCAGGTCGCGACGCAGCTCACCGCGCACGATGCACTCGGTGCGCATGCGCGCGACGAACTCGGCATCACCGACCTGTCGCGGGCGAGGCCGACGGCGGCCGCGCTGGCGTCCGCCGCGTCCTTCGCCATCGGCGCCTTGCCGCCGCTGGGTCTGGCGCTGCTCGTGCCCGTCGCCCAGGTCACCGTGGCGATCTTCGCCGGCACCGTGCTGCTGCTGCTCGCGCTGGGCGCGTTCGCCGCGCACCTGGGTGGGGCGCCCCTGTGGCGTGGCGCCTTGCGGGTGGGCTTCTGGGGTGTCGTGGCCATGGCCATCACGGGCCTTGCCGGCCACTTCTTCGGCGTCAACGCCTGACGGTCGGCGTGCAGCGCATCGACCTCGATCGTTATGCCGCCCGCATTGGCTACGGCGGCGGCTTCGCGCCGACGCGGGCCGTGCTCGCCGCGCTGCATCGCCTGCATCCGCAGGCAATCCCCTTCGAGAACCTGGATGCGCTCTGCGGCATCGCCCCTTCGCTCGCGCCGGAGGACCTGCAGCGCAAGCTGCTGCAGGGACGTCGTGGTGGCTGGTGCTTCGAACACAATCTCCTGTTCTGGTCCGTGCTGGAGACCATCGGTTTCCGCGTGGGCGGCCTGGCGGCGCGCGTCCTGTGGCAGCAGCCCGCCGATGCGAGGCCCGGCCGCAGCCACATGCTCCTGCGTGTCGAATCGGCAGAAGGTCCCTGCCTCGCTGATGTCGGGTTCGGCGGGCTCACGCTCACTGCGCCGCTCTCCCTCGAGGCCGATGTGGTGCAGGACACGCCGCATGGACGCTACGTCCTGCGTCGGGACCGGGACGTCTGGCAGCTGGATGCCTTGCTGCCGCAGGGCCCCGCGCCGATGTACCGCTTCGACCTCTCGCCCCAGCTGCCGGTCGATTACGCCTATGCCAACTGGTTCCTCGCCACGAACGCGGCCTCGCCTTTCGCCGGCGCGCTGGTGCTGGCGCGACCGGTGGAAGACGGGCGGCACAGCTATCGTTCCGGCGAATACACCTGGCGTCCGGTCGAGGGGTTGCCGCACGGCCAGCGGCTCGCGACGCCGGCTGCGTTGCGCGCGCTGCTCGAGAGCGCCTTCTGCATCGATGTGCCGGCTGCCCTGGACGATGCGCGGCTGGCCTCCCTGCTGCACAATGAGCCGCAGTGATCCGATACGAGGAATACCCGCGATGAGCGCGACGTCTCCGGCCCGCCCGCCTTTCCCGCCCTTCGACGCCACGACCGCCGCCCAGAAGGCGCGCATGGCGGAGGACGCCTGGAACACGCGTGATCCGCAGCGGGTGGCGCTCGCCTACACCGAGGACAGCGAATGGCGCAATCGCGCGGAATTTTTCCGTGGCCGAGATGCCATCACGCAGTTCCTGGTGCGCAAGTGGGCCCGCGAGCTCGACTACCGCCTCGTGAAGGAAGTCTGGGCCTGGCAGGACAACCGCATCGCGGTGCGCTTCGCCTACGAATGGCATGACGATTCGGGCAACTGGTTCCGCAGCTACGGCAACGAGAACTGGGAGTTCGATGCACAGGGCCTGATGCAGCGTCGCTATGCCAGCATCAACGACCTGTCGATCCCCGCCGCGGAACGCCGCTTCCTGTGGCCGCTGGGGCGTCGCCCGGATGACCATCCCGGCCTGTCGGCGCTGGGCCTCTAGATGGCGGAACGCGCGGCGGCACCTCCTGTCTCGTTGCGCATCGCGCGTCCCGGCGATGCCGCGCTGCTGGCGCTGGTGGGCCGCGCCACCTTCCTCGAGAGCTATGCCGGCACGCTGCCGGTCGAGGACATCGTCGCCCACTGCGCGAACAAGCACGCACCCGAGGTCTACGATGACTGGCTGCAGGATGGCCGCAGCGTCAGCTGGCTGCTCGAAGCCAGCCATGGCGCGGCTCCGGTGGGCTATCTCGTGCTCAGCGCGCCCGATGTCCCGGTCGTCGATCCCGGCCCGGATGACTGGGAGATCAAGCGCATCTACCTGTTGAGCCGCTTCCAGGGTGGCGGCAATGGCCGGCGGATGATGGAGGCCTGCGCGGCGCACGCGAAGACGCTGGGTTGCGCACGCCTGCTGCTCGGCGTGTATTCGCGCAATGAACAGGCCCTGAAGTTCTACGCCCGCATGGGTTTCACGCAGGTCGGGGAACGCATGTTCCGCGTGGGCGCCAGCGAGTACTACGACTACATCCTCGGGCGTGCGCCATGACGAGGGCCACGGCCGACGTGCGCGCGATCACGCCCGCCCAGGTCCGCCAGCTGCGCCATGCGGTGCTTCGTCCCTTCGATCCACCGGAAAAGCTCGTCTATGCCGGCGACTATGACCCGGACACGCTGCATGCCGGTGCCTTCGAGGGCGATGCGCTCGTCGGCATCGCATCGGTCTGCCGCGAACCGATGCCCGACGGCAGCGATGACGGCCACTGGCGGCTTCGGGGGATGGCCACCCTGCCGGAAGCGAGGGGCCGTGGCTACGGTCGCGCCTTGCTCGAGCACTGCTTCGCCCACATCCGCTCCCAAGGTGGCACGCTGCTCTGGTGCAACGCGCGCGTTGCCGCACTCGGTTTCTATGAACACCTCGGCTTCGTCGCACAGGGCGAGCAATTCGAGATCGTCCCGATCGGCCCCCATTACGTGATGACCCGCACACCATGAGCGAACAAGCACTCCCCCCGCTGAGCGTCGTCATCCTTGCCGCCGGGCAGGGCAAGCGCATGCGGTCCGACCTGCCCAAGGTCCTGCAGCCGCTGGCCGGCAAGCCCTTGCTCCAGCGCGTGGTGGACAGCGCGCGCGCGTTGTCGCCCGCCGCCATCCACGTGGTGTATGGCCATGGTGGCGAGCAGGTGCAGGCCGCGATGCGGCATGAAGCCTTGTGCTGGGCGCTGCAGGCCGAGCAGAAGGGCACCGGCCACGCGATGGCCCAGGCCATGCCTGCCGTGCCCGACGACCATCTGGTGCTCGTGCTCTACGGCGACGTGCCCCTGGTGCAGGTGGATACGCTGCGCGAACTGGTCGGCCTCGCTGCCCGTGGACCGCTGGCCCTGCTGACGGTGATGCTCGACGACCCCGCGGGCTATGGCCGCATCCTGCGCGACGATCACGGTACCGTGCAGGCCATCGTCGAGCACAAGGACGCCACCCCGGCCCAGCGCGCCGTGCGGGAAGGCAACACGGGCGTCATGGCGCTGCGTGCAGCGGAACTGCGGCGCTACCTTGCGCGGCTGCGCAACGACAACGCACAGGGCGAGTACTACCTGACCGATGTGATCGCGATGGCGGTCGCGGACGGTCTTGCGGTGGCGCCCGTCGTGGCAGCGACCGAGGCCGAGGTGATGGGCGTCAACGACAGGCTGCAGCTGGCGCAGCTCGAGGCCGCCTACCGCCGACACTGCGCGGAGGCGGCGATGCGCGCAGGCGCGACGCTCGCCGATCCGGCGCGCTTCGACCAGCGCGGCACGCTGGTCGTCGGCCGCGACGTCTTCATCGACGTCAATGTCGTGTTCGAGGGACAGGTGGTGCTGGGCGACCGCGTGCGCATCGGCCCGCATTGCGTGCTGCGCGACGTGAGCATCGAGGCGGACACGCAGGTGTACAGCCACTGCAATATCGACACGGCAACCGTCGGCCCGCGCTGCCGCATCGGCCCCCATGCGCGCCTGCGGCCGGGCGCATCACTGGCAGCCGACGTGCACGTGGGCAATTTCGTCGAAGTAAAAAATACACAGCTGGCGGCCGGCGCAAAGGCCAACCACCTCACCTACCTGGGCGATGCCGTCGTCGGAGAGGGCGTCAACGTCGGCGCGGGGACCATCACCTGCAATTACGATGGCGTGAACAAGCACCGCACCGTGATCGGGGCCGGTGCCTTCATCGGTTCGGGCTCCATGCTGGTGGCGCCCGTCACCATCGGCGAAAACGCTACAATCGGCGCCGGTACGACGCTCACCAAGGATGCGCCGGCCGGCCAGCTCACGCTGGCGCGCGCGAAGCAGGTGACCTTCGCGGGCTGGAAACGCCCGGCCAAGGGCGAGTGAACCGCGGAGACTGAACGCCGATGTGTGGAATCGTAGGTGCCGTTGCGAACCGTGACGTCGTCCCCGTGCTGATGGAGGGGCTGCGTCGCCTGGAATACCGCGGCTACGATTCGGCCGGCTTCGCCGTGCTGCGCGACGACCGCAAGCTGGCCCGCCTGCGTACCGTCGGCAAGGTCAAGATGCTGCAGGACGTGCTCGATGCGCAGCCCACGTCGGGCCATGTGGGCATCGCCCACACGCGCTGGGCGACCCATGGCGTGCCCAGCGAGCGCAATGCGCACCCGCACATCTCGCGCGATGGCCTTGCCATCGTCCACAACGGGATCATCGAGAACCACGACGAACTGCGTGCGGAGCTCAAGGCGCAGGGCTATGCCTTTACCTCGGAAACGGACACCGAGGTCATTGCGCACCGCATCCATCATCACATGGGCGTGCACAAGGACCTCTTCCGCGCGGTCCGCGCCACGGTCGCCGAGCTCGAGGGCGCCTATGCACTGGTCGTGCTGTCCGAATCGGACCCGGACCGGCTGATCCTCGCGCGCATGGGCTGCCCGGTGGTCGTCGGCATCGCCGACGACGGTCATTACGTCGCCTCGGATGTTTCGGCGCTGCTGCCGGTCACCCGTCGCTTCACCTTTCTTGAGGAAGGCGACATCGCGGAGATCCGCCGCGATGGCTTCAAGGTGCTGGACGCCGAAGGCAATGCCGTCGAACGCGTCGTGCGCGAGAGCGAGCTGTCCGCCGATGCCGCCGAGAAGGGCCAGTACGACCACTTCATGCTAAAGGAGATCCACGAGCAGCCCCGCGCGGTCGCCGACACCCTGCAGGAGCGCGTTGCCCATGGACGCCTGCTCGAGGCGGCCTTCGGCCACAAGGCTACGCAGCTGTTCCCGCAGATCGAGCACGTGCGCATCGTTGCCTGCGGCACCAGTTACCACTCCGGCGTGGTTGCCCAGTACTTCATCGAGCAGATCTGCCGCATTCCCTGCCAGGTGGAGATCGCCAGCGAATACCGCTACCGCAACGCCGTCGTGCCGCGCAACGCCCTGTTCGTCACGATCAGCCAGTCTGGCGAGACGGCCGACACGCTCGCCGCGCTGCGCCTCGCCAAACAGAGCGGGTACCTCGCCACGCTCGCCATCTGCAACGTGCCCGAGAGCTCGCTCGTGCGCGAGTCGGACCTCGTCATGCTGACGCGCGCCGGCCCCGAGATCGGCGTCGCCTCGACCAAGGCTTTCACCACGCAGATCACCGCGCTGTCACTGCTGGTCGTCGCACTGGCAAAGACCCATGGTGCGGATGCCGAGCGGGAGCGCGTGCTGGTGACCCGCCTCGTGGAGCTGCCCGGCATCATCGAGAAGACGCTGGCGCTGGATCCCGTCATCCGCGAGCTCGCCCGGCGATTCGTCGACAAGCACCACGCCCTGTTCCTTGGCCGCGGCGCGCTGCATCCCATCGCCATGGAAGGCTCGCTGAAGCTCAAGGAAATCTCCTACATCCACGCCGAGGCCTATGCCGCCGGCGAGCTCAAGCACGGGCCGCTCGCGCTCGTCGATGAAGACATGCCCGTCATCGCCGTCGCGCCCAACAACGACCTGCTCGAGAAACTCAAGTCCAACCTCATGGAAGTGCGTGCCCGCGGCGGCGAGCTTTACGTGTTCGCCGATCCGGATGCCGGCATCGAGCCCTCGGAAGGCGTGCACGTCATCCACCTGCCCAAGCACGTGAGCTATTTCCAGGCACCGGTGGTCTACACCATTCCGCTGCAGCTGCTGTCGTACCACGTGGCCATCCTGCGTGGCACGGACGTGGACCAGCCCCGCAACCTCGCCAAGTCGGTGACGGTGGAATAGTTTTGCTTGGGGGGTAGGGACGGTGAATGCCCACCCCCTTTCTCGCCCCACTACGACCCTGTCGTGTTCTTGGGCGATGCCGAGCTCAACCCAGGC
>JBDLPS010000013.1:0-7518 GCA_039800965.1 Pseudomonadota bacterium | reverse complement strand
CTGCTGATGGAGCTGCTCACGCTGCTTCGCGGCCGGCGCGTTGCCGAGGTGCCCTACGTGTTCTCTCCCCGGCAGGTGGGAGAGAGCAAGTTGTCCGGCGGCGTCATCTGGGAGTTCTTCCTGTCCTTGGTGGAGCTCGCGACGCGCAACGTCGTCAGCGCACGCTTCCTCAAGTACGCGATCGTCGGACTGTCCGGCGTTGGCGTGCAGTACGCGAGCTTCTACCTGCTCTGGTCCAGGCTCATGTCGCCGGAGCAGGGCACTTTCGTGGCGATCGCGACCGCTGCGGTATCGAATTACGCCGCCAACAACCTCTGGACGTTCGCGGAGCGGCGCCATCGAGGCTTGCATGACCTGCTGCGGGGATTCGCGTTGTTCGTCGCGATCAGCGCCTGCGGTGCGTTCATCAACCAGTCCATCACCTGGTACCTCGAACATCTGGGCATGGCGCTCTCGCTCGCGATGGTCGCCGGGATCGCGGCCTCGACCACCTGGAACTACTTCTTGAACCTCGACCTGACATGGAAGGGCCATGCGCGCCCTGAGTGACGCCATCCGGGGCAGCAGGTTGTCGCCGGCCTGGCTGGTCTGCCTGGCGGTTTTTGCCTGGCTGGCACCGCTGGGGCTGCATGAATACTGGTTCCCGGACGAACCCGACGTCGCACTTCCGGTGCTGGAGATGCTCCGCAGGGGCGACTGGGTCGTTCCGACGGCCATGGGAGCGCCCTGGCTTGATTACCCGCCGCTCACGTACTGGGGTGGTCTGTTCTGGTCCTCCCTGCTAGGGGCTGCCACGCCGTTCACGCTGCGGCTGACGCCGTTGCTGGCCGGCGGGGTATTCCTGCTTTCCACGGTATCGATCGCGCGACGCATCGCCGGCGCCGAGGCGGCCTGGCAGTCGACTCTGGTTGGCGTGGCCACCCCGATCGTCTGGATGATGGCCACGACGCTGCAGGTCGACATGCCTTTCGCCGCTCCGCAGGCAGCCGGTTATGCGCTCTACCTCGCGGGTGATGCGCGGGAGGGTCGCAACGCGTGGCTGCTGCGCGCCGCAGCGTTCGGCTGCTTCGGTGTCGCGATCCTTGCGAAGGGGCCTCTGGGCCTGCTGCTGCCGGGCTTCATCCTCGTGCTCTGGCATGCGTCGCACCGTGAGTGGGGGAGGCTCCTCCAGTTGGCGCCACTCGCGCTGGTGGCGCTGGCTGTCGCTGCGCTTTGGTATGCCCCGCTCATTCATCGCCTTGGTTCGGATTACGTCGGTCGCGAGCTCTGGCTGCAGAATTTCGATCGCTTTGGCACGACAACGCGCGGGCATGGCGGCAAGGGTGCCCTGTATTACCTGAAGAGCCTCGCGTCGGACCTCGGGCCCTGGGTGCTGCTGTTGCCTGCCGCCCTGTGGCAAGCGTGGCGCAGGCGTGCGGATCGCGGCATGAGGCTGCTGGGGCTGTGGTTCGTGGTCAGCCTCCTGTTCCTGTCCGCGGCATCCACCAAACGCAGCGTGTACCTGCTTCCAGCCTATCCCGCGATCCTGGCGCTGCTGGGTGCCTGGCTTGCCTCGAGCCGGGAGACTCGTTGGCTGCGGACCAGCCTGCTTCTGGCTGGCGGGATCTGCTTCGTCGCGAGTGTCGCCTTTGGTTTCTGGCTGTACACGCCGCTCGCTGCTTCTCCGCGACTCGCCGCGCTGTCCGCCGGCCTTTCCTTCCCATCGCATGCGCTTGCCGCCGTCTTCGTGGCAGGCGCCATGGCCATCGGCATCTTTCTCCGGCGCAGGGATCCTGCGCGCGCGGTGGTCGCGTTGTCCGCCACCTTGCTGGCGGTATTCACGGTTGCGCTTTGGCTGGTCATGCCGCTGGTCGATGGCGCCCGTCGCTATTCGGTAGCCGCTGCGGTCGTGCTCCGGCAATCAGCGCCGGATGAGTCCGTTGGTTTTTTCGCCCCGGGGCTCGAGACGACCAAGCGGGCAGGGTGGCTCTGCCATCTCGAGGGGCGCCGCCTCGAATACCTCAGGGATGCCACCGCGGCGCGGGCATGGCTGGCGGGTTCGCCGGGGCGCGTGTTGTTGACGGACCCTTCCATGGCGTTGCCGGTGCCGGGTACCCGGGAACTACAGCGCTGGCGTCTGGCCGACCAGGATTGGGCGTTGCTCGCGCTCGACGACCCCTGACGCTGCTCGCCGGCAGGGGTGCAGCAGGCCTGTTGGCTTGACACCCCCGGGCGGGCCCCGGACAATCCGCGGCCCCGCAGCACCATGGCTAGGTAGCTCAGCTGGTTAGAGCACGGCACTCATAATGCCGGGGTCGAGGGTTCGAGTCCCTCCCTAGCCACCATCTCCCGTGTCCTGCGGCCCCTTCCAGAAATTCCGCAGGCCCCGGAGCCCCAGATGCGTCTTGATGCGATTGCCATCGGCAAGAATCCCCCCGAAGAAGTGAATGTCGTCGTGGAGGTCCCCGTCGGTGGCGAGCCCATCAAGTACGAGATGGACAAGGAATCCGGTGCCCTCGTCGTAGACCGGTTCCTGTACACGCCGATGCGTTACCCCGGCAATTACGGCTTCATTCCGCACACCCTCTCTGACGACGGCGATCCTTGCGACGTGCTGATCGCGAACCATCGCGCCATCATCCCGGGCGCGCTCATTGCCGTGCGTCCCGTGGGCGTCCTGCGCATGCAGGATGAAGCGGGCGGTGATGAGAAGATCGTCGCGGTGCCGGTTCCGAAGCTCACTCGCCGCTACGAGGACGTCAGGAACTACACGGATCTGCCGGACATCACCCTCAAGCAGATCCAGCATTTCTTCGAGCACTACAAGGATCTCGAAGACGGCAAGTGGGTCAAGGTGCTCGGTTGGGGTGATGCCGATGCCGCCAAGGCGATCATCCTCGAGTCGATCGAGCGCGCGAAGCGTTCAGACGCCAAGTAGCCGGACAGGCACCCTCGAGGCGTCCAGTTCAACCACGATGTCCGCCCGCGCGGGCATTTCCGCGAGGATGTTGCGGGTGATCCGCTCGTAGTGCTGGATGAAGCGGGCAACGCCCGCGTCGTCCATCACACGTGACAGGTCACCGCCCTCGGCCGTCACCCGTGCGCGCAGTTTGTGCTCCTGTTCGAGCCGCCAGGCGTACACCACGTCGAAGGAGGGTGCGCGCAGCAGGACCTGCAGGTCGATCCGTGCGAACAGTTCGTGGTAGGGCCCCCGCAATGCTTCGTTCACGTGGGCGCGCCAGTGGCCTGTGGCGTCTTCGTCGCGTTCCAGCGGGTTGAGCGCTGCGACCAATGATTCGGATGGTTCCGGTCGGGCGCCGACGAACCAGCCTTCCAGGATCACGATGCGCACGGGCGCCGGGACAGCGGGCCAGTCCGCTGTCGGGCGTCGGTCGTCGTGTTGCTTGTCGAAGGCAGGTATCGGCACCGGGCCCTGTCCCTGCATCAGTCCGTCCAGCGTCGCCATGCCCAGCGGCACGTCGTGCGTACCCGGTACGCCGCGGGTGCGGAACAGGGGGTGGACGCTCTGGCCCAGCGCGTGACGTTCCGCGCGAGTGAGGTAGAGGTCGTCGATGGACAGCACGGCAGTGGGCAGTTCCTGGCGTTCCAGCAGCGCCTTCAGCACCGCGGCCATCGTCGATTTGCCGCTTCCCTGCGAGCCACAGAGCCCTACGACGATCGGCCTTCCCAGTTCGTGGGCGGCGTGTGCGATGCGCTGGGCCACGGGCGCATGGACCGACCCCAGCAGCAGCCTGAAGCGTGGCGGCAGCTTCTCCTTGGAGAGGAAGTCGTCGACCCAGGCGGCGTCCAGCATCAGACGACTTTGTCCTGTACCGGTTGTCCGCCGAAGAACAGGTCGACGTTGCGTGCCACGCGCAGCCCCATGGCGGTCCGCGTTTCGCGCGTTGCGCTGCCCAGATGCGGCAGCAGCACCACGTTCCGGAGGCCGACGAGGTCCGGGTGCACGACCGGTTCGCGTTCGTACACGTCCAGGCCTGCGGCTGCGATACGGTTCGCCCTCAGGGCGGCTGCGAGGGCGGCTTCATCCACCACCGTGCCGCGAGCCGTGTTCACGATGACGGCGGTCGGCTTCATCTTCGCAAGGCGGTCCTCGTTGATCAGGTGGTGTGTTTCGGCGCCGCCTGGGCAGTGGAGGGACAACACGTCGCTCTCGGCTAAGAGGGCATCCATGTCGCCCACATGACGTGCTTTGCAGGCAGCCTCTGCCTCCGCGGGGGCGCGGCGGCGTCCGTAGTAAGCCACGTGCATGCCAAAACCGTGGTGAGCGCGATGCGCCATGGCCTGTGCGATGCGGCCAAAGCCCACGATGCCCAGCGTCTTGCCGGCCACGCTCTGGCCCAGCAGATGTGTCGGTCGCCAACCCGTCCAGCGTCCCTCGCGCAGTTCGCGCTCGCCTTCCCCCGCGCGGCGCGTGGCCATCAGCATGAGCAGGATGGCGAGATCGGCGGTGGCATCGGTCAGTACGTCCGGCGTGTTGGTCACCGTGATGCCGGCGGCCTGCGCGGCGGCGATATCGATGTGATTGAAGCCGACGCCGAAGTTGCCGATCAGCTTCACGCGGGCGCCCGGCGTCCCGACGACCGTCGCGTTGATGGTGTCGGTGACGGTGGGGAGGATCGCGTCGTAATCCTTCATGGCCTGCGACAGCGCGGCGACGTCCATGGGCCGGTCATCCTCGTTCAGCGTGACGTCATAGCGCTCGATGAGATAGCGCTCCGCCTCGTCGGTCCAGCGGCGTGTGATCAGGAGTTTCGGGCGTGCGGAGGCGGTCATGGGGGTGCCTTCTTGTCAGTTCCGGAGTCGTTCCGCGTGCCACGCGACGTGGTCTGCCATGAACGTGGTGATGAAATAATACGAGTGGTCATAGCCTTCCTGCCGTCGCAGGGTCAGGCGTTGTCCGGCTGCGCTGCAGGCGTTTTCCAGCAGCTCCGGCTTCAGTTGTTCGGCAAGGAACGAGTCAGCCGTTCCCTGGTCGACGAGGATGTCATCGTAATGGCCGCGTGCCGCGCCGGCCGCGAGAAGTGCCGTCGCATCGTGTTCCGACCAGCTCGACTCGTCCTCGCCAAGGTAGTGCGTGAAGGCCTTGCGTCCCCAGGGGCAGAGCATGGGGGCCGAGATCGGGGCGAACGCCGTTACCGACCGGAACAGACCGGGATGGCGCAAGGCGAGCGTCAGAGCGCCGTGCCCGCCCATGGAATGTCCGCTGATGCCCACGCGGTCGCTGCGCAGCGGCATGACCTCGGCGGCGGAGCGCAGCAGGTCCTCCGTGACATAGCGTTCCATGCGGAAATGCGTCGACCAGGGTGGCTGCACGGCATCGACGTAGAATGACGCTCCCTGCCCGAGGTCGTAGGCGGCATCGTCGGGAACGCCCTCTCCGCGTGGGCTCGTGTCCGACGCCAGGACGGCCAGGCCGTGGCGTGCTGCCGCCGCGTAGGCGCCGGCCTTGGTGGTGAAGTTTTCTTCCGTGCAGGTAAGTCCTGACAGCCACAGCAGCACCGGGAAAGGGCCGTCGCCTGCCGGCCGGAAGAATGAGTAGCGCATGGGCGTGCCCGTGGCGTCGCTATCGTGGCTGGCGAAGCCCAGCGTGCCGCCATGGACGCGGTGCTGTTGCAGGATGGTGGTCATGGTGGCGGGATCCTACGGCTGCACGCCGTTCGCGTATAGTTCCGCCCATGATCCGCAGGATTGCCGCACTCACCTGCCTGTTGTCGTCCGGGGTTGTCGCCCTGGCTTCCTCGGCGTTCGCCACGCGCGAGCAGGTGGAGCAATTGCTCGCGCGAGACCTGCCTTCCGGATCAAGTGCCGCGATGGTCGTGCGCTTCCTCGATGCCCATGGCATCGGCCACGGCAAGGCCGAGCAGGCCGGTCCCGCGGTGCAGCTGGTGGGTAGCGTCCCGGGTCTCCGCGAAAAATCCTCTCGTTTCACCTTGCAGGTCCGTTTCTCGTTCCTCCAGGACCGCCTCATCGGTTATTCCTTCAGCGAGATCCCCGCCCGTGACCCCTGACAGGGGCGCGCTGCGGTGCATGGTGTCGGCCCTGATGGGCCTGTGCCTGACGGCATGCGCCGTGCCTTCCGCCAGGGAAAGCCTCGACAGGACGGCCGCTGCACCGGAACTGGGCCGCGGGCCCCGCGTCGAGTGGCGGCGTGACGAAGCCGCCGATGCAGCGGTCCAGTCGCGCATCGCCGCGCTGTTGGCGGCAGGCGTGACCGCAGAATCCGCTGTATCGATTGCCTACCTCGCGAGCCCCGAGTTGCAGCTCGCGCTCGAGCGCGTGGAGGTTTCGCGCGCCGACCTCGTCGCCGCGACCCGGCTGCCCAATCCCGTGGCGGTGGTCGGTGTCCGCGAGCCCGGCGGCGCACTCGCGGCGTTCTATCCGACGCGTACGGTGACTGTTGGCGTGCTCCAGAATGTCCTCGCCTTGCTGAACCAGCCGGCGCGACGACGTGTTGCCCGTGCGGACCTCGAGCGTGCGCAACTCGATGCCGCAGACCGCATCGTCGGCATTGCGGCCGAGGTGAATCAGGCCTGGCTCGAACTGGTCGCCGCCGAGCGCGTCCTCGACTTGCGCATGCAGGCAGTTGAGGCGGGCCGTGTTTCGCTGGATACCGTCGTCGTCGGCGCGGCCAACCGCAAGGAATTCGGTGTTGTCGACGTTTCCAATGAGCGCGCCAACCTGTTCGGCCTCGAAACACAGGTCATGCGGGGCCGGCTCGACGTCCAGACCGCCAGAGCCAGCCTTTCGCGCCTGATGGGCGTGGCCGGGGGGCGCGACGACTGGAAGACAGCGGGCGCCTTGCCTGTCCTTCCCGACAAGGATCCTGACGTGGCGCAGCTTGCGTCCTTGGCGCTGCAGCAGCGCCTCGATCTGCGTGCTGCCCGGCAGGCCGTGCTGGTGCGCCTGCGCAGCTTGTCGCTGCAGAAGAGTTTCCGGTGGTTGGGTACGCTGGAGCTTGGGGTGTTCCGCGAAAGCGCAGCGGGCGGCATGAGTTTCACCGGACCGAATGCCGTAGTCGAGCTGCCTGTTTTCGACCAGCATCAGGCCCAGTTGCTGGCATCCGATGCCGAGTACCGTGCCGCACGGCGCACGCTCGAACAGCGCATCCAGTCCGCCCACGGCGAGCTCATGACCCATTCGGCCGAAGTTGCTGCGACCCGGGCCTTGTACGAGAAATACCGGGACGCCTTGCTCCCGAACCAGCGGCAGCTTGCCGCCCGGATCGGTGGTGGCACTCAATCCGGCGCAACCGTCGAGCGCCTGCGCCTGCGCCAGTCGATACTCGCCTCCGAGGGTGAGGCCGTCGGGCTGCTGAGGGATTACTGGCGTGCGCGGGGTGCTTTGGCGCGCGCTGCCGGAGATTGGGTCGTCGCTGGTGCGGGCGCGCACCAAAATGGTTCGATACCGGTGCCGCCCCGGCCCTGATCTGCCATCAGGCGGTGCGTCGTGGCCTCGTGGCCGGGGTTGCCTGCCGGAAACCTGCTCCTCCCGGGTTGGTACGGGGTTTGCAAAGACCTG
>JBDLPS010000012.1:0-21409 GCA_039800965.1 Pseudomonadota bacterium | reverse complement strand
CTGTCGTCGTCTCGATGCCGAGATGCAGATCGCGCTCCGGGTGGCCGGCAGTATGTGCGCCGAGCTGGCGGAAGGACTTTATGTCCTCGATGGTGAGCGGATAGCCGGTCAGGTGCAGCACCGAATACAGCAGCATCGACGCATGGCCGTTCGAGAGCACGAAGCGGTCGCGATTCGACCAGGACGGATTGGCCGGGTTGTGGCGCATGACACGGCGCCAGAGCACCTCGGCGATGTCCGCCATGCCGAGCGGTGCGCCCGGATGGCCGGAGTTGGCCTGCTGGACGGCGTCCATGGACAGGGCGCGGATGGCGTTGGCAAGGTCCTGGGTCGTGGGCATCGGGGTGGGCTCGCGGGCGGGGGGTTAGCCGATCATTTTCTCCCCCCGGGGCCGCCACGGCAAATCCGCGGTATCGTCGGCACATGGCCGCGTACCCGCCCACCGTCCGCCTCGTCCAGCTGACCGATTTCCACCTCTTCGCCGACCCGGCGGGGCGACTCCGGCAGGTGCCCTCGCTGCCCGCCCTGGAGGCGACGCTGCGGGCGGCGAGCCAGGACTTGTCGACGGCGGATGCCGTGCTGGCGACGGGGGACCTTGTCCAGGACGAACCGGGGGCCTATGCCCACGTCGCGCGAATGCTGGGCCAACTGGGAAAGCCGGTGCTGGCGATCCCGGGCAACCACGACGATGCGCGGGCCCTGACCCGCTCGCTCGCCCACCCGCCATTCGCGACCTGTGGCAGCCACGACTTCGGGAACTGGCGGATCGTCATGCTGGACAGCAGCGTTGCCGGCAAGGCAGCCGGCAGGCTTGCCGAAACAGAACTGCTGCGGCTGGATGACGCGCTGGCGGCAGCGCCGGGACGCCACGCCCTGGTCGCGCTGCACCACCAGCCGGTGGGCATGGAAAGCGACTGGCTGGACGGCATAGGACTGGAAAATGCCCCGGCGCTGCTGGACATCCTCGGCAGGCACAACGGCGTGCGCGGCGTCGTGTTCGGCCACGTGCACCAAGCCTTCGACGACGAACACCGGGGCATGCGCCTGATGGGAACGCCGTCCACCTGCGCCCAGTTCAAGCCCCGCGCATCCCGCTTCGAAGTCGACACCCTGCCACCGGCCTGGCGCCGAATCACGCTGCATGCGGACGGGTCGATCGATACCGCTGTCGGGTGGGTCACCACCCCGATCGGCTAGTCACGGATCGCGACGAGCCAGAACTCCTTGCGCAGGCCCAAACCATCGGCCAGGCCCTGGGCCACCCAGCGGAGCGGCGCCAGCAGCACCTCCCCCAGACGACGCGGGAAAGACGCGGTGCGATGGACCAGACAGGGGTTCACCGCGACGACGCGGTAGCCCTCGTCGGCCAGCAGGCGCGAGAGGGTGGCCGGCGTGTAATAGACGAAATGTTCGCGACCGTGCGCAGCCGGCTGGTAATAGCGGCTGGACTGGGGTGCACGGACCGCCTTGCGGTACCCCGCATGCGGAATGGCGATGAAAATACCCCCGCCGGGCCGCAGCACGCGCCGCACCTCGCGCAATGCCGCGCGCGGAACCGGGGTGTGCTCCAGGACATGCTTCATCGTCACCAGGCCGAACTCGCCATCGGCGAAGGGGAGCCCTGACAACTCACCCACCTCGGCACGGAAACCCTGCTCCCTGCAGGTCTTGATAGCGTACTGGCTGAGGTCGGAACCGGTCGGCTCGAGGCCAAGGTCGCGCGCGGCACGCAGCGTGTAGCCCACGGAGCAGCCAATATCCAGCAGCGGACCGGCCGGCACGAAATTCAATGCATCCAGGATCTGGTTGCGTGACTTCTGGATACGCCGCCGCGTGCGCTGCGTGTAACGTCGGCCCTGATCGCCTGCACCGAAATAGCCGCTCTCGTAGAATTCCCCGGCCGCCGGATCCGGATGCTCGCTGCGCTTGTAGATCAGGCCGCAGCCGCAGCGGACCCAGGTCAGCTCCGGATACGTGGCAAGAGGCTCCGCCTGAGCAGCGTTGCACAGAGGGCAACAGGCGAGGACGACGGGCTGCAGGACTTCGGAAGAGGCATTCATGCCAGAGAGTGTAAGGCAGGACAGACGGGGGACGGGACCACGATGCGCGCACTGACCTATTTCGCCGGACTGTTCGCCGCGGCCCTGGGCCTCGTGGCCGTCGCCACCTGGCCGGCCTGGCAACTCGTGAACCGCTTCGCGCATGTCCCGTTCCACCGCGTGGGAAACCGCATCGCGATGCTGGGCCTCGCCATCGGCCTGTACGTCGTCGCCCGCCGCCTTGGCGTGGCCGACCGGCAGGCGATGGGCTTCGGCATTCCCCGCGACCGCTTCCTGCGCGAACTGGCGCGCGGCATCGTACTCGGCATCCTCTTCATGGTGCCGCTCGCGGCCCTGATGGTCGCCCTCGGGCTGCGGGACCTCTCGCCCGGACTCACCGCCACCGCCGTCGCCAAGGTGCTGCTCGCGGGACTGGGCAGCGGGCTCGCAGCCGCGTTCATCGAAGAGAGCTTCCTGCGCGGCGCGATGTTTTCAGCCGTCTCGCGGGAATCCGGGACGGCACTGGCAGTGGTCTCGACGGCCGTCCTGTACGCCGCGGTACATTTCTTCGCGCGCTACCGGATCGACGATGCGGACGCGGCCTTCGGCAGCGGACTCACCCTGCTCCACGGCTCCCTGGCCGAATTCACCCACCCCCTGCAGATCGCGGATGCCTTCCTCTGCCTTGCCGGAGTCGGACTGCTGCTGGCGATGCTGCGCGCGCTGACCGGCAACATCGCGGCCGGCATGGGCCTGCATGCCGGCTGGGTTACCGTGATGCTGGCGGTGCTGCGACTGACCGAAGTCGACGGCGAAGCGCCGCTCGGCGCGCTGCTGAGCCAGCACGACGCCTTCGTCGGCTGGCTGACCCTTGGATGGACGGGAGTCGCCGCGGTGCCGCTGCTGCTGTGGTACCGGCGCCGGCAGGCCGCCGACAACGAAGACTGACGGGAGCCTTTCAGCACCGCGCCCGCAGGGCAGCCAGCAGCTTGGCGTGCAGGCCGCCGAAACCACCGTTGCTCATCACGAGCACGTGGTCCCCCGGACGCAGCATCGCCGACAGCGACTGGACGAGCCCGTCGATGTCGGTCGAACGCCGTGCCTTGGCCCCCAACGCCGCGACTACCGCATCGGCATCCCAACCGAGGTCTGTCGGGGCGTGCAGGAACACGGCATCGGCACCAGCCAGAGAAGGCGCGAGGGTGGCGCGGTGCACGCCCAGTTTCATCGTATTGGAACGCGGCTCCAGCACCGCCACCAGGCGGGCGGCCCCGATCCTCCGCCGCAGCCCGTCGATCGTTGTGGCGATCGCGGTCGGGTGGTGAGCGAAATCATCGTAGACCCTCACCCCCGCGGCCTCTCCAGCGAGCTCCATGCGCCGCCTGACGCCCTTGAAATCGGCCAAGGCGGCGATGGCATGCGGCACGGGAACCCCGGCGTGACGCGCGGCGGCGATGGCGGCCAGCGCGTTGTCGACGTTGTGACCGCCGATCTGCGACCACTCCACACTGCCTTGGGAAACGCCACCGAGCAGCACGTCGAAACGACTGAAATCGCCGTCCTCAGCCCCTGCTGCGGCCCAGTCCACACCCGGTCCGCCGGCACGGGAAAAACCCTCTCGCGGGGTCCAGCACCCGGCGTGCAGCACGTCAGCGAGGTTGGCATCGGCCGCATTGAAGACAACCCGCCCGCTACCCGGGACGGTACGGACGAGATGGTTGAACTGTCGTTTTATCGAATCGAGATCGGGGTAGATGTCCGCGTGGTCGTACTCAAGGTTGTTCAGCACCAGCGTGCGCGGCCGGTAATGCACGAACTTCGCGCGCTTGTCGAAGAAAGCGGTGTCGTACTCGTCGGCCTCGATCACGAAGAAGGGCGAGCTGCCGAGTCGCGCGCTGACGTCGAAATTGCCGGGCACACCGCCGATCAGGAAGCCCGGGTCCAGCCCGGCGTGGTCCAGGATGTGGGCCAGCATGCTGGTGGTGGTGGTCTTGCCATGCGTGCCGGACACCGCCAGGACCCAGCGCCCCTGCAGCACCTCCCGCGCGAGCCACTCCGGACCGGACGTATACGGGATGCCACGGTCAAGCAACGCCTCGAGTACGGGCGACCCCCGGGACATGACGTTGCCGACCACGACGACGTCGGGGGCCGGGTCGAGCTGCGCCGGGTCGAACCCTTCGGTGACGACGATGCCGAGGGCTTCGAGCTGCGTGCTCATCGGCGGATAGACGTTGCGGTCCGAACCGGTCACGCGATGACCGGCGGCCCTGGCGATGGCGGCAATGCCGCCCATGAAGGTGCCGCAGATTCCGAGGATGTGGACGTGCATGGTGGCGGTCAGGGCACCGGGGTGGCGACTTCGGGGAAGAGCGATGTTTCGACGAGGCGTCCCAGCAGGGACTGCAGGAGCACGACGGCGACGCAGACGAACTGGCCCCACCCGGTCGCGGATCGAAGGATGCGGGTGTTGATGGCCAGCATCCAGATCGCGAGCACCAGAAGCAGCAACGACACCGGCGCCTGCCAGACAGGGTCCTTCATGTAACGCAGGAACAGCCAGGTGACGGACACGAACGCCGGCTGCAGCACCGTCTGGAAGCCGAAGATCGCAGCGGCTGTCTGCAGGAACCGCTCCGTCCGACCGGCAACGCGCAGCACAACCCAGTACCATGCGAGCGCGAGCGCACTGTCAACCAGGACCAGGGCGACGCGGCTTTCCGCGACGACCGGCATGACGCTGCTGAGCAACAGGCTGAGCAGCATGTAGGCAACCACGGTGATGCCGAGCACGCGGGGCGCGAAGGGCACGTCTTCCGGCCCACGACGGAAGAACGCGATGTCGGTGTAGAGGCGGGCCAGCGTTGTCGGTCCGGCCGGGTTCGTGTCGCTCAAGGCGTCTCTCGCGGGAAGCAGGACTATTCCATGATCTTACACGGGCGGAACCGCTGCACATGACGTCGATCCAACCCATCACGGGCGAACCGCGGGACGCCGCAAGGTTGCAGGACTTCGCGGCAGAACTGACCGCGGCACCGGCCATCGGGCTCGACACCGAGTTCCTCCGCGAAAGCACCTACAGGCCCCTGTTGTGCCTGCTGCAGGTATCCACGCCGGCACGCTGCGAATGCATCGACCCGCTGGGCGCCGCCGACCTCTCCGCGCTGCGCCCGGCATTCGGTCCTGGCGGACCTCTCAAGATCATGCACGCCGCGCGCCAGGATCTGGAGGCGCTGTGGCCTGTCTTCGGCGCCCCTGGCTCCCTGTTCGATACACAGGTCGCGGCGGGTCTCGTCGGGATGCCGGCACAGATAGGCTACGCGGAGCTCGTGCGCCGCCAGTTCGGCGTCGAACTGGACAAGTCGCACACCCGGACGGACTGGTCGCGGCGCCCGCTGAGCGAGGCCCAGCTCTCCTATGCCATCGAGGACGTACGCCATCTGGGGCCGCTGCGCGACGTGCTGCAGGAACAATTGGACAAACTGGGTCGCCTCGAATGGCTGCACGAGGAAATGCAGCCCCTGGTCGCGGGCGAAGGACTCTTCGTCGACCCGGAGAGGGCACACGAACGCCTGAAGGGCCTGCAGGACCTCGACGCAGACCGACAGCGGCTCGGGCAACGGCTCGCCGCGTGGCGCGAACGTCGTGCTGCGGAGCGCAATCGCCCGCGGACCTGGATCCTGGACGAGGCGGGGCTGCGCGCGCTCATCGCAGTGGCCCCGCGCGACCTGAACGGCCTGCGCGACTTGCCGGAACTCGCGCCCGGATTCATCGAACACAGCGGCGCGGACATCCTGCGCGAGATCGAAACAGCGCTGCTGCCCGTTCGATTGCCGCCACTGCCCGGACGGCAACGGTCGGACCCGAAGATCAGCGAGGACGTGAAACGCCTCGGCGACATCGCGCGACGGGTGGCAGCGGAACTGGGTCTTGCGCCGGAACTCATCGCGACGCGGCGCGACCTGGAAGTGATCGCACGGGGAAGAGAAGACGCCCTGCCACTCAAGGGATGGCGACGGGCGGTGGTCGGCGAGGAGCTGCTCGCGGCGCGGTGAGGCACCGCGAGCAGCCCCCAAAGCAATCAGCGGCGCGCAGATGCGCCGCGCGGATTACTTCTTCTTGGCGGCCTTGCGGGCCGTCTTCTTCACGGCCTTCTTCGCGGCCTTCTTGGCCACCTTGCGAGCCGTCTTCTTCACAGCCTTCTTGGCAGCCTTCTTCGCAGTCTTCTTTGCCTTAGCCACTTTGTTTGTCACCTTTTTTGCTGACTTCTTGGCCGCCTTGACGGCGGTTTTGCGGACGACCGAAGCCTTGCCCTTGCGGGTTGCCTTGGTCTTCGAACGCCATTTTGCCTTATTCCGGGGTCGCCGTGCGGACAACGCATCCACGAGGAGTTGCGTGATCGCGTCGACGTCGCCCTGCGCATCGATGGAACGGAGCAAACGCTGCTTGCGGTAATAGCCCACGAGCGGGCGGGTCTGCTCTTCGTACACCTTCAAACGGTTCACGACGGTGGCCTCGTTGTCGTCAGGCCTCTGGAAGAGCTTCGGCGCATCGGCGCACTTCAGGCAACGCTCGCCGTCGCCCGGCGGCAGGGAATAAATGTTGTAGACGCTGCCGCAGGCCTGGCAACTGCGGCGGCCAGCGATCCGGCGCGTGAGCTCACGGTAGTCGACGTCCATCAACACCACCGCCTGCAACGGCTTGCCGACCTGCTTGAGCATCTTGTCCAGCGCGGCGGCCTGCGCAAGGTTGCGCGGGAAGCCGTCGAGGATGAAGCCGTTGGCGGTATCCGCCTCGCCCAGGCGCTCGCGGATCATGCCCAGCACGATCGAATCGTCTACCAGCTTGCCGGCCTGCATCGCGTCCTTGGCCGCAAGGCCCAGCGCCGTGCCGCGTGCCACTGCCGAGCGCAGCAGGTCGCCGGTCGAGATCTGCGGGATGCCGAAGCGCTCCACGAGACGCTGTGACTGGGTGCCTTTGCCGGAGCCCGGGGCACCAAGGAGAACAATGCGCATGTGTCGTCTACCAGTAACTGAACGGATGCCCGCGTAGTGCGTGCATCTGGCACAGTACCGTCAGGCCCTTGACGGGTCAAACCAGCCACAGCGACGACATCGGGAGCCGCAATGGGAAAAACGGTACGCAGCAAGGCGGCGAAGAGGCCGCGCAACGCCTTCTACGCTCAATCCGGCGGCGTGACGGCAGTGATCAACGCATCCGCCGCGGGCGTCATCGAAACGGCACGCAGGCATCCGAGGAAGATCGGCAAGGTCTACGCCGGACGCCACGGCATCGTCGGCGCACTGACCGAGGACCTCATCGACACGAGCGCCGAAGCCGCGGCGACCATCCGCGCGCTGCGACACACGCCGTCCGGTGCCTTCGGCTCGGCTCGGTTCAAGCTCAAGGGGCTCGACCAGAACCGCGCCGAATACGAACGGCTGATCGAGGTCTTCAAGGCACACGACATCGGATACTTCTTCTACAACGGCGGCAACGACTCCATGGACACGGCCTGGAAGGTGTCGCAGATCGGCGACGCAATGGGCTACCCGGTCACCTGCATCGGCATCCCGAAGACCGTGGACAACGACCTGCCGCTGACCGATTGCTGCCCGGGCTTCGGCTCGGTGGCCAAGTACATCGCCGTCTCGACGCGCGAAGCGGCGCTGGACGTCGCCTCGATGGCCCGTACATCGACGAAAGTCTTCGTTCTCGAGGTCATGGGTCGCCACGCCGGCTGGATCGCCGCGGCAGGCGGACTTGCCGCACGGGACAAGGGCGACGCGCCGCAGGTGATCCTCTTCCCCGAGATTGCCTTCGACCGCCCGGCCTTCATGTCACGCGTGAAACAGAGCGTGGAGAGCCAGGGCTACTGCGTGGTCGTCGTTTCGGAAGGCGCCCGGTACCCGGACGGCCGCTTCCTTGCGGAGGCCGGCACGAAGGATGCCTTCGGCCACAGCCAGCTGGGCGGCGTCGGGCCGGTGGTCGCGAACATGATCCGGGAAGAGCTCGGCTACAAGTTCCACTGGGCCGTCGCGGACTATCTGCAAAGAGCGGCGCGGCACATCGCCTCGAAGGTGGATGTCGAGCAGGCCTATGCCGTGGGCAAGGCCGCCGTGGAACTCGCCATCGACGGCCACCACTCCGTGATGCCGGCGATCAAGCGCATCTCCTCCAGGCCCTACAAGTGGCGGATCGAACCGGTCCCCCTGGCGGACGTCGCCAACGTGGAGAAGACGGTCCCGCGCCACTACATCACGGCGGATGGATTCGGCATCACCGCCGCATGCCGGCGCTACCTCGAGCCGCTCATCGCGGGCGAGGACTACCCTCCTTTCGTGGACGGCCTGCCGGACTACGTGCGCATCAAGGGCAAGCCCGTGAAGAAGAAGCTGGGGACCGCCTTCAAGATCTGATCCGGAACGGCGCGTCTATGGCCACGGACGCGCCTTTGTGCCTATAGTCGGGCGGCTTACGGGGGGCGCGCGCCGCGCGCTTTCCCGCGACTACACAACACCGTTCGATGGGGAGGCCTCTTGATGGACGTCAGTAGCTGGTTGTGGCTGTCTGTTGCCGCGGGCGCAGTAGCCGTGCTTTACGGCATCGTATCGATGCTCTCGATCCTGAAACTTCCTGCCGGCAACGACCGCATGCAGGAAATCGCCGCAGCCATCCAGGCCGGCGCCAAAGCCTACCTGAACCGTCAGTACACCACGATCATGATCGTCGGCGTGGTGCTGTTCGTGGTGCTCGGCTTCGCGCTGGGCTGGGCCACTGCCGGCGGCTTCGCGGTGGGCGCCATTCTTTCCGGCCTGGCCGGCTACATCGGCATGAACATCTCGGTGCGCTCCAACGTGCGAACCGCGCAGGCCGCGACCAACGGCCTCAACGCAGCGCTCCAGGTCGCGTTCAAGGGCGGCGCGATCACCGGCATGCTGGTGGTTGGCCTTGGCCTGCTCGGCGTGGCCGGCTATTACTACCTGATCGGCGGCGCCAGCGAGGATGCGGCCGTGCGCGAACACGCGCTGCACGCACTGGTCGGTCTGGCGTTCGGTGGCTCGCTGATCTCGATCTTCGCCCGCCTCGGCGGCGGCATCTTCACGAAGGGCGCCGACGTCGGCGCGGACCTCGTGGGCAAGGTTGAGGCGGGCATCCCCGAGGACGATCCGCGCAACCCGGCGGTCATCGCCGACAACGTGGGCGACAACGTGGGCGACTGCGCCGGCATGGCCGCAGACCTGTTCGAGACCTACGCCGTCACCCTCGTGGCGACGATGCTGCTCGGCGGCCTGATGATGTCGTCCGCCGGCAGCGCGGCGATCATCTACCCGCTGGCGCTCGGCGCCGCCTCGATCGTGGCGTCCATCATCGGCACGTTCTTCGTGTCGACGCGGGAAGGCGGCAAGATCATGAATGCCCTGTACAAGGGCGTGATCGTGTCGGGCCTCATATCGGCCGTTGCATTCTGGTTCATCACGCAGCAGTTCTTCCCGGGGCAGTTCAGCGCGATGTTCGGTTGCACGCTGATCGGCCTGGCGCTCACCGCCGCGATGATCGTGATCACCGAGTACTACACGGCGACGGAATATTCGCCGGTACAGAAGGTGGCCGAAGCGTCGCAGACCGGCCACGCGACCAACATGATCGCCGGACTCGGCGTGTCGATGAAATCCACCGCCCTGCCCGTCATCGCGGTCTGCTTCGCGATCTGGGGCGCCCATTCGCTGGGCGGCCTCTACGGTATCGCCATCGCGGCCACCGCGATGCTGTCGCTGACCGGCATGATCGTGGCACTCGACGCCTACGGCCCGATTACCGACAACGCCGGCGGTATCGCCGAGATGTCGGGCCTCGACAAGAAAGTGCGTGACATCACGGACCCGCTGGACGCAGTGGGTAACACCACCAAGGCGGTGACCAAGGGTTACGCGATCGGATCGGCCGGCCTCGCCGCGCTCGTCCTGTTCGCGGACTACACGCACAACCTGGAGGCTGCCGGCAAGGCGACGGTATTCTCCCTGTCAGACCCGGCAGTGATCATCGGCCTGTTCATCGGCGGTCTGGTGCCCTACCTGTTCGGCGCCATGGCGATGGAAGCTGTGGGTCGTGCCGCGGGGTCGGTGGTAACCGAAGTGCGCCGCCAGTTCCGCGAAATCAAGGGCATCATGGAAGGCACCGCCAAGCCGGATTATTCCAAGGCGGTCGACCTGCTCACCAAGGCTGCGATCAAGGAAATGATCGTGCCCTCGCTGCTGCCGATCCTGGTGCCGGTGGTCGTGGCCTTCGGCGTCAACGCGCTGATGGGCCCCGGCGAAGGGATCAAGGCCCTGGGCGGCCTGCTCATCGGCACCATCGTGACCGGGCTGTTCGTCGGCATCTCGATGTGCACGGGCGGCGGCGCCTGGGACAACGCCAAGAAGTACATCGAGGAAGGCCATTTCGGTGGCAAGGGCTCGGACAGCCACAAGGCCGCGGTCACCGGCGACACGGTCGGCGACCCGTACAAGGACACGGCGGGCCCGGCGATCAACCCGCTGATCAAGATCATCAACATCGTCGCGCTGCTGCTCGTGCCGCTGCTCTGAGGCAACGACCGCGATCGCGGAAGACAGGAAGGCCCGGCGGTGACGCCGGGCCTTTTTTTCATGCGGCCAGCCGCAAGGGCCTGGGCCTGCCTATGGCGAAACCCTGCAGGTAATCCACGCCCATCGTGCGCACGGCGTCGATGGCGCCCTGGTCCTCGACGTGCTCCGCGATCACTTCGAAATCCAGCGATCGGGCAAGCTTGATCATCGCCCCGACCATCGCCTGGCTGACCACGTCACGCGCGATGTTGCGGATGAAGGAGCCGTCGATCTTCAGGTAATCGACGCGCAGGCTCTTGAGGTTCTGGAAAGTGCCGAAATTGCTGCCGAAGTCGTCGAGCGCGAACTTGCAGCCCATGCCATGCAGCACGTCGACGAAGCGCCGCGACGGCTCCAGCTTCTCCACCACGGAGGACTCGGCGAGCTCGAAGCAGATGCGCGACGGATCCACGCCCGTCGTGTCGAAGCATTCGACGACGAAATCCAGGAACTGTTCGTCGCCGAGCGTCTGACCGGCGATGTTGATCGCAAGGCTTCGGCCTTCCGGCAGGCGGATCCCGCCATGGCTTACCGCGGTGAGCGCTGCCTGGACCACCCAGCGGTCGATGAGATTCATCAAGCGGTACCGCTCCGCGGCACGCAGGAATTCCGAAGGCAGGAGCATGTCGCCGCCCGCGGAATCCACGAGACGGATCAGCAGCTCCATCGCAGGACCACCACGGGCCCCCTCGCCGGCGGCGACGATCGGTTGCGCATAGAGCCGGAACTGGTCGTCGCGGATGGCTGTCTGCAGCATCTGCAGCCATTGCACCTCGCTGTTACGGCGCACCTCGGCCTCTTCCGTCGCCGAATAGACGGCCACCTGTCCGGTGCCCTTGCGCTTGGCCACGTAGCAAGCTGAATCGGCGGCGGCCATCGTCTCCTCGAGGTCGCCAATGGCCGCGCCGATTTCGACGAGGCCGCAACTCGCGCCGACGGAATAGCTGCGCTCCTTCCAGATGAAGCGGAACTCCCCGACTCGGCGGGCGAGCTCCGCGGCGATCTGCCCGGCCTTCTCAAGTGGACAACCAGAAAGCAGCAAGGCGAACTCGTCACCGCCGAGGCGCGCGACGGTGTCGGAATCCCGCACGGATTTGCGCATGATCTTGGCGACTTCACGCAACATGGTGTCGCCGGCGATATGGCCACTGCCATCGTTCACGGTCTTGAAGCGGTCGAGGTCGATGTAGCAGAGCACGCAGGTGGAATCGCCTCGGTTGGCCGCGTCGAGCGCGTCCTGCAGACGCAGCAGGAACTCCTGACGGTTGACGAGCCCCGTCAGTGCGTCGTGGGTCGCCTGGTAGGACATCTGGCGCGCGATGCCGCGGACTTCGGTGACATCGTTCAGCAACAGCACGCAACCGTCGACCGGGCTGCTTTCCCCGCGGCGGATCGGCGCTGCCGACACTTCCATGGAATGCTCGGTGGAGGTCGCCAGCACCCGGACCAGCGCCCGGCGCCCCAGGTTGACCGGCTCTCCGGACTCCAGCGCCCTGCCCACGGGATCCTCGAGGGGACTGCGGTCCGTCTCGTCGACAAGATCGACGAGCTCCACAAGGCGCCTGCCCAGAAGCAGGTCCTCGGCCGCGGCGAACAAGCGGCACGCGGCCGGGTTGGCGTAGTCGATCAGGCCATCGGAGCCGGAAGTCAGGACCGCGACGGCGAGCGAGTCGAGTGCGTCCCGCATCGGCGAACGCCTGATTCCGTCGTCGTCCGGCACCTCGGCCGGGAAACCGGGGATCACCTCTGCGCCCGTCACCAGCAGCGCATCTCGCGATCCGTAATCAATGGGTGTCGTGGACAACTCGAGTCGCACGGATTGCCCCGGTCCGGCCGGAAGATCGACCTCGAACCGTTCGGGTGCCGAGTCGCCGCGCAGACGCCGCTGCAGACTCTCCTCCACGAAGTCCGATTCGTCGGGACGGACGAGGTCCGCCAGCCTGCGCCCGATGAGGGCATCGAGGCCGGTGCCCAGAAGGGCAGCGAAGTGGGGATTGGCGTACTCGACGACGTCCGTGTGGACGAGCACCGTCTGGCGCACGTGGTCGCCGGCGATCCGGAACAGCCGCAGGTCGTCGTCGCCGGTCAGCCCGCCGATGGACGCGCGCGCCAGCAAGTCATTGATGGCACGGGCCAGCGCGAGCGCCTCGGGATGTCGTGCGGCGGTATCGATATGATCGGACGGGCGCTCGGCGATGGCCGCCCGCTGGAGCTCCCGCCGCAGCGTGTCCACGCCGGCACGCCGCCGCCGGCCACGCAGCCAGCACGTGGCCAGCATCGCGGAACAGAGCGTCGTCAGGACGGCGAGGACTACTGTCAAATACATGGGCCGAGGATAGCCGAGGGGCATCGGCATCCACGCCGGCTCTTCAACATAAGACGCGCAGGCCCCATAATTCTGTGGACCACGTACCTATCCAAGCGCCCCAAAGCATGTCGACGAACCCGGCCCACACCCCCTCCCGCGAACAGATGGTCACCCAGCAGGTCCGCGCCTGGGACGTTCTGGACGACGGCATACTCGAGCTCTTCCGGCGCCTGCCCCGCGAGCACTTCGTGCCTCCGGCATACCGCGACGCCGCATACGCCGACGTTCCGCTGCCGCTTGCGGACGGCCAGCACATGCTGGTACCCAGCGTCGCAGGCCGCCTGCTGCAGGCCCTCGACGTTCAACCGGGGGAGCGCGTACTGGAAATCGGCACGGGTTCCGGCTTCCTCTCGGCGTGCTTCGCCCTGCAGGGCGCCAAAGTCACCACCCTCGAGATCCACTCGCGGCTCGCGGAGCAGGCCAGGGCCAACCTGGCCGCGGCCGGCATCCCGGGCGTCGATGTCCGGCATGCCGACGTGTTCTCGATGCTTGCCGGCCCGGACCGGTTCGATGCCGTCGCGGTCACGGGCTCGCTGCCGGAGTACGACGAGCGCTTCGAATCGCTGCTCAATCCGGAAGGCCGACTGTTCGTGGTCGTCGGCGCCGGCCACGCCATGGAGGCCCGACGGATCACCCTCGGCGCGGCGGGAGAGCGACAGGAAGAAAGCCTGTTCGAAACCGGGCTGGACGCCCTCGACCACGCCCGGCGACCGGCCGGCTTCATATTCTGATAGCGTCCCGATCGGGAACTTGCCGAGCCGTAAAGGCTCTTAATCCGAAGCCCCACGTCTCAGGTGCACCATGAACCGCGTTCCTCTGCTCGTCTCGATGCTCTGCCTGGCCACCGGCCCCGCCTTCGCGGAGGACCTGCTCGCCGTCTATGACCGCGCGCTGGTCAACGACCCGCAGATCCGCGAGGCCGATGCCACCCGGCTCGCGGCCCGCGAAGCGCGCCCGCAGGCCTGGGGCGCCTTGCTGCCGCAGGTCACCGGCTCCGCCAGCCGCCAGCGCGACTGGAGCGACGGCACCGGCTTCCAGCAGTTCGTGTTCGGCACCAACCCGCCGACGACATCGCAGACGGGCGGCAGCAGCATCAACAACACCGACACCTGGCGCATCAACATCCGCCAGAACGTCTTTTCCTGGGCGAACTGGATGACCCTGAAGGCCGCAAGCCATCAGGTGGCGCAGGCCGAGGCGAACTACCTCGTCGCACGCCAGGGCCTCGCCCAGCGCGTCGCGCAGCAGTACTTCGCGGTGCTCAACGCCCGGGATGTCGTCGACGCCAATTCCGCGGCCCGCGACGCGTACCAGCGCCAGCTCGATCAGGCCGAGAAGCGCTTCGAGGTCGGGCTGATCGCGATCACCGACGTCCAGCAGGCCCGCGCTGCCCGCGACACCTCCGCCGCGAACCTCATCGCCGCCAAGCGCACGCTGGCCAATGCCGAGGAACAGCTGCGCGCCACGGTGGGCGATCGCTACGCCTCCCTGAACAAACCGGCCGAATCCATGCCGCTGGCCGCCCCGACCCCCTCCAACGAGGAAGACTGGGTCAAGGTGTCGATGGACCAGAACGCTTCGCTCACCGCGAGCCGTCTGGCCGCCGATATCGCGCGCGACCAGGTACAGGTCCAGTTCAGCGGCCACCTGCCGACGGTCGACCTCGTCGCCGGCCGCTCCTATTCCAACTCCGACGGCAACCGCCTGCTCGGCTCGACCGTGACGAACAGCGCCGCCGAAGCCTATGGCAAATCCGTGTCGCTGCAGGTCACCGTTCCGATCTTCAGTGGCGGCAACACCCAGTCGCGGGTGCGCCAGTCGCAGTACAACTGGATCGCCGCGAAGGAACGTCTGGAGCGCACCTCGCGGGAGACCGAACGCCTGGCGCGCGACTCCTACCTGGCCGTGATCAGCGGCATCTCACAGGTGCAGGCCCTCAAGCAGGCGCTGGCCTCGAGCCAGACCGCAATGAAGGCCACCGAGGCCGGCTATGAGGTCGGCACGAGCACGATCGTCGACGTCCTTACGTCGCGCGGCCAGCTGATGCAGGCCCAGACGAACTACTCGCAGGCGCTCTACGGTTACCTGAACAGCCTGATCCAGCTGCGTCTGGCGTCGGGGGACCTCGACCGTGGCACGGTCGAGGAAATCAGCAAGTGGCTGACCGAAACGGTGAAGTCCTCGGGACGCGAAGCCGCGAAGACGACAGGCTGACGCGAGTCAGAGCAGCGGCGGCAGCCAGGGCGCCAGCAGCGCCAGGCTGCGCGCCGCCGCACCCCGATTGAGACGGACGACCTCACGCCCTGCGCGCCCGCGCCGCACCGCCTCCTCCGGATCCGACAGCAGGGCACCTACGGCGTCGGCGAGCGCCGAGCCGTCATGGACCACCTGCAACGCCCCGCAGGCACCCAGCCGGGATGCGGCCTCGGGCGAATTGAAATGATGGGGCCCACTGACCACCGGTTTGCCCAGCGAGGCCGGCTCCAGGAGATTGTGGCCGCCGACCGGCACAAGACTGCCGCCGACATAGGCCACATCGCCCGCGGCATAAAAGCCCAGCAACTCGCCCAGTGTGTCGAGCAACAGCACCTGGGTACCGGCATCCACGACGGCGGATGCATCGGATCGACGCACGAACGACACACCCTCCCGCCCCAGCCACTGCGCCACGGCATCGAAACGTTCCGGATGGCGCGGCGCCATGACCAGCAAGGGCGGGATACCCGCCCGCTCTGACGCCAGGCGCCTCTGGGCCTCGAGGACCTGCTTTTCCTCTCCGGGGTGGGTACTGCCCGCGACCCAGCATTGCCGCCCCCCGGCCCATCGCTTCCGCACCTCCTCGGCGCGCACCTCGATGTCCGCAGGCAGGGACACATCGAATTTCACGTTGCCGGTGACCTCGACGCAGGCCGGATCGGCGCCCAAGGCAATGAAACGTGCCGCGTCGGCTTCGCCCTGCGCACCGATGCGCGACAACAGGCGCAGCGTCCTGCGCATCAGTCCCGGCGCGAAACCCTGGTAGCGACGCAAGGACCGTTCAGAGAGGCGTGCACTCGCCATTGCCGCCGGTACGGCCTCGCGGGCGCAGGCAGACAGCAGGTTGGGCCACAACTCGGTCTCGAGCAGGATGGCGAGGCAAGGCCTCTCCGCGCGGAGAAACCGCGTGGCGGCACCGGGAAGATCGAATGGCGCAAAACGCTGCTCGACCCCCGGATCGCGATACAACTCCCTGGCCCGCTGGCGGCCCGTCGCAGTGGCCATCGTCAGCAACACCGGCCGGCGCGGGTCCCTTTCGCGCAGCAAGCGGATCAATCCGGCCGCCGCCTGCACTTCGCCCACGGACACCGCATGCACCCAGACAGGCTGGGGCCCGGACCGCCGCGGAAGGCGCCCCATGCGTTCGCGGAGGTTCACGCGGCGCACCGGATCGCGCCGCCCCCGCCACCAGAACAGCACGGCGACGATCGGGAGCACGAGCCGCAGCAGCGTCGTATACAACACGCGCAACATCAGACGCAGGCCTCGAGCAGCATTCGCCAGCCCGCCTCGTCGAAGGGCCGGCCGAGCGCGTCGCCGATCTTTTCGATCGAGCGACGCAGCCTGACGAGGTTCGCATCGCGCCACAGCCCGGGAGCCCGCAGGTCACCTCGGTCGAAATCGATGACGAAAACGCCCTGTTCACCGGCAAGCAGGATGTTGTGGGCATTCAAGTCGGCATGGAACACGCCGAAGTCGCGGAAGCGGCGCAGGCAATGCCCCACGGCCTGCCAGATCCTCGCATCCACCTGGCCGCGACGCATGCGCTGGGCCAGCGATTCAGTACCAGGCAGGAAAGCGGTAATGATGTCGCCTCGATAGAAAAGCCCCTGTCGGCGATAGCACGCCGCGATCGGCGGCGGAACCGGCAGGCCCGCGGCATGCATCGCGTCGAGCAGCCGCAATTCCCGGAAGGGTCGCGTCGCGTCCTCGCCGCGCCAGAAGTAGGCATCCGGCGACAGGCGGGCGACGAGCCCGCCCCGCCGGTAATGACGCAGCACCAGGTGCCGGGCACCGTCCCGGACGATCCAGGTGGTACCGCGACCCAGCGCCTCGCCGACCACCGCCTTACGCGCGATCCATGCCTCCGCATCGAAGGTCTCCGCAACGGGTTTGCCGGCCCCGGAAGGCTTGTATAGCATCGCGCCTTCGCCATCCGCGAAGCGGATAGGTTCGCGTACAAGGTCCGACAGGCGATCGCGCATGTCCGCTGATTTACCCTTCAAGACACCCCCGGCGCGCGTATGCATCCTGCGCCTGTCGGCCATCGGCGACACGTGCCATGTCGTGCCGCTGCTGCACCGGTTGCAAAAGGCCTGGCCGTCGACCCGGTTTACCTGGGTGATCGGCAAGCTCGAGGCACGGCTCATGGGCCTGTTCCCGGGCGTCGAGTTTATCACCGTCGACAAACGTGCCGGCCGCGAGGCCCGTGAAGCGTTGAATGCGCGGCTGGCGGAATGCCACTTCGACCTGCTGCTCCACCTGCAGGTGGCGTTGCGCGCGAGCCTGCTCGCGCGGCGCATCCCCGCCAGGATCAAGCTCGGCTTCGATTTCGGGCGCGCCCGCGAACTGCAATGGCTGTTCACCAACCGACGCATCGCGCGCAGGCGCAACGAGCACGTGCTCGACAGCTTTCAGGGTTTCGCCGATGCCCTCGGCCTGCCGGCCACCCCCCTGGACCACGCCCTGCCATTGCCGGCCGATGCGCTGGACTACGCCAAGGCACTGATACCGGACGGAGCCGCGACGCTGGTTGTCAGTCCCTGTTCCAGCCATGCCCTGCGAAACTGGCGGGCAGACCGCTATGCCGCGGTGATCGACCATGCCTGGGGGGAATACGGCCTGCGCACGATCCTCTGCGGCGGGCCGTCGCCGCTGGAACGCGAAATCTGCGCCGCGATCGAGTCCACCGTGGCAGCGCCGATCATCAACCAGGCGGGCAAGGACACGCTGCCACAGATGCTTGCGCTGCTTGGCCGCGCCACGGTGCTGCTGTCACCGGACTCGGGCCCCGCGCACATGGGCACCCTGGCGGGTGTGCCGGTCATCGGCCTGTACGCGGCAACCAATCCCGCGCGCAGCGGCCCGTATCTGTCCCGGGCATGGAGCGTCGACCGCTACGACGACGCGGCGCAGCGCTTCTGCGGCAAGCCCGCCACAGCGCTGGCCTGGACGCGCAAGATCGAGGTGCCCGGGGTGATGGATCTTGTCACGGTGGAGGATGTGCAGGACCGCCTGCGGGCCCTGGCCGCGGCCGGTCTGCTACGATCCCGCGCATGAACGAACTCCTCGCCCCTGTGTCGCCCGGTGAACTCGTCGACAAGCTGACGATCCTGCAGATCAAGTCGCGGCGTATCACGGACAGCGCCAAGCTCGCGAACGTGCGTCGCGAACTCGATGTACTGACGCGTTGCTGGCAGGACTCTCCCTGGGGCGCCAAGGACGTGCGATCCGATGAAGCCGCCCTGCTCGCCGTCAACGAGCGTCTCTGGGACATCGAGGACCGGATCCGCGACAAGGAGCGCGACAAGGCCTTCGATGCGGAGTTCATCGAACTGGCTCGCTCCGTCTACATCGAGAACGACGAGCGCGCGGCCATCAAGAAACGGATCAACACCGCCCTGGGCTCCTCGATCGTCGAGGAAAAATCCTACGCCGCCTATTGAAGGCGCAGGTCAGCGGCGCAGCGAATACTCCGCGCCGCAGTAGGGGCACTTGGCCTGCCCCGTCTTTTCGATGGGCAGGAAAACGCGCGGGTGCGAATTCCAGAGCGCCATCTCCGGCATGGGGCAGGAGAGCGGCAGGTCCGCCGTCTCGACTTCGTACTGCAGGGCGGCATTGGCCTGCAGCTTCTGGGATGCGGTGCTGGTCATGGTGTGCGGATTATAGGCTGTCCCCGTCCGCCATCGCAGCCTCCCAGGCGGCCGTGACCGTCGCTCGCTCGGCACAGAAATCGGTTGCAGCGACCACGTTGCCCTGCCCGTCCAGAGACCGGTGGTGGCCGGTGGCGCGATACGCCTTGTAGGCCGCGACGAGCCCATCGACGGTTTCCTGGGGCACGAGCGCCGCGGATGCCAGGGATTCGAGCTGGCGGATGGTGTCGGGAAACAGCGCCACGGGCGGATACTGCTGCGCCCAGCGCAGCGCCCAGTATTGAGCCAGGAACTCGATGTCGGCGATGCCACCCCGATCCTGCTTCAGGTCAAAGCGACCGTCGCCCCCGGCGGACAACTCGCGCCGCATGCGTTCGCGCATGTCGCGCACCTGGGTGCGCAGATCGGCCCGCCGCACGGCATGTGCCAGGACTTCCATGCGAACGTCCTCCACCCGCTCCCGCAAGCCTGCGTCGCCTGCCACCGCACGGGCGTGCAGCAAGGCCTGGTGCTCCCAGGTCCAGGCTTCGGCGAACTGGTAGTCGCGGAACGCGCGGATGCTCGTCACCAGCATCCCTCCCTTGCCGCTCGGCCGCAGCCTGACATCCACCTCGTACAGACGGCCGGCCGCCGAGTGAAACGTCAGCAGATGCATCAACCGCTGCGCGTAGCGCGCGAAGAAAACCTGGTTGTCCACCGCACCGGACGCACGATCGGTCTCCTGCGCGTCGCCACTCGAGTCATGGATGAAAACCAGGTCGAGATCCGATGAATAACCGAGCTCGCGACCACCGAGCTTGCCGTAGCCGATCGCCGCGACACGGACCTGGCGCGCCGGCGCACCTTCCTTGTCCACGCAATGTGGCACGCCCAATTGCGACGTGATCTGCCCCCAGGCCATCGCCATCGCCGCGTCGACGATGATTTCTGCGATTTCCGTGAGACGGTCACTCACCTGCATCAGCGGCAAACGACCCATGAGGTCGGCCAGCGCCACGCGAAAGACGGCAGCCCGCTGGAAATGGCACAGGGCCTCTACCTGACGATCCGGATCCTCATCGGCAACCTGCGCGAGGCGAAGGACCAGGTCGGCCTGCAACTGCAAGCGATCGGGCAAGGAGTCGAGCACACGCTCGTCGATGAGCTCGTCGAGCAGCAAGGGATGGGCTGCGATCCGGGACGACAGGAAATCACCATGGCTGCAGACCTCGACCAGCCGCCTTCGCGCCGCGATGTTCTCGAGCAGGAGCGCAAAATAAGCAGACCGCTGGCCGATGGCCTCGACGATGGCGAGCAGGCGCTGCAACACGGGCATGGCACGACCCGGGGGCAATTCGACAAGCAGGCATTTCAGGAGGGCCTCGAGCCGGCGACGGCCTATTTCATCGAGCCGGCGGATCCGCGCGCTGTCCCGCATCGCATCCAGGAACCGCAATGCCTGGTCGGGGTCATCAAGTCCCTGTGCGGCCAACTGGGCGCGCAAAGGCGCCCGCTCGGCATCCGGCTGCCACAGCAACGCGATGTCCAACCCGCTGCCGTTGTGCGGCGCCGCCTGAGAAACGATCACCGCTTCGAAATGGGCGGTAACCCGCGCGCGATGCGCATCGAGCTCCTGCCACAACGTCGGTACGTCGGGCAGCCCCATCGCCAGGGCGATGCGCTCCAGACCCGCCTCGTCCTCCGGCATGCTGTGGGTCTGGGCGTCGTCAACCATCTGCAACCGGTTCTCGAGGCGCCGCAGGAAAAGATAGGCGTCGAGCAGTTCGTCGACGACGGCGGCGGGCAGCAGTTTCGCGCCGCACAGACGCGGCAGCACGGTCAGCAACGAGGTCTCGCGCAGCGCCCGATCCTGCCCTCCCCGGATGATCTGGAATGCCTGGACGATGAATTCGACTTCGCGAATGCCACCCGGACCCAGCTTCACGTGGTGCGCGAGTTCGCGGCGCGCAACCTCACGGGCGATGAGGCTTTTCATTTCCCGCAACGAATCGAATACGCCGAAGTCCAGGTAGCGGCGATACACGAACGGCCTCATGACGTTCTCGCGCAAGGGCGCGTACACCTCCTGCCCGCAGAGCGCCCTCGCCTTCACGTAGGCATAGCGCTCCCAGTCACGCCCGTGCAACTGCAGGTAATCCTCGAGCGAAGCGAAGCTCGCGACCAGCGGACCGCTGTCACCGAACGGCCTCAACCGCATGTCGACGCGGAAGACGATGCCATCCTCCGTCCGCGCATCGAGCAGGCGGATCAGCATGCGCCCCTGGCGGGTATAGAAGTCCTGGTGATCTATCGGAACCCGGCCATCGGTCTCCCCGCCTTCGGCGAAAAGGAAAACAAGATCGATGTCGGAGGAAAAATTGAGCTCGCCCCCACCGAGTTTGCCCATGCCCAGCACGATGAGCCCCGCATCGGGACCCGTGGGAGCCCCATGGCGACGCCCGAGCAGGACCGCGGCATAGCCCGTGG
>JBDLPS010000011.1:0-27217 GCA_039800965.1 Pseudomonadota bacterium | reverse complement strand
CGGTGCTGCGCGGCAACTACGTGCTCGAACGCATCATGGGCACGCCGCCGCCGATCCCGCCGCCGGGCGTCGCCCCGCTGGAGCAGAGCGCTGCCGGCGCGAAGAAGGTCCTGACGGTGCGCGAGATGCTCGAGACGCACCGACAGAAGCCGCAGTGCTTCAGTTGCCACGTGGCGCTGGATCCGCTGGGCTTCGTGCTCGAGGGATTCGACGCCGTCGGCAAGAAGCGGCCCATGGACCGCTATGCCCGCACGCAGATCGACACGCTGGGCACGCTGCCGGACGGTTCGATCGTTCGTGACCCGGATGACCTGCGCAAGGCGCTGCTGGCAAACCCCACGCAGTTCATGCAGAACTTCACCGAGCGGATGATGATCTTCGGCCTCGGACGCGTCATCGAAGCGCACGACATGCCCACGGTGCGCGACATCGTGCGCAATTCGGCCGGCGACAACTACCGCTTCTCGACGCTGGTCATGAATTTCGTCACCAGCGACGTGTTCCAGAAGGCGCGCATGCCGGCACGGCCGGCTGCCCAGCCCGTGATCAAGCAGGCCGCGGTCACGCGGTAAGGCAGGACGACATGTTCATCACCAAGAAGCATCTTTCCCGCCGCACGGTCCTGCGTGGCCTTGGCGTTTCCGTCTCGCTGCCGCTGCTGGATGCGATGGTCCCTGCATCCACGGCGCTGGCACAGACCGCCGCGAAGCCGACGCCGCGCATGGGCTTCGTGTACTTCCCGCACGGCGCGATCATGAAAGCCTGGTCGCCCGCGGAGACCGGCACGGGCTTCACGGCCTCGCCGATCCTCAAGCCGCTCGATCCCTTCCGCTCGCACATGACGATCGTCAGCGGACTGCGCAACAAGGGTGGGGAGAGCTCGGATCCGCACGGCATCATGGCCGGCACCTGGCTGTCCTGCTTCGGCATCAAGAACCGCGAGGACGACCGGGGCACGACGGCCGACCAGATCGCCGCGCGCGCCTTCGGCAAGGACACGCCGCTGCCGTCGATGGAACTCACGGGCGAAGGTGGCAACGCCACCTGTGGCCAGGGCAGCACGGGCTGCGGCTTCGGCAGCACGACGGCCTTCCGCACGCCTTTCCAGCCTCTGCCGATGGAAGACAACCCGCGCAAGGTGTTCTACCAGCTGTTCGGCCAGGGTGACACCGGCAAGGAGCGCCGCGAGATCCTCGAGGAGACCGGCAGCATCCTGGACTACGTGCGTGGCGAAGGCGCCCGCCTGCAGCGGCAGATCGGCGCGGCGGACCGTGCCCGCGTGAACGATTACCTCGACTCGATCCGCGAGATCGAGACGCGCGTTCAGAAGATGGCGACCAGCGGCAGCTCGAAGATGGACCTGCCCAACGCGCCACAGGGCGTGCCGGAGGACTTCGGCCAGCACCTCGACCTGCTCTTCGACATGATCGCGCTGTCCTGGCAGGCGAACATGACACGCGTTTCGAGCCTGATGATGGCGAAGGAGGTCAGCATGCGGACCTACCCGAACCTCAACATCACCGAAGCCTTCCATCCGCTGTCGCACCACCAGAACGACCCGGACAAGATCGAGCGCCTCGTCCGGATCCAGACCTACCACACCCAGGTCTTCGCGAAGTTCATCAAGAAGCTGAACGACACGAAGGACGGCGACGGTTCGCTGCTGGACCACTCGATCATCCTGTACGGCAGCAACATGTCCAACAGCGACCTGCACAACAACGACCCGCTGCCGAACGTGGTGATGGGCAAGGGCTACGGCACGATCAAGGGCGGCCAGCACCTGCGTTACGCGCAGGACACGCCGCATGCGAACCTGCTGCTGACGCTGCTGCAGCGTGCCGGTATCGGCGTGCCCACGCTCGGCAACAGCACCGGCCTGCTCGCGGAGGTCTGATGGATCGTCGACATTTCATCGGGCTGGCGGTCGCGGGCAGCGTCTTCGTCGACGCCGCCTGGGCCAAAGGTGCCGCGGTTGCGACGAGCCCTCTCGCTGACGGCATCAGTCTGATCAGCGGCGGTGGCGCCAACGTCGTCGCGTTCCGCGGCAGCGAAGGGCTGCTGCTGGTCGATGGCGGCACCGCGGCGCAGTCGGCCGACGTTTTGCGCGCGGCACTGGCTGCTACTGGCACCAAAAAGCTGCACACGCTGTTCAACACGCACTGGCATCCCGAGCAGACCGGCCTGAACGACAAGGCGGCGAAGGACGGCGTGCGCATCATCGCGCACGAGAACACCCGCCTCTGGCTCACCCGCCGGATCCGCACGGACTGGATGAAGGGCAGCTACGGCCCGTTCAAGTCCGCGTCGCTGCCCAACAAGAGCTTCTACACCCGTGAGTCGCTCGACTTCGGTGGCGAGACTTTTGAGTTCGGTCACCTTGGGCAGGCTCACACCGATGGCGATCTGTACGTGTTCGCCAGGAAGGCAAACCTGCTCGTCGCCGGTGGCGTGGTGTCGAACGAAGGCTGGCCGGTGATGGACTGGCAGACTGGCGGCTGGATCGGCGGACTGGTCGGTGCCTACGACCACCTGATCAAGATTTCAGACGATGCCACGCGCATCGTCCCGGCCAATGGCGCGGTGCTCACCAGGAAGGACCTGCAGGAACAGCGTGCGATGTACTTCTCGATCTTCGACCGACTGGTGAAGATGCTCGTGAAGGGTCAGGGCCCGGATGAAGCCGTCGCCGCCAAGCCCGCGAAGGAATTCGAGGCCAGATGGGGCGACTCCGACGTGTTCGTGCGCGCGTCGTTCAAGAGCCTCTGGGGTCATTACTCGCCGGATGCGTGATGCAGCGCGAGCACCAGCAGCGCAACAAGGCCGGCGAACGCCGGCCTTCTTTTTTGAGTAGCGACGTCAGTATCGCTCCGTAAAGTTGCCCACTGACATTTCACGCCCGATCAGGGTCAAAGCTGCGTAGCAACGCTGCTGGACATCGGTAAATCATTCAGGGTTCGCCGCAGCGCACGAACTTCAGGTTGTCGCTTGACAACCATTTCTGTCGTAAACAAACTCATGGGGGCCAAGGAACGGCTCGATCGCGACACCCCCGGAAGGCGGTGGAAGAAGCCCTTCGCTACGCTGAAGCGCACGGCTGGATCGTCGAAATCGGGGGCAGCCATGCCTGGGGCAGAATCTATTGCCCTTACAACGACAAGGGTTGTCATTGCCGGGAATACTGCATCACGAGCGTGTGGAGTACGCCGCGCAACGCCGACAACCACGCACGAAAGCTGAAGCGCGTCGTAGACCATTGCGACATGCTGCAACGGAGTGAACCATGATGGAGTACGACTTCAAGCTGAAATTCGCACTGCCTTCCGACGGTCCGCCTCCTGAAGAATTGACGGAACGACTTGGCGAAGCGGGTTGCGACGACGCGCTGGTCGGCATTGGGCAGCCTGGCCGAATCGCGCTGGATTTCTCGCGGGAAGCGGCCTCCGCTCGAAGTGCCGTCATCAGTGCGCTGAGCGACGTAAAGCGCGCCATTCCTGACGCCAGGCTTATAGAGGTAGCACCGGACTTCGTCGGTCTGACGGACGTGGCAGACCTGGTGGGCGTGAGCCGGCAGAACCTCCGGAAGCTTTGGCTGGCGCATGCCACGGATTTCCCGATCCCGATCCATGAAGGTAGTTCCACGCTGTGGCACCTGGCCGCCGTGCTGCGCTGGCTTGTGGACTGCGCCGGCTACCAGGTGGACCGCAGGTTGATCGAAGTAGCGGAGGCCGCACTGCAGGTCAATCTCCTGAAGGAATCGGACCACAGGATGTCCGTCATGCCGAAGAAGCTGCGAACGCTGGTCGCCTGACCGCCGGCCCGTGCAGAAGCCGAAGGCATCGATTACTGTCGTCATCCAGCCCGCACAAGGAGTGACCACCATGTCTTCCGTCAGCCGCCGTGATGTCCTTCAGGCCGCCGCCACCGGCGCCCTTGCCGCGACAGTCGTGTCGCAAGCCGACGCAGCTGCGCCGGCACCCGCAACCGGCACGGCCTTCAGCCTCGTGCGTGAGCCCACGCCCCTGCCCTTCAAGCCCGATGCGCTCAAGGGCCTGTCCGAGAAGCTGATCAAGTCCCACTGGGAGAACAACTACGTGGGCGCCGTGAAGGCCCTGAACCTGGTGCGCGGGAAGCTCGCGCAGGCGATGGCCGATCCCGACCTGCCGGCCTACCTGTACGGCGGGCTCAAGCGCGAACAGCTGATGCGCACGGGTAGCGTGGTGTACCACGACCTGTACTTCGGCAACCTCGGCGGCAATGGCCAGGCCGATGCCGCAACGCGTACGCTGCTATCGAAGCACTTCGGCAGCTTCGACGCCTGGGAGAGCGAATTCCGCCGCGTCGGCAACGCGCTGGCCGGCGGCACCGGCTGGGTGGTGCTGGCCTGGAACCCGGCGTTGAAGACGCTCGAGAACAGCTGGCTGGCGGATCACACGAACGGCGTCACCGGTGGCACGCCCCTCCTCGTGATGGACCTCTACGAGCACGCCTTCCACATGGACTACGGCTCGGCCGCGGCCAAGTACATCGACGCCTTCATGGCGAACGTGAACTGGGAAACGGTGGCCGCGCGCCTGAAGACCGTCGCGGCCTGATCCGCCGCAGCGCGTTGGAACTACAGAGGGCGCCGCCTCGCACGCGGCGCCCTTTTTGTTTTCTCGCGACAGAATGCCGACTGGAGGTTGATCAATTTAGGTATATTTTCTACTCCCATGGAATTCGAGTACGATCCATGGAAGTCGCTGGTCAACGCCGACAAGCACGGCATCGACTTCGAGCAGGCTCGGGCGCTTTGGGACGATGATCGCTTGCTCATCCTTGCAGGAAAGAGTGATCACGAACCTCGACTGGTTGCCACGGGCCGGATCGGAAATCGCCATTGGACTGCCGTCTACACAATTCGGGGCTCAGTGACGAGATTGATCTCCGTCCGTCGGGCACGTCGAGAGGAAATCGACCGTTATGAAATCAAAGAAAGGCTGGATTAGCGCCCAGGAATTCGACGCCAAGTTCGAAGCCGGCGAAGACCTGACTCCCTACCTCGACCTCAGTTCAGCCTCGCGCCCCAATCTGGGCACCCAGCGCGTTAACGTCGACTTCCCGCAATGGATGGTCAAGGCACTGGACCAGGAAGCCGACCGTGTGGGCGTCACGCGCCAGTCCATCATCAAGGTCTGGCTTGCCGAGCGGCTTGCGGCGGCACCGAAACCGGCTGCCGCAGCGCGGCGGCGCAGAAAGACGTCGCGTTAAGGTGCAGCGGGGCTGAGCTTGCGCGCCGGATCGTAATCCGCCCGCACCGTGCCTTTCCGCTTCGCGATCTCGAAGAGTTCCGGGTAAAACTGCGTGAAGCTCCACTCCACCGCGCCGTGCGCGCGGTGGCAGCCGTAGCAGTCCGCGCTGCGCGGGAAAGGCGCGGTGCGGGCCTTGAGCTCCTTCGCCCCATCGAAGGAAAAGTACGACCAGCCGCCGTCGGGATAGCGCCGGCTGTCCTTCACGGCGGCTTCCAGCGCCAGCATCGCGCCCTGCGTGCGGCCGCCTGCATTGATCGACACGTTCTCTTCGGCGCGGCGGATCTCGAGCGCGAACACCGTACCATCGGGCCAGCGGCCGGATTTCACGAAGGCCGCATAGGCTTCCGGGTTCACGAACACGTTGCTGAACGGCGCGGGGCGATTGCCGTCCGGGGCATTGGGCCCGTAGGTCATGCCGAGGCCACTCGTCAGGAACACCCATCCGCGGTAATCGGCCGGGCGCTCGAGCTCGCCCGCCGCATTGAAGCGCGGCGATGCCGCGTTTGCCGCGGAACACGCTAGGGCCGCGCCCAGCGCGAGGGCCAGCGATGCGCGTGGGGTGCGGCGGGCCATGTCAGCGCGCTGCCTTCTTCCGGAACGCCAGGAACATGTTGCCGGCGCGCTCACCGCCCATGAGACCATAGCCGGAGTTCACGAACAGCAGGCCGTGCGAGGCAACGATCGACGCGTTGTCGATCGCGCCGCCATGACCGGCGACGCCGTTCACGCCCTCGTAGGGCCGCGCGGTGTCATAACTCCAAAGCAGCTTGCCATTCGTGCGATCAAAGACTCGCAGGAAGGCATCCGCACTGCCTTCCACCACGACGCCATCGATGACGGTCGGTGCGCCGGTAAGGCCGATGCCCTTGCAGTTCGGCACGCGCCTGGGACGATCACCGCTGCAGTCGGCCTGCGGCTCCCAGGACCAGAGCACCTGGCCGTCGTCCACGCGCACGGCATGCAGGCCGGCCTTCTGGTTCGGGTCGATGCCATCCGGGCCGGGGAACAGGTGGATGGGCGCGAACACCCGTTCGCCGTCATAAGCCATACCCCAGTGGATGCCACCGATCGGCGAACCCTTTCCGAACTCCCTGTTCCAGACGAGCTTGCCCGTGTCGGGGTCGAGCGCCCACAGCATGCCGCTCTTCTGGCCTGCGAGCAGGATGTCGCTGCCATCCTTGCGCTGGCCCATCACGAACGTGGCACCGAAGTCGTGGTCGAGCAGCACGCCCTCGCGCGGGCAGTTCAGCGCCTTGGGGTTGCGCATGCAGGCGGTCAGGAAGATGTCGTCCTTCGTGGCCTGGTATTTCCAGCGCAGCTTGCCGGTCTTCATTTCGAGCGCGAGGATGGCGTCCGTCGTCGACGCAGCCGGCGCGGAGGTCGCTTCGCCGGTGCCGACGTAGATCAGGCCACGCTTCTCGTCGAGCAAGGGCGAATTCCAGATCGGCGCACCCGAAGGTCCCCACATCATCTTGCCGTCACCGCGATCCCGGATCGGCCGTGCTTCTTCCATGGTGTGGTAGCTCCACACCTTCCTGCCCGTGCGGATGTCGAGCGCGAAGAAAGCGCCGTGGGTCTTGCAGCACTCATGGCGATCATCGCCGCCGATGTTGATCTCGGAAGCTGACAGCGGCACGAAGACCCGGTTGCGGTGGATGACCGGCGTGCCGGTCGCGTTCGACAGGTCATACAGGCCGACGTGCGACTTCCAGATGAGCTTGCCCGTCTTTGCATCGACCAGATGGATGCGCGTGGCCACGTCGTTGAAGGTGATGACCTTGCGGCCACCGGGCATCTGGCCGTAGCCGATGCCGGAACGAAGCGGCACTTCGGCGGCGTAGGTCCATTGCACGCAGGGTTTGTCGCCCGCGATGTTCAGCGCGAAGAGCTTGGCTTCCTCGCCAGCGGAATAGAACAGCGTGTCGCCGACGATGGCGGGCTGCGCCCGCATGGTCGTGCTGCCCGGGAAGGCGAGTGACCAGGCGAGCTCCAGGTCCTTGAAGTCCGCGGTGGCAAGACCCGCCTGCTCCTGCGTGAGCGCACGGTGGTTGCCAGCGCCGAAGCCAAAATGTGCAACGGTGGCGGGCTTGCCGAGGTCCGGCTTCGCGCGATCCGCGGGACACTGCATGCGGGCGATCCAGCTCTCGTCCAGCACCTGGCGACCGGCGATGAAGTCCAGCAGCTGGCCGAGCTCGCCCTCCTTCATCGGCGAAGCCTGCAGCTTCATCTTGCCCTGCGTCAGGGCGTAGTGCAGCGTGCCATGGCGCATGCCACGCAACGTCGCAAAGGGCACCGACTTGGTTTCCGTCGGGTGGTCGTGGCAGGTTGCGCAGTACTTGTCGTACAGCGGCTTGCCCGGGTGGTTCGGATCGGGAGGCGTATTGGGCGCGCCCAGGTTCACGCTGACCGCCGCGCCCTGCGCGAACGCCAGGCTCGAAGCGAACGTAAGGATGGCGCCCACGGCAAGGCGGGCGCGTTGCGGCCTGTTCATTTGCGATATCCCCCGAGTCGATCGGTGTGTTTTGGGCCGATGGTAGCAGCCCTTCAGGGCATCTTCGCCGGCGTGAGGCGGAAGAGCCCGTCGCCTGCCAGGACATAGACCGTCCCGTCCGGGCCCTGCCTGACGTCGCGCACCCTGCGCTTGAGGTCCTTCAGCAGGTGCTCCTCGGCCACGATCCGGTTGCCGTCCAGCACGAGCCGGACAAGGGACTGGCTCGTGAGCCCGCCGACGAAGAGGTTGTTCTTCCACACGGGGAATACGTCGCCGGTATAGAACAGCATGCCGGACGGACCGATGTCCTTTGCCCACCAATGGACCGGCTCCTCCACGCCCGGCGCGGAATGGCGACCCTTGCCGACCGGCACGTTCTTCCGGCCATCCGTGCGCTGGAAGTCGTACTGGTCGCCATGGCTCACGTTCGGCCAGCCATAGTCCTTGCCCGGCTTGATGATGTCGATCTCGTCGCCGCCCTGCGGACCGTGGTCGCTGACCCAGAGCTCGCCCGTGACCGGATGGATGGCCGCCCCCTGCGGATCGCGCAGCCCGTGCGCCCAGGTTGCACCCTCGACCGTTGCACGCGACATCCACGGGTTGTCGACCGGCAGGCTGCCGTCGCGGTTGACGCGCAGCACGCGACCCGTGAAGTTGCGCAGGAGGTCGGGGTTGTCGGTGAACTCGTGGTCGGTGCCGTCGTATTTCGATTCGTAGAAACGGAAGCGGTCGGCACCGGTCACCAGCAGCGTGCCGTCCTTCGCGAGCGCGATGCGACGCTCTGCGCCTTCGACCAGCACTTCCACGTCGGTCAGTCGCTCATTGCCCGGCGCAAGCCGGGCACGCGCCAGCACCTCGGTGCCGATGTCGATGCGGCGCCGTTCGGCCAGCGGCAGGTTCCACACGTTCTGGTACCAGTGCTCGACCGGCCAGACGCCGCCCTTCTCGCCGCGCGCCGGCTGGAGGTAGGTGAAATAGAGCACGTGGTTGCGGGCGAAATCCGGATCGAGCAGCACGTCGTGCAGTCCCTGCGCCGCGACGGCCTTCACCGGCGGCACGCCTTCGAGCGGCGCCGAGAGCACGCCGTCCGGCCGCAGGATGCGCATCGTGCCGTAGGCCTCGGTGATGAGGATGCCGCCGTCCGGCAGGAACGCGAAGCTCCAGGGATTGGCGAGGCCCCGCGCCAACTGGGTGACCTGCACCGCCGGCGACGGTGTCTTCGGGGCGGGCATCTCGGCGGCGCGGGCGAGCGCGCAAGCCACCATCGATGCGACAACGAGGACGGCCCGGACGGGATTCTTCATGGAAAAGCCTCGGTCAGTGAATCAAGAAAACGTGTGGCATCGGCCTGTATCCGTGCCTTGCGGACCGTATCCATTCGCGCAAGCGTTCGATAGGGCATGGCCAGGCGCGGGTTGGCGGCAAGCCGTGATTCGTTGCGCATCAGGAAATCCCAGTAAAGATAGTTGAAGGGACAAGCCTGCGCACCGGTCTTCTGCTTCACGTCGTAGACGCAGCCTTTGCAGTAATCAGACATCCGATCGATGTAGGCGCCGGACGCGGCATAGGGCTTCGAGCCGAGATATCCGCCATCCGCATGCAGCACCATGCCATGCACGTTGGGGAGCTCGACCCACTCGAAAGCGTCGGCGTAGACGATGAGGTACCAGGCCTCGACTTCGGCAGGACGAAGGCCCGCCAGCAGCGCGAAGTTTCCCGTCACCATCAGGCGCTGGATATGGTGGGCGTAGGCGTGGCGCAGCGTATCGGCAACGGTCTCGCGCAGGCAGCGCATCGATGTCCTGGCGTCCCAGAAAAACGCGGGCAGCGGACGTTGGGCATCGAGGAAGTTGCCCTGCCCATAGTCGGGCATTCGGCACCAGTAGAGACCGCGGACATACTCGCGCCACCCCAGGATCTGGCGCAGGAATCCCTCGACTGCGTTGAGCGGTGCCCTGCCGGCACGGCCTGCCGCCAGCGCTGCCTCGCAGACCTCCCGGGGAAGCAGCAGGCCGATGTTGAGATAGGGAGACACGACGCTGTGAAACAGCCAGGGCGCATCGGCGCGCATCGCGTCCTGGTAATCGCCAAAACGCGGCAGGCCTTCCCGCATGAAAACTTCCAGAGCGGCCAGCGCATCAGCTCGCGTCACCGCCCAGTGGAAGGCGGCGAGATCCCCAACGTGGTCGGCATGGCGCGCGGCGACGAGATCCATCACTTCGCGGGTCATGGCATCTGGCGGGAACCCCCGACGCACCGGTACCTTTTCGCCGGCTGGCAGCTTCTTGCGGTTCTCGCTGTCGAAATTCCACTCGCCGCCGGTTGGCGCAGCACCGTCCATCAGCCAACCGGTGCGTCGACGCATCTCGCGGTAGAAGAACTCCATGCGCGGCGCCTTGCGATCCTCGAGCCAGGCGGAAAACTCCGCGCGCGAGCAAAGAAACCGATCATCGGCATGGATCTGGACGGGCAGCCCAGAGTCGGACAGCCATCGTTGCATCATTGTCCACACGCGCCATTCGCCGGGTTCCGTCAGCACGATGCGTGATGGACTGTGCCGGGCGATCGCGCGTGCCAGCTCGCCGTCGAAGCTGCCCGTATTTCCTTCGTCATCCAGTCGGACGTAATCAACACGGATGCCACGCGCGGTCAACTCGGAAGCGAAGTGCCGCATTGCCGAAAGCACGAACACGATCTTCTGCTTGTGATGAGGAACGTACCGGGTCTCGTCATCCACTTCGACCATCAGCACGACATCGTTCGCCACGTCGAGGTCGCGCAGCGATGCGAGCTGCAGCGTCAGCTGGTCACCCAGGACGAAGCGCAGCGCTCCGCTCATCGCCGAAGCCGGTATTTGCACGAAATGTCGATCCCTTTTGGCGCGAAGTGCCCGTCCGATCCTATACCCCCCGCGGCGCGGCGCGGTATGCTCGGACCCATGCGACACTCGACGACAAGACCCTTGATCGCGAGCCTCGCGGCGCTGTTCCTCGCTGCCTGCCACCAAAAGCCGGCGCCGCAACCACCCAGGACACTCGCGCCTCCCGCCGCCCATTGCGATCGTCACTGCCTGGAAAATCTCGTCGACCAGTTCCTCGACGCCGCGATCGCACACGATCCGCGCCGGATCCCCGTTACGCCGGACTTCCGCTACACCGAGAACGGGCAACGCCTCGACGTGGGCGACGGGCTGTGGCGCACGCTGACGGGCAGGGGCCGGTACAGGATGTTCGTGGCGGACGCGGAAACGGGCCATGTCGCCTTCCTGGGAACCGTGAGGGAAGCAGACCAGCCCGCGGTGATCGGACTGCACCTTGGCGTCCGCAACCGCCGCATCGCCACGGCGGAGGTATTCCTCCAACGCAACGAAAAGTCCGCCGAAGGTTTCGATCGGATCGGCTACGCCTGGACGGATGAAGTCCCCCCGGCCGAGCGGATGTCCCGCAAGGAACTGCTGCGCGTGGCGAATCTCTATTTCTCCGGGCTGGAGCGCAACGACGGTCGCGGCGACTACCCGTTCACGGAAGACTGCAACCGCATCGAGAACGGCATGTTCACCACGAACGTGCCGACCCCGCGCGGCGAGCAGCGCCCCGAACCGCGCAACGCGGAGCGCTATTCGCTGCAGTGGAGCTGCCGCGAACAGTTCGAATCCGGCCTGCTGTATTTCGTGAGCCGGATCCGAGACCGGCGGTTCGTCGCGGTGGATCGCGCACGCGGACTGGTATTCAGTTTCGTGTTTTTCGACCACTCCGCAGGCGACACGCGCCGCTTCCGCACACCGGATGGACGGGAAGTCGCGGTGGGCCCCCGGCAGCCGTGGACCTGGCAGCTCGCCGAAGCGTTCCAGATCCGCAATGGCCGGATCCGGCAGATCCAGGCAACGATGGAGCGCGTTCCCTACGGCATGGGGTCGGGCTGGAGCAGCTGGGAAGACAGCCTGTCGGGCAAGCTCCAGGACGCGACGATCCCGCGCTAGCGATCCTCTGCCGGCAGGCGTGCGTCCACGGGCGCGGTTCAGTGCATCCCGCTCTGGGTACCCAGCATCACGCCGCGAATGTCGGCAAACACCGTACGCCAGGCCTCGCCGACTTCCGGGGTGAAGGCCGTGCCCAGCCCCTGGGCCAGAGTTCGCAACAGCGCCTCGCCATAGGCATCGAAATGCGCAGTGGTGACGCCGTACTCGCGATGGCGAAGACCGAGTGCCTGCAACATCGGCACGAGCTCCTCGGGATGCCCGAGGCCTGCCACGGCACGCCCGAACATCTGCATCAACTCTGCGCCCTGCACATCAAGGTCGCCGGTGAACAGCAGCCGCATCCCGGGGTTGCGCGCGAAAAGGTTGGTATAGAAAAGCTCCGCCGCCTGGTCCGGTATCGGCTCCAGAAGCGCCCAGCTCTGCTGTACGGCCTTGATGTGTTCGGGCTTCATGGGAATGCGCAGGAAAGATGGGACGGATGGTGGGGCGGCCCGGCCCGCCCGCCCATACGCACATGACGCACCGCTATACTGGTTCAGCGCCTGCACCACGCCGGGGCCGCGAAAACAGTCGTTCTGGGGGAAAAAACAATGCGTCGTCGCCTGCTGGCCGTTCCGGCCGCCCTGCTTCTTGGCCTGTCCGGCCCGGCCTTCACGGCCCAGGGCACGGAGGACGAGGCCACGTTCAACAGTTTCTGCGGCGCCTGCCATCTGGAGACGCCCCAGCCCGCCGGCAGCCCGAACGAACGGGCCCCCAGCCGACCGCTACTGCGGCAGTTCACGGCCGAGGCCATTCTCAATACGCTGACCAACGGCAAGATGCAGGCACAGGGCTCGGCGCTGTCGGATCCGCAGCGCCGCGGCGTTGCCGAGTACATCTCCGGCAAGCGCCTGGATCCGAAGTTCGTGCCGGCCGGGCCGGTCGAGGTGGTGAACCGCTGCCCGGTCGACCGCCCGCTGGGCGACATCGATCGCCTGCCCGGCTGGAACGGCTTCGGCAATGGCGTCACGGGCACGCGCTACCAGGGCGCGGCAGGCGGCCTCACGGCAGCGGACCTGCCGAAGCTGAAGCTCAAGTGGGCATTCGGCTATGCGAACGTTGCCGCAGCACGGGCCCAGCCCACGCTCGCCGGCGGGCGCCTTTTCATCGCCAGCGAAAACGGCGAAGTGCATGCGCTCGATCCGAAGACGGGCTGCACCTACTGGTCGTACAAGGCCTTGGCCGGCGTGCGCACGGCCCTGTCGGTCGGTGGCTACCGCAAGGCCGACGGCCATCGGGGCCAGGCCGTGTTCTTCGGCGACCAGCGTGCCAACGCCTATGCGCTTGACGCGCAGACCGGCGTGAAGCTGTGGATCACGAAGGTCGACGTCCATCCCAACGCCGGCATCACCGGCGCACCGACCTACTACAAGGGGCTGCTCTACGTGCCCGTGCAGGGCCTCGGTGAGGAAGGCCGCGGCTCGCGCGACAACTATCCTTGCTGCACCTTCCGCGGCAGCGTGATGGCGCTGGATGCCAGCACGGGCGAGCGTATCTGGAAGACCTACACCATCGACGCGCCGAAGCCGCGCGAGAAAAGCGCGCTGGGTGTCCAGATGTGGGGCCCGGCGGGCGGCGGCATCTGGTCGTCACCGTCGATCGACGCGAAGCGCGGCGTGCTCTACGTCGCCACGGGCAATGCCTATGCCGATCCGGCCCAGAAGATGTCGAACGCCGTCGTCGCGATGGATCTGGCAACGGGCGCCGTGAAGTGGTGGAAACAGGCCATTCCCGCGGACAACTGGGCGATGGGCTGCGAAGCGAAGAACCCCGGCAACCCGGCTTGCCCGGAGACGCTGGGCCCCGACTTCGACTTCTCCGCCACGCCGATCCTGATGAAGGCCGGCAAGAAGGACCTGATCGTGATCCCGCAGAAATCCGCGGTGGCCTGGGCCTTCGATCCCGACCGGCAGGGCGAGATCGTCTGGCAGCGCACGTTTGGCAAGGGCAGCGGTCTCGGCGGCCAGTGGGGTGCCGCAACGGACGGCACGCTCTTCTACACCGGCGTGAACGATTTCCTCACCGAAACGCCGGGCGGCGTGGCCGCGCTGCGCGTGGCCGATGGCACGCCCGTCTGGAGCCAGCCACCGCCGTCACCCCTGCTCTGCGGCGAGAAGAAGCCGGGCTGCGGCCCGGGTCAGGGCGGCGCGGTGACGGCCATCCCCGGCGCGGTGCTCGCGACCTCGCATGACGGCGGATTGCGTGCCTATGCGTCGAAGGATGGCGCACTGGTCTGGAAGGTCGACACGAACCGCGACTACACGACCGTGAACGGCGTGAAGGCGAACGGCGCGAGCATGGATGCCTCCGGTGCCGTGGTGGCCGGGCGCATGCTGTTCATCAACTCGGGCTACGGCGGCCTCGTCGGCCGCCCCGGCAACGTGCTGCTCGCCTTCGGGCTGGACTAGAGCCCCAGCGTCGCCCAGTGATCCTCGATGCGCTTGCGCATCGAGGCATCCGGCAACAAGCCCCGCCCGGCGGCCTGGTTGTCCTCGAGGTGCGCGAGGATCGTCGTACCCGGGATCACCGCCGTGATGCCCGGCTGCGACAGGTTGTACTTCAGCAGCAGCTGCGCCCAGCTCTTCGCACCGATCTCCGCCGCGAATGCCGGCAGCGGCTTGTTCGCAAGCTGCGGCATGAAACTTCCGCGGCGACCGCCCAGCGGCATGTTGCACAGGACGGCAAGGCCGAGGTCGCGGGCCATCGGCAGCACGTCCTTGGCCGATGCACGATCGGCGATCGAGAAGTTCACCTGGATGAAATCGAGCTTGTGCTGCTTCATCGCCTCCATCAGCTGGCCATACTGCGGTTCGAAGGACGTCGTGACGCCGACGTAGCGGACCTTCTTCGCCTGCTTGTATTCCTTGAGCACGGCGAGCAGTTCGTTCGTGCCGTAGAAGTTGTGTATCTCGTATAGATCGATGCGGTCCGTACGCAGTCGCGTGAACGCGGCATCGACGGCGGCCTTCGGATTCGAGATGTCACCGTTCATCGGCGTCTTCGTCGCGAGGAACAGCTTGTCGCGGTTGCCAAGCTCGGAGACGAGCTGGCCGATGACTTCCTCCGAACGCCCGTAGCCCCTCGCCGTGTCGACGAGCGCGCCACCGAGGTGCGGCAGGTGTTCGAGCACCTGCTTGCGCGTGACCAGGTCTTCGGCTGCAGTCACGTCGAAGGCATTGGTGCCCACGCCGATCACCGGAATCTTTTCGCCCGAAGACGGTATGGGCCGAAGGATCGGTGCGCTGTCCGCGCCAGCGGCCCAGGCCTGCCGGCCGAGCGACGCGGCGACACCCATGGCGACACCGGCCTGCAACAGCGCGCGGCGCGTGAACGACTTGTCGATTTCGCGGTCCATCTGTCATCCCCCGTCGGTTCTTGTTCGAAGCCTTATTTTTCCATCGAGCGCAGGACCTCTATGAGGCGCCGCGTATTGCCGTAGCGATCGACGAGCACGAGCGCACGGTTGTCAGGCGAGGCTGCCAGAAAGCCGTTCTGCGGCACCAGCGGCCGCAGCGTGCGGACGAACTGGTCGGCGTTTCCCGCCTTGAGCACGATCGTGCGCGTGACCCATTCATCGTCGGCAACCGCTGCGTCGTCCTGCGTGACGACCGGCAGCGGATATTCGCGCATCGGTCCGTCCGGCACGATGTTCGTGATGCCCTCGATCTTCACGGCCGCAAGGCCGTTGTTGCGCAGCAGAGCGAGCAGCTGCGGCCAGGTCGGGTTCGAGAGATCGAGCGTGCCACCGCGCAGCTGCTCGGGAACGGACTTTGCGACGAGGAAGCGCCGGCCCGTCGAACGCGACAGCGCATCCAGCACGGGTTGCAATGCAAGGTTCGCGGCAGCGCCGCTTGCCGGCGCAACACCCGGACCCACGGGCGGCAAAGGCCTGCCTTTCGGCCACAACAGCCACATGCGGCCCTGCTGGCGCATGGCACCGGCCTGGAGGCCTGCCTCGTGCCCGAGGCCGAAGAAGAAATCCGCCCGGACCACCCCGCGGATCGCGCCGCCCGTGTCCTGTGCCATCACCAGACGACGCAGCGGCGCATCGGAGCCCGGCGCTGTCGTCGCCAGGAAGACCGGCGCGCCCAAGGGCAGGTTGCGCGGATCGATCGCGATCGAACGCCCTGCCGTGAGCGGCACGCCCAGGGCGCCCTTGGGGCCGACCGAAGGATCCGGCAACGCCTCCTCGCGGAAAAAGACCACGCTCGGGTTGGCGTCGAGTACTTCCTTGAGTCGGGCCGGATGTGCCGCGAGCCAGTCACGCAGGCCCTGGGCCGTCGCCTGCTCCACGGTCAGGTCGCCTTTCTGCACGAGATAGCGCCCGATGGCCTTGTAGGGCTGGCCGTTCTGGTCGGCATAGGCCAGCCGAACGACGCTGCCATCCGTCAATTTCACGCGACCCGAACCCTGCACCTGCAGGAAGAACGCATCCACCGCGTCATCGGTCCACAGCAGCGCCTTGCCCTGAACGGACGGCGCGGCGTCGATCGACGACCGGTCGTAATAGGGCAGCACCTTGCGACCCTGCAGGCGCCCGCGGACACGCTCACCCTTCAACGTCGGGTAGAGCTCCGACAGTTCCACGGTCAGCAGATCGTCGGGCACGCCGTAGAGCGGCGTGCGGAACCGGCCACCCGGCCTGCGCGCACCATTGAGCATCGGCTCGTAATAGCCTGTGACAAGCCCCTGCTCGGCAGGCTGCCCACGCTCGTCGTCGTACGCGAGGCGCCAGGCTTCGAATTGTGCTTCGAAGAATCGGCGCGCGGACGGTGCATCGCGGACCGTTGCCTGTGCCGCCGCGGCGCAGGCCGACTGCCAATCCGGCTTCGTCTTCAAGGCGGCGCAGCCGGCGACGAACGCCGGCCAGGCCACAAACAGGTCATCGTCGTGCCAGCCTTCGACGGACCCCCACTCCGCACGGCTGTAGCGAGGCGTCGGCGCTGCAGGCAAGGGCGCAGGCGACACGACCGCGGGCACGGATTTCTGGATGACGACCGGGGGCGGCGTCGTTTGCAGGGCCGGCGACCCGCAGCCTGCCAGCAACGATCCGCTGCACAACAGGGTCAGGAGCGGCCGAAGGTTCATGGCGGGGATCTCCGGCGATCAGCCGCGCCCGGCGGCCTTGGGGTCGGGGCCATACGGGTTGGCGCCTTCGTCCCCTTCCTGGATGAGGAAATACAGCAGCACGATCTGCCCCAGCAAGGGCACGAAGCCGATCAGCAACCACCAGCCGCTGCGATCCGTATCGTGCAATCGTCGAACCGAGACGGCCAGGCTGGGCAGCACCATGCCGAGGATATAGAGACCGCTCAGCAGACCGCCCTCCGTCTCGAGGTCGAAGGTGCCGGTGAGCATGTCTGCCAGCATGCACAGGATGTAGAAACCGAAATAGACCAGCAGGTAGGTCCAGTATTCCCGGCGTCGCGCGCGGCCACGAAAGGTGGCGTACTGGCGCAGGACGGCAAGGAACCAGGACATCGCGGCACATCCAGTGAAAGCAGGGATGGCGCGCATGATGCCACAGCGGCAGCATGACGCACGCGTGTTCGTCAGCCGCCGACCGGCTGTTGCGGCGTGTCCAGGCGCAGCTGGTAGAACGCGAGATCGAGCCAGCGGTCGAACTTGTAGGCAGCTTCCCGGATCGTGCCCGCGTGGGCGAACCCCAGCCCTTCGTGCAATGCGATGCTCGCGGCATTCGCGGCATCCAGCGCGCCGACGAGCAAGTGCAGGTCCTGCGCGCGGGCACGTCCGACCAGCGCCGAAAGCAATTGGCGTCCGACGCCCCGGCCACGATGCCCGGGATGCACGTAGACGGAGTGCTCGACCGTGTACTTGTAGGCGGCAAAACCGCGGAAACCGCCGTAGGTCGCGAATCCCAGCAGGGTCCCCTGCCCATCCTCCACGCCCAGCACCGGGAAGCCGCCGGCTCGTTTGGCGGCAAACCAGGCGGCCATGGCCGACGGGGGACGCGGCACGTATTCATAGAGTGCGGTGCTGTTCAGGATCGCATCGTTGAGGATCCCCAGGATCGCAGCGGAATGCCGGCCCTCGTCGCAGTCGATCAATGTCATCGCCCGTTCCTCGGATGGTTGACGTCGCCGACGATCTGGCCATCCACGAGGGTCAGCGTGCGATCACAGGCTTCGGATAGACGTGGATCATGGGTCACGATCAGCACGGCACAGTCATATTCCCGATTGAAGCGCCGGAACAGTTCGAACACCCCGCCGGCGGTCTTCGTGTCGAGGTTGCCGGTCGGCTCATCCGCCAGAAGCAATGCCGGGCGCGTCACCAGTGCACGCGCGATGGCCACCCGCTGCTGCTGGCCTCCCGAGAGCTCGGAAGGCTTCCGGTCCTCGCAACCGGAAAGCCCGACAGCATCGAGCAATGCCCTGCCGCGCGCCAGCGCATCCGCATCCGGCCGACCGTGGGCAACGAGCAAGGGCATCATCACGTTTTCGAGGGCCGTGAAGGCCTGTATCAGATGGTGGAACTGGAACACGAAGCCGATGGTCCTGCCGCGCAGCGCCGTCCGTGCTTCGTCATCCAGGTTGCGCGTGGCCTGGCCCTGGAGGTAAAGCTCGCCGGCGGTCGGCGTATCCAGCAGGCCGAGCAGGTTCAACAAGGTGCTCTTGCCGGACCCCGAAGGGCCGACCAACGCCGCGAAGTCGTGCCGCGTGAGGCTGAAATCGACGCCGTGGAGTACTTCGGCTTCGGTGGGAAGGCCGATGTTGTAGGACTTGCGCAGGCCTTGCAGGCGCAACACTTCATGGGTGGTGACGACCTCAGACATGGCGGATCGCCACGACCGGGTCCAGACGGGCGGCACGACGGGCCGGTACCGCGGCGGAGACAATGCCGGTCAAGGTCGCCAGCGCCATCGCGGCGGGCACGAGCAGGGGCGATACCGGGATGTAGAAGAGCCCCGGGCCGAAGGCGTTGAAAACCCAGACCAGCCCCCAACCTGCCAGGGCACCCAGCGCCGACCCCGCAAGCCCGAGTAGCGCACCCTGCACAAGGAACACGCGCAGCATCTGCGATCGCCGGGTGCCCATCGCGCGCAGGATGCCGATCTCCCGGGTGCGCTGCACGATGCTGATCGACAGTACGCTGGCGATGCCGAAGGCAACAGACAGCCCGACGAAGAAACTGATCATCCGTGTCGACATGCTCTGCGATGCGAGCGCATTCACCAACTGCGCGTTCGTCTGCATCCAGCTCTCGGCCTTCAGGCCGGTGAGGCCGGCGATGCGGGTAGCGAGGTCCGTCGCAGCGAAGATGTCCTTCACGGTGACGTCGATCACGGTGATGCCGCCCGGCAATTCGAGCAGCGATTCAGCCTGCTTGTGGTCCAGGTAGACATAGCGCTGGTCGAGTTCGCGAACGCCCAGCTCGAAGATGCCCGCGACGTTCACCACGGTGATGCGCCCCGGCCCGGTCTGCAGGCGCAGCTTGTCGCCGACGCGAAGACCGAGGTCTTCGGCGAGCAACTTGCCGATCACCGCATCGCCGGCGCCGACGCGAAAGACGCCACTGACGACATCGTCCGCCACCGGGATGACCTTGAGGTAGCGCGATGGATCCACGCCGACCAGCGCGACGGACAAGTTGGTGCCACCACGGCGCGCAAAGGCAGGGCCGGAAATCACGGGTGACACGGCCTTCACGCCGGGCAACTGGTCGAGCACGTCGCGCACGGCCTGCCAGTTGTTGATCGAACGCAGCCGCTGCGGACGCTTGTCCTCCAGCAACAGCTGCACCACGCCCACGGGTGGCGCCTGGACGTGGTTCAGTTCATCGGGCGGCAGGACGCGCACGTGGGCCTGGGTACCCAAGGTGCGGCCGATGATGTTCTGCTGCAGACCGACGATGAGCGCGGTGACGAACACGATGACGGCAACACCGACGCCGATGCCGACGAGGATCAGCGTCGTCTGCGTGCGTCCTTCCCTGAGGAATTTCAGCGCGATCGTCGTTTCGATCCACATGCCTGCAGTGCGCCCGCGCTAGTTGAACTTCACCGGGACCTCGCGTCGCGAGGAATCCGCGGGGGCGGCGCCGGGCAGGGCTATGGATGCCGTGCGCACCCTGACGCCATCGGACACCGCTGCGCTTGCAGACAACACCCGGTCTCCCTCTTCCGCGCCGGAGCGTATTTCCGTCAGGGAAAGTCCGCGCAGCCCGAGCGTCACGGGGACCCGCGATACACGCCCGCCGCGTACGATGCGCAGCGATGCCCGGTCACCTTCGACGTCGGCCAGCGCGTCGTTCGGCACGACGAGCGCGGACTGGCGGCTGCCTGTATGGATATTCACCGACACGGTCATGTCCTGCCGCAGGAAGTCCGGCACCGGATCAACGGTGAGACGCAGGTCGGCCGTGCCGCGCTGCGCGTCTACGGCCGGCGCGATGAACGTGAGTCGCGCCGGGAAGGGCCGCGCCGGATAGGCATCCGCGATGCAGGTGGCGTCCTGCGAGAGACGCAGCACCGACAGGTTCTTCTCGTCGACGGGCAACAGGATTTCAGTCGGGCCATCGAGCGCCAGATCGAAGAGCACGCGACCGGGCTGCACCAGGTCGCCGGGCTCGGCGTTGCGCGTTAGCACGGTGCCGGCCTTCGCGGCACGGATCACGGTCTTGGCGAGGGCCGCGCGCGCGGCGGCGACACGCTCGCGCGCCTGCGTTTCCTCGGAGCGTCCGGGCGCCAGTGCCGCGGCAACAGCCCTTGCGCGCTCCGCGGCGGCCTTCGCAATGACCTCCGCCTGCTCGGCCTGTTCCGCCTGTTCCTTCGACAGCAGCTGGCGGGCCAGAAGATCGGCCCTGCGCTGTTTCTCGCGCGAGGCCTGCTGCAGCTGGGCCTCGGCCTGCCGCAGCGCGGCTTCGGCCTGCGGACGCGTCGACTGCAGCAGCGACTGCAGCGCGCCTTCGGCTTCACGCAGCTTCGCCGTGAGGTCGTCCGCGCGCAGCACGGCCAGCACCTCACCGGCGGCCACGCGGTCGCCTTCCTTCACCCGACGCTCGACGACCACGCCGGTCACTTCGCTGCCGGCCTGCACGCGCGAGGTCGTCACCACGCGGCCGGTCGCGACGACGGCCTGCACCAGCGGGCGCGATTCGAGGCGATAGGTCGCCACGACCGGCCCCTGCCAGCTGCGCCAGCCCATCAGTCCGGCAACCGCGAGCGCGCCGACACCGGCGAACAAAAGCCGCCGCTTCATCGAAAGCCCGCCTTCTTCAGGGCGGCCTTCACGCGCTCCGGCGACAGCGGTGCGCGCCGCATGCGCAGGCCCGTGGCATCGAAGAAGGCGTTGGCCAGCGCCGCGGGCACGCAACGAATGGTAGGTTCGCCGGCACCACTGGGCTCGGCCTGCGCGCTGTCGAGCAGCACCACATCGATGGCTTCCGGCGCGTCCTGCATCTCGAGGATCGGATAGCTGGCCCAGTCCACGCTCTGCACGGTATCGGCGTCGAAGCGGACTTCCTCGAACAGGCCGCGCGACAAACCGTGGATCACGTTGCCCTCGACGGTCTGCACAAGGCCGCGCGGGTTCACGACGAGGCCGCAGTCGTGCGCCACGGTCACCCGCCGCGCCCACACACGGCCGGTCGAGGGCGTGACCTCGACATCCACGACAACGGCCACGACAGTGCCGCTGCGCGTCGCATAGGCGATGCCGCGACCTTGCAGCACCGCCCCCTTTGCATGCGAACGCGCTGCGGTCTTCGCGCGTGGCGTCCAGCCGCACTTCTCCGCTGCAGCCTTCACCACCGCGATATCGCGCGGTGCTGTCAGGTGCTTCAGCCGGAAAGCGACCGGATCCGCACCCGTGGCGAAGGCCAGCTCGTCGATGAACTGCTCGCTGCCGAAATGGACTTCCGGCCCCAGCGGATCACGCAGGTGCGAGGTCCGCAGCGGCGAATAGCGCTGCTGCAGGGGCGCGACGACTTCCCAGGCAAGGCGCTTGTTCGCGAAGCCATAGCTTTCGGACGGCGCACCGAGGCCGAGATCCGCGTTCAGCGGCAGGCCCAGTGACTGGCCCGCGAGCGTGTCGCGCGGATCGGATTCGTTGAAGGACACATTCACGCGCGAAAGCCCGCGTGCTGTGAAATCCCAGGCCAGGACATTGCCCTGGGCATCGAGCGCGGCACGCGCACGGTGCACGCAGGCGGGCCCCTTCGGATCCCAGGCCGTGCCATCGTGACGCATGCCCTGCACGCGCACCGGCTTGCCGAGGGTCTTCGACAGCCAGACCGCGTCCATCGCCGCATCGCCGGCATCGTTGCGGCCATAGGAGCCCGGGCCCATCACCCAGATGGCATGCACGGCATCGACCGGAAGCCCCAGCAGCTTCGCCACGCCATCGCGGACTGAGTGCGGTTTCTGCGAACCCGTCCAGACGGTGGCACGATCGGCCTGCACGTCGGCCACGGCACAGGCCGGACCCATGCAGGCATGCGACTGCAGCGGCCATTCGTATTCGGCCTCGACGATGCGCGCGGCCTTCGCGAAAGCCACTTCGACATCTCCCTGCTTCACGGCCTCTTCGCGCCTGAGCACCGGCGACTTGCGGATGCGCTCGTGCAGGCCGTCATGTCCCGGCCATGCGGCCTGAGGTGGGCCCTTCACCCAGTCGACCGTCAGCGCGCGTGCAGCCTTCACGGCAGTCCATTCCTTCGGCGCCACCACGGCGACGAAGTCCTTCTCGTGTACGACCTGCACCGCAGGGTATTTCGCACGCAGCGCCTCGGCGTCCACGCGGCCGACGACGAGGCCGGCCTTCGGAGGGCGGATCATTCGCGCGTGCAGCATACCGGGGATGCGCAGGTCCGTGACGAAGTCGCGGGTGCCGAAGACCTTGCCGGAAAGATCGCGGCGCGGCAGCGACTGCCCGACCACGCGATAGGCGCTGCGCGGCTTCGGCTGCGCCTTCACCTTCACGTCCATGAAGTTGCCGACGGACTTGTTCCATTCGACGGGTGCGTTGAACTTGCGGCCGCCGATAAGTGCGGCGTAGGTCAGCGCACGGGCCGGCTGGTCGACGACATGGACGACACCCTGGGACACGGCAAGCCGCGACGGCTGAACCCCCAGTTCACGCGCGGCGGCTTCGACTAACAGGCGTCTCGCTTCCGCGGCCGCATTGCGGAGCGGCCGGGCACCGTTCGAAATGCCGGTGCTGCCGGACGCGCCGCCCTGGTTGGGCGTACGCGCGGTATCGCCCATCACGACGGTAACGCGGTCGATGTCGACGTCGAGCTCTTCGGCCACGATCTGCGCAATGGCGACTTCGATGCCGTGGCCCATGTCCATCTTGCCGAAGAAGGCCTGCACGCTGCCGTCCGGCAGTACGGCGAGCCAGGCATCGAGCTGCGACGGGTTCGGCACCGGCAGCGTGGGGGCCGCCGCCGCAACAGGCGGCGCACCGGGCATTGCGATGCCGACGACGAGCGCACCGCCCGCCACCAGGAATTGCCGACGCGACAGCGCGTTCACGCGAGCCTCGACTGGGCGCGCTTGATCGCCCGCAGGATGGAGGCATGCGTGCCGCAACGGCACTTGAGGCCCGCGAGACCAGCGCGCAGTTCGGCGTCGGTGGCCTGCGGGTTCTTCTTCAGCAGCGCCGCGGCAGTCATGATCCAGCCGTTCACGCAGTAGCCACACTGCGGCACCTGCTCATCGACATAGGCCTGCTGCAGCGGATGCGGCGCCTCGGGGGTGCCAAGGCCGCGCAGCGTCGTCACCGTGCGGCCCTCGATCATCGGCGCCATGGCCACGCAGCTGCGCAGCGGTTCACCGTCGAGGTGCACGGTGCAGGCGCCGCACTGTGCGAGGCCACAGCCGAAGTGCGGGTTGTTCAGGCCGAGTTCGTCGCGCAGCAGGTAGAGCAGCGGCTGGTCGTCTTCCGCTTCGACGGAAACACTGCGGCCATCCAGCGTGAAGTTTATTTTCGGCATCGATCAGGCTTCCGGGTTGCGGGCAGCAAGGCCATAGCGTTCAGCCGCCTGGTCCTGGGCTTCCATGAACTGGCGGCGGAATTCCAGCGGCGCACGGATGCCGACGAGTGGCGCATGCGCGGTGCCCGTGCCATTGATCTGCAGCGAACCGTAATCGAACAGGCGGCCCATCAGCCCCTGCTCCACCTGGATGCTCTCGGCCTTGGCGAGGTTCAGTTCCAGCGTATGGCGCGTGATCAGGCCCGTCTTGGTGATCACGCGCTTGTTCGTGACCGCAAGCTCTGTGGTTTTGTAGCGGATGAGCACCGAGATCAGGAAATACAGGCCGATGAGCACCGGCAGCAGCAATACGCCGAGGCAGATCCGCCCCGCCATCGACCAGAGGCTCAGCGTGCCGCGGTAGAGCACACGCTCGTCCTTGATGAGGTTGCCATCGATATAACGGGCCATGCCGGATCCTTGCAGTTCGCGCCTGTCCGGATCATAGACGCCCCCATGCGATAATGCGCCGTCCCCACCGCACCGGAAGCCTGCCATGCTGGTCCTGTCCACGCAGCTGCTCGATGAACTCGCCGCCAGGGCCGCCGCCTCGCCCCGTGGCCGGGCGCACCATACCGTTCACGCGGGCAACGACGACCTCGTGCAGCGCTTCTTCGTCGCGGCGACCCGCAACAGCTATTTCCGGCCGCACCGCCACCACACGAAATCGGAGCTGGTGATCGTCATCCGTGGGGGATTCGATGTGCTGACGTTCGATGACGCCGGGGTCGTGCAGGGGCGCTGGGCCATTGGGGAAGGCCAGGCCGCGTTCGCCTACGAGACGCCCCGCGCCACCTGGCACTCGCTGCTCGCCCGCCAGGACGGTTCCGTGTTCGCGGAAGTGAAGGAAGGCCCCTACGACCCGGCCACCGCGGTGGACTTCGCGCCCTGGGCACCGGCCGAGGGCGATCCCGCGGCAGCGGCCTGCCGCGAGTGGATCCGGAACGCCCGGCCGGGCGACCGGTTCAACGCAGCCTGATCAGCCCGCGCGGCCGTCGTAGAGGGTGCCGCGCGTGATCTCGCGGACGTTGCGGGCACCGCAGCCGGCCATCGCATAGCGCAGTTCCATGTTCAGGATGTCGAGCACGCGCTCGACACCGGCTTGCCCGAAGGACGCCAGGCCCCAGACCTGCGGCCGGCCGATGCCGACAGCCGAGGCGCCCAGCGCCAGCGCCTTGTACACGTCGGTGCCCCGTCGCACGCCGCCATCCAGCAGCACCGGCACCTTGCCGCCGGCGCCGCGCACCACTTCCGGCAGCGACTCGATCGTGCCGCGGCCGCTCTCGATGGAACGGCCTCCGTGGTTCGACACCATGATGCCGTTCGCGCCATGCTGCACGGCGAGCGCGGCATCCTCCTCCGTCTCGAGCCCCTTGATCACGATCTTCATCGTGGTGAGGTCGCGCAGCCGCTTGATGAAATCCCAGGTGAGCGAGGCTGAGGTCTGGCCAAGACCCTGCGTGTCGATGCCGGCGAACATCGGCTTGAGCGCGAGGTTCGGTGCGGGATTGCCGCTCGGCCCGACGACGTGGCAATTGCCGCAGACGCGCGTGTCGTCACGGCGCAGCCGCGACGCCGTCGCGGTGTTGCGGCCCGCGGGCGTATCGACCGTCACCGCGATGACGGGACAGCCCGCCTTCTCGGCACGCTTCACAATCTGGGCCATCGCCTCGGGCTTGTTCGTCGTGTAGAGCTGCATCCACACCGGTGCGCCCCGCGTCTCGATCACCGTTTCCAGCGGGAAGGATGCCACGGTGGACAGCACCTGCAGCGCATTGCGCGACTTCGCGGCCTTCGCAACCTCGACCTCGCCCATGGGATGGAAGGCGCGCTGGCTGCCGATCGGCGACAAGATGATCGGCGAAGCCATCTTCGTGCCGAAGACTTCGGTCGAGAGGTCCATCTTGCTGACATCGACGAAGCGGCGCGGCTTGAGCTGCCAGCGCGCATAAGCGGTGCTGTTCGCGCGCAGCGTGACGTCGCCGTCGACGCCGCTCGACAGGTATCCCCAGTGCGCCGGCGGCAGGATCTTCCGCGCGGCCGCCTCGAAGTCGAATACATCGAGGCCTTCGGCCGCGGACGCGATGACGGACTCGTCGGCCAGCGCGCGTTGCGCCGCGGCCATCGAACCGAGCAGGGGACTCGCGGCAAGGAACTTCAGCAGGGCACGTCGGTTGTTCATGTGTCCGTTTCCATCGGCAACAGGGGATCCGAACTCCAGTCGACCAGCGAGCCGTCGTAGACGGCGACATCCGTCGCACCGAGCCGGGCCAGCGTGAAAGCGACGCTGGTCGCTGCGATACCGCCACCGCAATAGGCGATCACGCGCGGGGCATCCAGCAGACCGGCAGCCTGCATCAGTTCGCGCAGCGCATCCAGGCTGCGGTAGGCGCCGGTCGATGCGTCGACCAGGACGCCCGCCGGCACGTTGCCGCTGCCGGGTATGCGCCCGGGACGCGCGGTACGGCTGACGCGGCCGGCATGCTCATCCGGCGACAGCGCGTTGACGAGACGTACCTGCGGAGCATCCAGCGCGGCCTTCACGGCATCGCGGTCCACGAACGCCGCCGCACGCGGCTGCGCGATGAAGGCAGCGGCGGGATGCTTCGGCAGCTCGACGGAAACCGGTCGGCCGTCGGCCTTCCACTTCGTGAAGCCACCATCGAGGACGGCGGCCTGGTCGAAACCCATCGCCCGCAGCATCCACCACAGACGCGTGGCCCAGGTGTGGTTGCCGGCGTCGTAGAGCACCACGCGGGTACCCGGCCCTACGCCGAGCCGGCCCAGGACCGCCGCGAACTGTGTCGCCGCGGGCATCATCATGGGCAAGGTCGAATCCCGGTCGGAAAGGTCCTGCATCAGGTCCGCGTAGGCAGAGCCGGGGATATGGCCGGCGGCCCAGGCCGCGCGGCCGCTTTCCAGCCGCACGCCGCCTTCGACGGGGACAAGCGACACGGAGCAGTCGAGCACGCGCAGGTCGGCATCATCGAGATGCGCGGCCAGCCAGTCGCCATCGACCAGCATCGGCAAGGACGCTGTGCTCATGTGGAACCCCCGTTTCCCGAATCGAATGCGCGGCTGGCTTCGATGACCGCCTGCGCGACCCCCGCAGGGTCGCATGAATCGACGGCCGGATCGAGGAACACGCCGCGTGCCTTGAGCGCCAGGACCGCGATGCCGGTCGGCGCGGTGGGCGCCCTGCCCGCAAAGGCTTCCGGGTGGCGCCGGATGAAATGCGCCGCCGCAGTCACGGCCGCATGTGCGGCACGATCAGCTGCGTCGGCATAGCGGAAGCGCCAGGCGCGGATGCGCTCGTTGATCACGCGCTTGGGTTCGCCACCCGCCTCGATACCGGCGGCCGCGAAGATGCGGCAGTCGTAGTCGCGGCAGGTCTGTGGCCGGTCGGCGTAGATGCGGCAC
>JBDLPS010000010.1:0-28550 GCA_039800965.1 Pseudomonadota bacterium | reverse complement strand
CATGGCCTTCGACGACTGCACGCCCTGGCCCGCCACGGAAAAGCAGGCGCGCGACTCCATGGAGCGCTCGATGCGCTGGGCCGCGCGCGGCCATCGTCATTACTACCGTGAGGACCCGGCGCCGCCGCGCGGCAACCTGTTCGGCATCATCCAGGGCGGCATGTACGCGCCACTGCGCGAGGCTTCCCTCGAGGCGCTCGTCGCGATCGGCTTCCCGGGCTATGCGATCGGCGGTCTCGCCGTCGGCGAACCGGAAGAGGTGCGCCTGGGCGTGATCGAGTCGATCGAGCCGCACATCCCGGCCGACAAGCCCCGTTACCTGATGGGCGTCGGGCGGCCGGAAGACCTGATCCAGGCCGTGGCCCGGGGCGTGGACATGTTCGACTGCGTGATGCCCACGCGGCACGCCCGAAACGGACACCTGTTCACGCACGACGGCGTGCTGAACATCCGCAATGCCGCCCATCAGTCCGACACGGGGCCGATCGACCCGGAATGCGGGTGCTACACCTGCGCCAACTATTCGCGGGCCTACCTGCGCCACCTGGATCGCTGCAACGAGATCCTGGGTGCCCGGCTCAACACCATCCACAACCTGCATTTCTATCTGGACCTGATGCGCCGGATGCGGGAGGCGCTCGACCGGGGCGAATTCGCCTCTTTTGCCCGTGAAACCCTTGCCCGGCGGGCTGGCCCGGCGCCTGTGGCATAATCGCGGGCCTTTTTGGAGGACAACCCGATGACCAACTTCCTCATTTCCGACGCTCAGGCCCAGGCCGCGGGTGCGGCGCCTCCGGGCGGTGGCCTGAGCCAGATCCTGATCCTGGCCGTCTTCGTGGTGGTGTTCTATTTCCTGCTGATCCGGCCGCAGCAGAAGCGGGCCAAGGAACACCAGGCCATGCTCTCCAAGCTCGCCGCCGGTGACGAGGTCGTCACGGCCGGTGGCATCGTGGGCAAGATCCGCGAGATCAACGACAACTTCGTGTCCCTCGAGGTCGCCGACGGCGTCTGCATCACGGTGCAGCGCGGCCAGGTGACGTCGTTGGTGCCGAAGGGCACCTACAAGGGCGCCTGATCCCGTCCGCCTGACAAGGGGCCGTTCCCGTCATGCTCGAATACGCGCGCTGGAAATACATCCTCATCACGGCCGTCACGCTGGTGGCGCTGTTGCTGGCGGCCCCCAACTTCTTCGGCGAGGACGTCGCCCTGCAGGTCGCCCGCAAGGACCGTGCCGCCATCGACGCGACCGGCCAGCAGGGCGTGGAAGACTTCCTGCGCCAGAAGCAGGTCGTTTTCTCGCGTGCCTATCTGGACGACGGGCGGCTCATGGTCCGCTTCCCGGGTGTTGCCGAGCAGCTCAAGGCGCGTGATGCGGTGAACGAGGGGCTCGCGTCGACCTACGTGTCTGCGTTGTCCAGCGCGCCGCGTGCGCCGGAGTGGTTCCGCAAGCTGGGCCTGCGGCCGATGCCGCTCGGTCTGGACCTGCGGGGCGGCCTTTACCTGCTGTACCAGGTGGACGTCAAAGGCGCCGTCGCCCAGTTGCTGGGCAGCTACGAGCAGGATTTCCGGCGGGCGCTGACGGCCCAGCAGATCCCCTACAACGACGTGGCCGCGGTCGCCATCGAGAGCGAGGACGCCAATGCGCTGCGGGTGTCTCTGCCTGAAGGCGCCGATCTGCAGGGTGCCCGCGAGGTGCTGCGCAAGGTCGTCGGCGACCTGACCTACTCGGTCACCGAGGTGGGTGGTTCGCGCTACATCGAAGCCCGCCTCTCCGACGCGCAGGTCCGCCAGCGCCAGGACAATGCCATCGAGCAGAACCTTGTCACGCTGCGCAACCGCGTGAACGAGCTGGGGGTGTCCGAGCCGATCGTGCAGCGCCAGGGCATCGACCGCATCAACGTGCAGTTGCCCGGCGTGCAGAATTCGGCCGAGGTGAAGGACATCCTCGGCAAGGTCGCGACGCTCGAGTTCCGCCTTGCCGATACCCAGAACAGTGTCGCCGAGGCCGTGGCGCGCAACCGCGCTCCGCTGGGCTCGAAGCTTTACTACCACCGCGGCGATCGGCGCCCGACGCTGCTCAAGCGCGAGGTCATCGCGACCGGCGACCAGCTCGTGGATGCCTCATCTTCCGCTTCCCAGGAGGGCCCGTCGGTCTCCGTGCGCCTCGATGCCCGTGCCGGCGACGAGATGCTGCGCACGACCCGCGCCAACGTCGGCAAGCCGATGGCCGTCGTGTTCATCGAGAAGCGGCGGGAGATAGTCGACGTCGCCGGCGAGAAAGTGGAGCGCGAGACGACGACGCAGGAGGTCATCAGCGAGGCGACCATCCGCGGGGTCTTCAGCAACCAGTTCAACATCACCGGCCTGACGCAGGCGGAGTCGCGCGAACTGGCGCTGCTGATGCGTTCCGGCCAGTTGGCCGCTCCGCTCTTCATCGTCCAGGAGCGGGCGATCAGCGCTTCGCTCGGCCAGGAGAGCATCGACATGGGCGTCAACGCCCTGCTCATCGGCATGGCTGGCGTGTTCCTGTTCATGATCGTCTACTACCGCGTGTTCGGCGTGGTCGCCGCGATCGTGCTGCTCGCCAACGTCGTGCTGCTCACCGGGTTGCTTTCCATGCCGGGCCTGCGTGCATCGCTGACGCTGCCGGGCATCGCCGGCATCCTGCTCACCGTCGGCATGGCGGTCGACGCCAACGTGCTGATCTACGAACGAATCCGCGAGGAATTGCGCAACGGCGTGTCGCCGCAGGCGGCAATCCGCGCCGGATTCGAAAAGGCGTTTTCGGCGATCGCCGACTCCAACGTCACCACCATCATTGCCGGTCTGGTGCTGTGGGTGTTCGGCACCGGCGCCATCCGCGGTTTCGCGGTCGTGCTGACGCTCGGCATCCTGACATCGATGTTCACTGCCCTGATGGGCAGCCGTGCGCTGATCACGCTGATCTATGGCGGCAAGCGCAAGCCCTCGAAGCTCGCGATCTGACGGACAAGGGGACGTACTGACATGGAGTTCTTCCACAAGGCGACCAACTTCCCGTTCATGGCGACGCGCAAGCTGTGGTACGGCTTGTCGATCGCGCTGATGGTGGTCTCGTTCGCGTCCTTTTTCATGAAGGGGCTGAACCTCGCGATCGATTTCACCGGCGGGTTGAGCGTCGAGGCGACGTTCCCGCAGGCCGCCAACCTCGATGCGGTGCGCGCGAGCCTCGGCAGGGCGGGTTTCAAGGAACCGTCGGTGCAGAACTTCGGTTCTTCGCGCGACGTGGCCATCCGCCTGCCGCCCGATCCGGCCGCTTCGGGCACCCAGCTTCGCGACAAGGTAGAGGCGGCGCTGCAGGCCGTCGACCCCGGCGTCCGCATGCAGCAGCCCGTGTTCGTCGGTCCGCAGGTCGGCGACGAGTTGCGCAACAGCGCCATCTGGGCGTTGTCTGTCACCTTGCTGCTGGTGTTCGCGTACGTGGCGTTCCGCTTCCACACCTGGCGCCTGTCGCTCGGCGCGATCCTTGCGGTGATGCACGACCCGATCCTGGTGCTCGGCATCTTCTCGATCACGCAGACGACTTTCGATCTTGCTGTCGTCGCGGCCATTCTGGCCGTCGTAGGCTACTCGCTGAACGACACCATCATCGTGTTCGACCGCATCCGCGAGCGCTTCGAGGCCAACCGCCGGCTCACGCCGTCCGTGGCCCTCGACCAGTCGATCAACCAGACGCTGTCGCGCACGATCATGACCAAGCTGGTCACGCTGATCGTCGTGGTGGCGCTGCTGTTCCTGGGCGGTCCGGTGCTGCGGGGTTTCTCCGAGGCGATGCTCATCGGCATCCTCGCCGGCACGTATTCGTCGATCTACATCTCGGCGTCGGTTGCCCTCGACTGCGGCCTGAAGGCGGAGCACGTCTTCCCGGTCGTGTCGAAGAAGGCGGTGGACGGCCTGCCGTGATCGAGTTCCTCACGGACCCCGGCACGTGGCTGGCGTTCGCGACGTTGTCGATGCTCGAGATCGTCCTCGGCATCGACAACATCATCTTCATCTCCATCCTGGTGGGGCGTCTGCCCGCGAACCGTCGCGACAAGGCGCGCATCGTCGGTCTGGCGCTGGCGATGCTGACCCGCGTCGCGCTGCTGTTCTCGATCGTCTGGCTCATGCGACTGACGCAGCCTTGGTTCGATCTGGCCGGCAAGGCTTTTTCGGGCCGTGACATCATCCTGCTGGGCGGTGGTCTGTTCCTGCTGGCCAAGAGCGTCCTGGAGATCCACCACACGCTGGAAGGCGCGGCCGACGCACGCCAGACGCGCGTGTTTTCCAGTTTCGCCGTGATCGTGGTGCAGATCGCGATCATCGACATCGTCTTTTCGCTGGATTCCGTTTTTACGGCGGTCGGGCTGGCAAGGCCTGACCAGGTGCCGGTCATGGTCGCGTCCATCATCGCCGCAGTGCTGGTGATGATGCTGGTCTCCGGCGCCATCTCCGCTTTCGTCGAGCGCCATCCGACGGTCAAGATCCTGGCGCTGGCCTTCCTGATCCTCGTCGGTTTCGCGCTGATGGGCGAGGGCCTCGCGCTGCACATCCCCAAACCCTACCTTTACTTCGCCATGGCGTTCTCCGTGGTGGTCGAGATGGTCAACCTGAGGCTGCGCGCGCTGCTGGCACGACGGCACGAGCAGGCGGGGCACGCGCACCTCGGCGGCGGGCCCCATAACCACGACGCCGGCTGAAGCGGGTCGCGCCGGCATGGCGGCAGGCCGTGGCTGCCGCCTACAATCGGCCGATAAACCAAGGGGGCATCCGCAATGACCTGGCGCACCAAGCCGCTGAGCCTGATCCTCGAAACCGCCGAGAAGCGGTCATTGAAGCGCCAGCTGGGCGCCTGGTCCCTCACCATGCTGGGCATCGGTGCCGTCATCGGCACCGGCATCTTCGTGCTCACCGCCGTCGCCGCCAACAAGGCCGGCCCCGGCATGATGTGGTCTTTCGTCATCGCCGCGGTCGTCTGCCTCTTGACCGCGCTGATCTACGCCGAGATCGCGTCGATGGTTCCCGTCTCGGGTTCGGCCTACACCTACAGTTATGCCGTGCTCGGCGAACTGGTCGCCTGGATGGTGGGCTGGGCGCTGATTCTCGAGTACGCGGTGGCGGCCGGTGCGGTGGCCGTGGGATGGTCCGGTTACATCAACGGATTCCTCCACAGCATCGGGCACGGCCTGCCGCCCATGCTGACCGCCGGCCCCGGCGATACGGTCACGCTGGCCGACGGCAGCAGGGTTGCCGGCGGGTTCAACCTGCTCGCCTTCCTCGTGTCGATCTTCGTCACCTGGCTGCTGGTGATCGGCACGTCGCGCAGCGCCAAGTTCACCGCCGTGCTGGTGGTGGTGAAGATCGCTGCGCTCAGTGCGTTCATCGCGATCGCCTTGCCCGCCGTCAGCCACGTGAACTTCCAGCCGATGTTCCCCAACGGCTGGGGTACGCCCCTGTCCGGCGTAGGCGTGCTGGGTGCCGCCGCTTCCATCTTCTTCGCCTACGTCGGGTTCGATGCCGTGTCGACCGCCGCCGAGGAAACCGAGAACCCGCAGCGCAACGTGCCGCTCGGCCTGATCGGCTCGCTGGTGATCTGCACGGCCTTCTACCTGCTGGTGGCCTATGCCGCGACCGGCGCCGTTGGCGCCCAGCCCGGTGGTGCGTTGTCGGAGTCGAAGGAGCCGCTGGCTTTCGTGCTGCGTCAGCTCGGGTGGCCCCAGGTCGGCAACTGGGTTGCCGCGGCGGCCATCATCGCGCTGCCGTCCGTAGTGCTGATGATGATGTTCGGCCAGACGCGCATCCTGTTCACGATGGCCCGCGACGGACTGATGCCGTCGGCTTTCGCGCGCATCCATCCGCGCTTCCACACCCCGCATGTGGTGACCATGGCGACGGGCGTGGTGGTGGCACTGTTCGCCGGGCTGTTCCCGGTCGGCATGCTGGCCGATATCTCGAACTCCGGCACGCTGTTCGCGTTTTTCGTCGTTGCCCTGGGAGTGATGGTCCTGCGCCGGACGCAACCGGCCCAGCCGCGCAGTTTCCGCACGCCCTTCATCTGGGTGGTCGGCCCGCTTGCCATGGCGGGATGCGCGCTGCTCTTCGTCAGCCTCGGTGCCTACACGATCAAGCTGTTCTTCGGTTGGGCTGCGATCGGGCTCGTGGTCTACGGCCTGTACGGGCGGCGCCATTCGCATCTGGCGAACGGTACCGCCACCGCGGACTGAATCAGCCCGCCGGATCCGTGGTCGGCGTGCCCTCGCGCAGGGCCGCCGGCAGGTGGGGGGAGATCGCCTCCACCAGTTGCATGAACACCCGCGGGTTGCCCGCGACGATGTTGCCATTCTGTTTGTACTCGGCGCCGTCCAGCGTGCCCACGAGTCCGCCGGCCTCGCGGATCAGCAGCGTGCCCGCGGCCGTATCCCAGGCTTTCAGCCCGATCTCGAAGAAACCGTCCGTCCGCCCCGCGGCGACATAGGCGAGGTCCAGTGCCGCTGCTCCCGGCCGCCGCACGCCCGAGGCGCTCTGCATGACCGCCTTGAGCATGCCCATGTAGGGGTCGAGGTAATGCAGGTTTTCCCGGTACGGGAAGCCCGTGCCGATAAGCGACCCTTGCAGCGTGCGCTGCTTGCTGACGCGCAGGCGGCGGTTCTCGAGGTAGGCGCCGCTTCCGCGGGAGGCCGTGAAGATTTCCTGCCGCATGGGGTCATAGACCACCGCGTGCTCGATCTGGTCGCGCACCTGGCAGGCGATCGATACCGCGAACTGCGGGAAGCCATGCATGAAGTTCGTCGTGCCGTCGAGCGGATCGATGATCCAGGTCGTGTCGGCGTTGCCGAACGCCCCGCTTTCCTCGGCGAGGAAGGCGTGGTGCGGGTAGGCGGTGCGCAGGATGCCGATGATGTCGGCCTCCGCTGCATGGTCGATGTTGGTGACGAAGTCGTTCAGGCCCTTGGCCGACGATTCGATGCCTTCGAGTCGCGACATCGCGCGGGCGATGGTGTCGCCGGCCTTGCGGGCCGCGCGCACGGCGGTATTGACGAATGGATGCATGGTAAAGAACCAGAGCCCGGCGGAGCGGGGATGGACGCTAGAATACCACCGATGACCCCCAGCCTGCCGCCGATAGACCTGCGTTTCGTGCTTGTCGACACCAGCCACCCCGGCAACATCGGTGCGGTGGCGCGCGCCATGAAGAACATGGCGCTGTCGGAACTCGTCCTCGTGAATCCCCGCCAGTTCCCGGATCCGGAAGCCACGGCGCGGGCATCGGGCGCTGACGACGTGCTGGCGCGGGCGCGCGTGGTGCCGACGCTGGCCGAAGCGCTGCAGGGCTGCGGCTTCGTGATGGCAACCACGGCCCGGGAGCGCGACCAGGTATTCCGGGTATACGAGGTCCGCGAGGCCGCCTTGCGACTGGTGGAGGAGGCGCGTGCCGCTCCGCCTGGCCAGTCCGTCGCGGTATTGTTCGGCACCGAGCGCTTCGGGTTGACCAACGATCAGCTCCAATCGGCGCATGCCTTGCTGCGTATCCCGGCCAATCCCGACTACGAGTCGCTCAACATCGCGATGGCCGCACAGCTCATCGCCTACGAGATCCTCATGGCCCGCCGGGGGGCTGCTGGCGCGCCTTCCGTGCCGCGCGAGGTGCCGCTGGCGGACGCGGCCGACATGGAGCGTCTCTACGACCACCTGAAGCAGGCGATGGACGAAGTGGATTTCCGCGACCGTACGCAAAGCGGCACCCATCTGATGAACCGCATACGCCGTTTCCTGAACCGCGCCGAACTCGACGCGAACGAAGTGAACATCCTGCGCGGATTCCTCACGGCCGTGCAGAACCGCCGCCGCATGGCCGGCGGACCGCGGTGAACGAAGCGCCCGTCTATCTCGATCATGCGGCGACGACGCCCGTCGATCCGACCGTCGCGGCGCTGATGGCGCAGCTGCTGGCCGAGCCGCTCGGCAATCCCGGATCGAACCATCCTCCGGGCCGGCGTGCGGCGACTCTCGTCGACGCCGCGCGCGCGCAGGTGGCGGCGCTGGTCGGTGCCGATCCCTCCTGCGTCGTCTTCACCTCCGGTGCCACCGAGGCCAACAACCTCGCGATCCTCGGCCACTTCCGTGGTTTGCCCGTCGCACAGAGGCAGGGTGCGCATGTGGTGACCTTGTCCACCGAGCACAAGGCCGTGCTTGCCCCCGTTGCCCGGCTCGAGCGCGATGGTGTCCGGGCCAGCGTCCTGCAGCCCGGGCCGACAGGCCGCATCGAACTGGCCCGCTTCGAGGCCGCGCTGCGCCCGGAGACGCGCCTCGCCAGCCTGCTGCACGTCAACAACGAGACCGGCGTCGTCCAGGACATCGCCGGCATCGCCGCGTGCTGCGCGACGCGTGGCATCGCGCTGCATGTCGATGCGGCCCAGTCGGCCGGATGGTTGCCTCTGGACATGGCGGGTATCGACTACCTTTCGATCAGCGCACACAAGCTGGGCGGCCCCCCCGGCGTCGGAGCGCTGGTGGTCGCGCCCCGCCGCCGTGGCGGCCTCGATCCCCTGATCCTCGGGGGCGGGCAGGAGCGAGGGCTGCGTTCCGGCACGCTGCCGGTCCATCAGATCGCCGGATTCGGGTTGGCCTGCGAGCGCGTGCTGAACGAGCGTGCCGAGGCCGCATCGCGCGTGGCGGCCCTCCGCGACCGCCTGCAGGCGGGCCTCGAATCACTGCCCGGCGTGGTGTTCAACGGCGATCGTGTCCACCGTTCGCCAGCCATCCTGAACCTGTCCTTCGAGGACGTGGAAGGCGAGAGTCTCTTTGCTGGCCTGCCGGAACTGGCGCTGTCCACGGGTTCTGCCTGCAACTCGGCCAGCGGCGAACCGTCCTTCGTGCTGCGCGCGCTCGGCCGCGACACCCAGCTCGCGCAGGCCTCGCTGCGCTTCAGTTTCGGTCGGGGGACACCGGAAGCCGCGGTCGATGTCGCCCTGACGGCGGTACGGCGTGAACTGGAGCGCCTGCGGGCGCTTTCGCCCCATCGACCCCTGCCGGTAGCCGACTGGCAGGGGGAGGGCGTCCGCCTGCGTATCGGAGAGGCTGGCGCCTCGCGCCTCGGTACCTGGGTTCGTTTGTTGCTTTGCATCAAATCCGGTCGTATCGCGGACGTCCGATTCCAGGCCTATGCTTGTCCCCACGTCCTTGCCGCCTGTGCACACGTCGCCGAGTCCTTGCGGGGACTGCCGGAGGCGGCGCCCGCGCCGGGTTCCCCGGAATCCTGGCGGGTGGCCGTCGGCGCCCCGGTTGAAAAACTCGGGCGCATGCTCATCATCGAAGATGCCCTGCGTGCCGCGCGGGCCTGATCCACCACCGGATATCCCATGGCCATCTACCTGACCGATTCCGCCGCAGAACGCATCCGCAACTTCCTGGCCGCCCGCGGCCGTGGCCTGGGCCTGCGCCTCGGGGTGCGCAAATCCGGCTGTTCCGGTTTCGCCTATGTGATCGATTACGCGGACGAGGCGGGGCCGACGGACCTGGTTTTCGAGGACAGGGGAGTCAAGGTCCTCGTGGATCCGGACAGCCTCCCGGTCCTGGACGGCACCACCGTCGATTTCGTGCGACAGGGCTTGAACGAGGCATTCCGGTTCCAGAACCCCAACGTGACGGGGGAGTGCGGCTGCGGCGAGAGCTTCCACGTCTGAAGGCGCCGCAATTGCTGCCCCGGAAAGGGTAGAATCAAGGGCTTTTCCTCAAGGTGGAGTCCTGTCCCATGGCGCTCGAGCGCACTTTTTCGATCGTTAAGCCCGATGGCGTTGCCCGCAACCTGATCGGCGAGGTCTACCGTCGTTTCGAGGCCGCCGGCCTCAAGATCGTCGCCTCCAAGCTGGTGCATCTGTCGAAGGCCGAAGCCGAAGGCTTCTACGCCGTCCACAAGGCGCGTCCGTTCTTCAACGACCTCGTGGCCTACATGATTTCGGGCCCCGTGATGCTGCAGGTCCTGGAGGGCGAGAACGCCGTCCTCAAGAACCGCGAGATCATGGGTGCCACGGACCCGAAGAAGGCCGACAAGGGCACCATTCGCGCCGACCTCGCCGAGAGCATCGAGGCGAATACGGTGCACGGCTCCGACTCGCTCGAGAATGCCGCGATCGAGATCGCGTACTTCTTCGCGCAGACGGAAATCCACACCCGCTGAACGCGGGCGTGAGATGACGTGACCGAGTCACGCGTCAACCTGCTCGGCCTGACCCGTCCCGAACTCGAGGCCTGGATCCTCGAGCGGGGCGGCAAGGCATTCCGCGCGCGCCAGTTGTTCAACTGGCTCTACAAGCGCGGCGTGACGGATTTCGACGCGATGACGGACCTGGCCAAGGCCTTCCGCGAACAGCTGAAGGCCGAGGCCTGCGTCACCCTGCCTGAGGTCGTCACCCGGCAGGATTCTTCCGACGGCACGGTGAAGTGGATGCTCCGCGCGGACAACGCGCAGGGCTTCGAGATGGTCTACATCCCGGATGCCGAACGCGCCACGCTGTGCATTTCCTCCCAGGTCGGCTGTGCCATGGACTGCAGCTTCTGCTCCACCGCGCAGCAGGGCTTCAACCGCAACCTGACCGCCGCGGAAATCGTGGGGCAGGTATTCCTCGCGCAGAAGGAACTGGGTTTCCAGGCCGGCGACGACCGCATGATCAGCAACATCGTGCTGATGGGCATGGGCGAACCGCTCGCCAATTTCCGCAACGTCGTGCCGGCCACGCGCATCCTGCTGGACGATCTCGGGTTCGATTTCTCCCGTCGCCGGCTCACGCTGTCGACGAGCGGCCTCGTGCCGCAGATGTACAAGCTCGCCGAAGAGAGCAATGTCGCGCTCGCCGTGTCGCTGCACGCGCCGGACGACGAGCTGCGCAGCCAGCTGGTGCCGATCAACCGGCGCCACAACATCGCCGAACTGCTCGAGGCCTGCTGGCACTACATCGACGAACAGAACGGCCGCAGCGTCACCTTCGAATACGTGATGCTCGACGGCGTGAACGATTCGCCCGCGCAGGCGCGCGCGCTCGCACGGCTGCTGAAGGGCCACCCTGCCAAGGTGAACCTGATCCCCTTCAACCCCTTCCCGGGCTCGCCGTATCGGCGCTCGAAGCCCGAGGCCATCAAGGCTTTCCTCGACCAGGTGCTCAAGGGCGGCGTCATGGCGACGATCCGCCGCACGCGCGGCGACGATATCGACGCGGCCTGCGGCCAACTGGTCGGCAAGGTTATCGATCGCACCACCACTCGCCTCGGTGCCAAGCGTATTGCCGTCGTGGCGGCCGCGGCGTTGGCCGCCGGCGTTGCCTCGGCGCAGGCGCCCAATCCGGAGGCTGCGCGTGCCAACGTGCAGTTGGGGGTGGCCTACATGCAGCAGGGAAACCTCGCCCTCGCCAAGGAAAAGCTTGACCGCGCGCTCAGGCAGGCGCCGAAGAGCGCGGAGGTGCACACCGCGCTGGCCTTCCTGAACGAGCGGCTGGAGAAGCCCCAGAAGGCCGAGGAAGAATACGAGCTCGCGATGCGCCTGGCGCCGGCGAGCTCGGATGTCCGCAACAATTACGCCGTTTTCCTGTGCCGCAACGGCAAGGTCGACAAGGCGCTGGCCCAGTTCGACCTCGCCGCGAAGGATCGCCTCTACGCGACGCCTTGGGCTGCACTTGCCAACGCCGCGGTTTGCCTGCGTTCCGCCAAGCGGTCCCGGGAGGCGGTGCGTTACCTCGATGAAGCCATCCGCGTGCGACCGGATTACGCCGCGGCGGTATTCGAGCAGGCGGATCTTCAGCTCGAGCTGGGTTCGGCGGATGTGGCCGGCCAGGTCGTGGACCGTTACCTCGCCATCGGACTGGTGGCGCCCGACGTGCTGCTGGTGGGTGCGCGTGCTGCGCTCGCGCGCGGCGATCGCCCGGCCGCGGAGAGCTATGCCCGACGCCTGCGGCGTGATTTTCCTGACAGCGCGCAGGCCCGCGCACTGCCACAACTGCTCGGCGGAAACAGCTGATGGGCAAGGAACCGGTCATCATCCCCCCGGCACCGGGCCTCGGTGCGATCCTCAAATCAGCGCGCGAGCGCAGCGGGCAGACCCTTGCGGAGGCTGCTGCGAAGCTGCATGTCGACGTGCGGGTGCTCGAGGCCCTCGAGGAAGAGCGTTTCTCGGAACTCGGTGCGCCGGTGTATGCACGGGGTCACCTCAAGCGCTACGCCGACCTGCTTGGCGAGGCTTTCGGGCCCCTGCAGGCGTTGTTCGCGGCCAGTGGTGCATCGTCGGTCGAACCGGATCTCACCCGTGCGCCGCGCATCACGGACTGGCGGCCGCCCCGGGTCCGTGGGCCGAAAGCTCCGCCGCGCACGCGGTGGCGCCTGGTGCTGGCGCTGGGGTTGCTGCTGATGGCGGTCGTTTTGTGGTGGGGGCTCGTCGCGAAGGCGGCTCCCTGAACCGGTCCTGTTGAACGGGTAAAGCGTGGAAAAGAGTTTCCTTGTGCAGGCCGTGCGCGGCATGAACGATGTGCTGCCGGCGCAGATCCCCGGCTGGCAGAAGCTCGAACGCGTGACGCGCGAGTTGTTCGCCGCCTATGGCTTCGAGGAAATGCGCGTGCCGATCGTCGAGCACACGGCGCTTTTCAAGCGTGCGATCGGCGAGTTCACCGATATCGTCGAGAAGGAGATGTACACCTTCACGGATTCCGGTGGCGACAGCCTGACGCTCCGGCCTGAAGGCACGGCGGGCGTGGTGCGCGCGGCGATCACCAACGGCATGCTGCGCGGTGCTCGCCTGAAGCTCTGGACCGCCGGTCCGATGTTCCGCCACGAGCGTCCCCAGAAGGGCCGCTACCGGCAGTTCCACCAGATCGACGTCGAGGCGCTCGGCTTCGCGGGCCCGGACATCGATGCCGAACTCATCGCGATGACGGCGCGACTCTGGAAGCAGTTGGGCATCACGCGGGTCAAGCTCAAGCTCAACTCGCTTGGCACAAGCGAATCGCGGCGGGTCTATCGCGACAAGCTCGTGGCCTACTTCCGGCAGCACGAGTCCGTCCTGGACGCGGACAGCCGTCGCCGGCTCGAGGGCAACCCGCTGCGCATCCTCGACAGCAAGAATCCCGACATGCAGGCGGTCGTGTCCGGCGCGCCGCTCCTCACCGATCATCTGGATCCGGAGTCGCGCGACCATTTCGATGCGCTCTGCGGCATGCTCACGGCATCGGGGATCGATTACGTGATCGATCCGCGCCTGGTGCGCGGCCTCGATTACTACTCGCGGACCGTATTCGAGTGGGTGACCGATGCGCTCGGGGCGCAGGACGCGATCTGCTCCGGCGGGAGGTACGACGGGCTCATTACGCAGCTCGGTGGCGAGGCGACGCCGGCGATCGGTTTCGCCATGGGCGTCGAACGTGTCGTCGAGCTCCTGTCGCAGCTCGAGGCCGTGCCGGCCGTCGCCGAAGCCGAGGTCTACGTCGTGACGGCCGGTGACCGGGCGCAGCGCGCGGCGCTGGGAATCGTGGAGCGCCTGCGCGACGAACTGCCCGGGGTACGGTTGCACCTCAACCTGGGTGGCGGCAATTTCAAGAAACAGTTCGCCCGGGCCGACAAGTCCGGTGCGCTGCTGGCGCTCGTGCTGGGCGACGGTGAACTGGAGCGCGGCGTTGCCGCCCTGAAACCTTTGCGGCTCGAGGCCGGTCAGAGCGAGTGCGCGCTCGAGGACCTCGCGGCCCGCATCCCGGCCCTGCTCGTCGAGCTGGCCGCTTCCTCCAACGCAGCCTGACCTCAAAGGACGCATCAACGTGGATCTGCTCGAAGACGGCGAACAGTGGGAAACCCTGAAGGCATGGTTCCGCGAGAACGGCCTCGCGATCGTGGCCGGTGCGCTGGTCGGCGTGCTGGCACTGACCGGTTGGCGCTGGTGGCAGTCGCACACGGAAGCACAACAACTCGCGGCCAGCGCGGAATACGAAAAGATGTTGGCCGGTCTGGACACGGCCGACCTCGGCAAGGCGCTGGGCGACCTCGAGAAGTTCCGCAAGGAGCACGCTGGTTCGGCCTACGATACTTCCGCAGCCCTCGAGGCCGCGCGCATCCACGTGGTGCGCAACGAGCTCGACAAGGCGGCGATCCTGCTCCGCGAGGTTGCGGACGGCGGCAGGGACGCCCAGTTGCGCACCGTCGCGAAGTTGCGCCTCGCACGCGTGCAGGTCGCACAGGGCAAGCCCGATGACGCGCTGAAGACGCTCGGCACGGGGGAGGCCGGTGCTTTCTCGGCGCTGGTCGCCGAAGTGCGCGGCGATGTGCTGCAGTCCAAGGGTGACGCGGCCGGCGCGCTGCGCGAGTACGAGGCCGCGAAGGCTGCCCGCGGTCCGTCGCCCCCGTCCGGAAACGATGGCGATCTTCTGGATCTCAAGATCAACGACCTGAAAGGTGCCCAGTGAGGCGCTTGGCCGGACTCTGCGCTGCGCTGGCCCTTCTTGCGGGTTGCGCTTCCAACGACAAGGCTGATCCGCCGGCCTCCCTCGTCAAGATCCGCGAGACGGTTCGCGTCGAGAAGGTCTGGTCGGCCAATGCCGGCGGCGCGGCGCCGAACCTGCGTCTGGGTCTCGGTGTGTCGAGCGACGGTGGCCGGGTGTTCGTCGCCGGCCATGATGGTGACGTGACGGCTTTCGCGCTGGCCAATGGCAGGAAGCTGTGGCGTGCCAGGACGCACGTGAAGATCGCGGGCGGTCCGGGCGCAGGCGATGGACTCGTGGTCGTGGGCGCGACCTACGGCGACATCGTGGCACTGGATCAGGCGACGGGCGCGTTGCGCTGGAAGACCCGTCTCAACAGCGAATTGCTCTCGGCGCCCGCCATCGGCGCGGGTGTCGTGTTGTTGCGTGCCGTCGACGGACGTCTCGTCGCGTTGTCCACCGCCAATGGTCGGCAGCTGTGGGCCGCCGAACAAAACGTTCCGCGTCTGTCTCTGCGCGGATCCGCGATGCCGGTCATTGCCGGCGACTTCGCGATCAGCGGGTTCGACAACGGTAGGGTCATGTCGATCGGCCTGCGCGATGGCCAGACCGCCTGGGACGTTGCGGTGGCGCCTCCCAGTGGCCGATCGGAACTCGAACGCCTGATCGACATCGATTCAGGCATCAGCGTCGTGGATGATGATCTGTATGCCGTAACGTTCCAGGGCAAGGTCGCGCGCCTCGCACGGGACAGTGGCCAGGTCTGGTGGTCGCGCGACCTCTCCAGCTACCGTGGCCTCGCCACCGACGAAGATGGCGTTTACGTCTCCGCCTCGGATGGTCAGCTGGTGAAGATCGGCCGGCGCACCGGCGTGGAGCTCTGGCGCTCGGACAAGCTCAAGAACCGTCGCCTTTCGGCACCTGTGGTGATCGGTGGCCAGGTGGCCGTGGCGGACTTCAAAGGCTATGTGCATTTCTTCGATGCGAAGACCGGTGCACCGAGCGCGCGCGTGAAGAGTGGCGGTCTGGCGGTCTCGAATCCGCCGCGCGTCGTCGGCGACCTGGCGCTGTTCATCAACGACAAGGGCCACGTCACGGCCTACCGCGTCGCTGGTCCGCGGCGTCGCTGATCCTGCCATGCTGCCGATCGTCGCACTGGTCGGAAGGCCGAATGTCGGCAAGTCGACGCTGTTCAACACGCTGACAGGCACGCGCGACGCGATCGTCGCCGACGTGCCGGGCGTCACCCGTGACCGCCAGTACGGTTACGGCAAGCTGGGCCCGGTGCCCTACATCGCCGTGGACACCGGTGGTGTCGTCGAGAACACCGTCACCGGCGTCGAAGCGCTCATGCGCCAGCAGACGGAGCGAGCGATCGCCGAGGCGGATCGCCTCGTGCTCGTCGTAGACGGTCGCGTCGGACTGACGAACGAGGATATGTTCGTCGCGCGCTTGCTCAAGCGCTCGGGCAAGCCCGTCACGCTGGCCGTCAACAAGGCCGAGGGTCGCGACGCGGGCGTGATCGGCGCGGAATTCCACCGGCTGGGTTGCGGCGAGCCCTTTGCGATCGCTGCGGTCCACGGCACGAATTGCGAAAGCCTGATGGACGTGGTGCTCGCCGGCCTGGAGCCGGACGAGGATGCCGCGCCGCCGGACGACGATTCCATCCGCATCGCGATCATCGGTCGTCCGAACGTGGGCAAGTCCACGCTCGTGAATCGCTTCATAGGCGAGGAGCGTGTCATCGCGACCGACCTGCCGGGCACGACGCGCGACAGCATCTTCGTGCCTTTCGAGCGCGACGGGCGTCGCTTCACGCTCATCGATACGGCCGGCGTGCGGCGCCGTTCGCGCGTAGCCGACGATGTCGAGAAGGCGAGTGTCGCTAAGACGCTGCAGGCGATCGCCGCGGCGCACATCGTCGTGATGGTGCTCGATGCGCATTCGGAAGTCGCCGAGCAGGACGCCAGCGTTCTCGGCATCGCCTTCGAGCGCGGGCGCGCCCTGCTGATCGCGGTCAACAAGTGGGATGGCATCGCCACCGACCAGCGCGAAACGATCCAGAACGACCTTGCGCTGCGGCTCAACTTCGTGCCTTTCGCTCCGGTGCACTACATCTCGGCGCGCCACGGTACCGGCGTGGGCGAGCTCTCGCGCGCCGCGGTGCGTGCCTACGACGCTTCGATGCGCGCCATGCCGACGCCCCAGCTCACGCGGGTGATGGAAAAGGCCATCGAGGCCCACCAGCCACCGCTGGTGCAGGGGCGTCGCATCAAGCTTCGTTATGCGCACCAGGGCGGCAAGAACCCGCCGCGCATCATCGTGCATGGCAACCAGACCTTCGCCGTGCCGGATGCCTACCGCCGTTACCTGTCGAACGTGTTCCGCGAGGCCTTCGACTTGTTCGCGAATCCGGTGGTGCTGGAGTTTCGCACCGACGCGAACCCCTTCGACAAGCGTCGCGACATGCGCAAGACCACTTCGCGCCCGGACGTAGTGGATCGTGCGACGACCCGTGGCAAGAGCGGTGGCCGCGCGAAGTCCAAGCAGGAAAGCGCGAAGGCCGCTGCCGCGAAGAAGGGTGGTGCCGGAAAGGCTTCGCCGCCGAAGGTCCGGCCCGTGCGCGATGCCGCCAAGGTCAAGCCCGGCAGCAGCCGCAGCGGCAAGGACAACACCCGTGGGCCGCGCGTCAGGGCGGCGGCAGGAAAAGCGCTGGGTCGACCAAAGCGCCGTTGAGCGTCACGCCGAAGTGAAGGTGCGGGCCGGTGACGCGGCCGGTCGCACCGACTTTGCCCAGTTCCTGCCCGGCTTTCACCACGTCGCCGGGCTTTACGCCCGTCGCGCTAAGGTGGCAGAACATCGTCACGAAGCCGCCGCCGTGGTCCACGAATACGGTGTTCCCGTTGAAGAAGAACTCCCCGGTATCGAGCACCACGCCATCGGCTGGCGAGAGGATCGGCGTGCCCGTCGCCGCGGCGATGTCCATGCCCGAATGCGGTGAGCGCGGCTGGCCGTTGAAGACGCGGCGCAATCCATAGGAGCTCGAGCGCGGACCGCTTACCGGTGCGAGCAGGCCGAAGGTTTGCGGCGTCGCTGTGCTGAAGCTGTCGAGTGATTGTCGTATCCGTTTTTGCTCGATGTCCACGCGTGCGAGGTCTTCGGGTGACAGATCCACCTGGCTTGGCGCGACGTTGAGCCTCTGTTCGACGTATTTCTTGTCTTTCACAACGAGCTTGCGCGAGTGGTGGGTGCCATCGGCATCGCGGATTTCCACCGAAACCGTGCCGGGTTTCGTGGCAAGCGGGAGCCCCAGCACGGCAATCCAGCGGCCGCGTTCGGTCACCGTCAGCACCTTGTGGGTGCCGAACATCACCGACGGCGCAGGATGGGAGCCGTCGCCTGCGTCCACCAGTGCGACGCCGCCGGGGACGGCTTCCTGGCGAGGCAGGCCGGCTTGGGCTTCATGGACCATGGCCAGCGTGGCGGCCATCACGGGCAAGCGGATCCATCCTGGTGCGTTCATGTTTTTCCAGTGACGATGACGGCGACGGAACCTCTGGCCATGCGCAACTGGAGTTCGTCGCCCGCCGCCAGTCGTGATGCATCGCGGATGGCTTCACCGGAGGGTGTGGTGGCGATTGCGTAGCCGCGATCCAGTACGGCAAGCGGGCTGACCGCAGACAGGGCGCGTGCCGCGAGCGCAAGGCGTTGTCGGCTCCTGGAAAGGGATGCGGCGAGGGCGCTCCGCAGTCGTTGTTCCATGCTTGCGGTTTTGTCGCCGAATCGCGCGATCCGGTGACCAGGCTGTGCACCATCCAGCCTCGTTGCCAGCGCCCCGAGGTGGATCGTCCGCAGCGACAGGTCACGGTTCGTCGTCGTGGCGAGCCGCTGTTCGAGCTCGTCCAGTCGCTGCGCCTGCTGCGCGAGCCGCGTGCCCGGATGCGTCTGCTGAAGGCGGTGCGCAAGCGCCGCCTGATGTTGGGCACGATGAGAAACCTGTCGGTGCACGGCCAGGCGCAGTCGGCCGAGCAGTCCGCCCAGTTGCTGCCCCAGCGCCAGTCGGTCAGGGACGACGAGTTGGGCTGCGCCGGACGGCGTGGGCGCGCGCAGGTCGGCGGCGAAATCGGCAATCGTGAAATCCGTCTCGTGACCGATGCCCGTCACGACTGGCAGCGCCGAGCGCCGGATAGCTCGGGCCACGCCCTCGTCGTTGAAGCACCACAGGTCCTCGAGCGAGCCACCGCCGCGAGCCAGGATCACGACATCGCACTCCGCGCGGTCGGACGCGTAGTCGAGCGCAGCCATGATCGCAGGTGCCGCCGCGGCGCCTTGCACCGGAACGGGGTGGATCAGGATCGCCGCGGGCGGGAAGCGCCGTGCCAGGATGTGCAGGACGTCGCGCAGGGCCGCGCCTGTCGCCGAAGTGATCACGGCGATGCGTCGCGGCATCCGCGGCAGGGGGCGCTTGGATAAGTCGTCGAACAACCCCTCGGCGGCGAGCCGCGCCTTGAGGCGTTCGAACTCCCGCTTCAACGCGCCTTCCCCCGCATCCTCGAGTTGTTCGACGACCAGTTGGTAGTCGCCACGGGGTTCGTAAAGCCCGACGCGTCCGCGGACCTGGAGCAGTTGCCCGTCCTTCGGGCGGAACCCGACGCCGAGATTCCGCTGGCGGAACATCGCGCACCGGATCTGGGCGTCGCGATCCTTCAGGGTGAAATACCAGTGGCCCGAGGCCGGTGCGCTGAAATTGGAAATTTCTCCCTCCACCCATATGGCGGGCAGCCCCGATTCGAGCAGCAGCCGCACTTCGCGGTTCAGGCGGCCGACGGAGTAGACGTCGCGTGCTGGGCGTGGGATTGTCACGGCGCGATGGTAGTACACGCCGGCAGAGCGTGTCCTGAGGGTGGGGGAAACAGATTGCACAACATGAACAGGATGGCGGCGTGCCTGGCGCTGCTGGTGGCGCTCGTCCCGTCGACGGGCGTCTTCGCGGCCGATCCCGGCGACGTGCGCAAGGTGCTGACGATCCCGCGCCTGGAGCATCCGCCCGTCATCGATGGTCGGGTGGAGGAGCCGCTGTGGGCCACTGCCGCGAAAATCGATGACCTGCGCCAGATCCGTCCGCATGTGGGCGAGCCCGGGACCGAGAAGAGCGAGATCCTCGTTGCCTATGACGCCGACGCCCTGTACGTCGCCGCGCGCTTCTGGGATGGCGGCGGGCGGGACGCGATTGCCGCCAACATCATGCGCCAGGGCTCCCGTCTGGCCGAGGACGACCGCATTGCGATCATCCTCGACCCCTTCGATTCATCGCGCACGGGCTACCGCTTCGAGGTGAATCTCAACAGCGTGCGCAACGACATGCTGTATACGGGGCCCACGGCATTCACCGCCGACTGGACGGTGATCTGGGATGCCAAGGCGCAGCGCACCGACTATGGCTGGAGCCTCGAGCTCGCGATCCCGTTCAAGACCTTGCCCTTCGATCCCTCCGTCGAGGCCTGGGGTTTCAACGTTTCGCGCGCGATCCGACGCAAGGGCGAGGAGGACCTGTGGGTCTCCCGCAACCGCACCTGGGGGCCTGCGGTCCTCGGGGAGATCCGGGGTATCAAGGGCGTCGACCAAGGCATCGGGCTTGATGTCGTTCCTTCGGTCGGTCTGCGCCATCTGAAGAACTACAGCGCCGATTCCCATGCGACGGTGCTGGAGTCTTCGCTCGACGCCTACTACCGCGTGACGCCTTCGCTGAATGCGTCGCTGACCTTGAACACGGACTTCTCCGCGACGGAACTCGACGACCGGCAGGTGAACCTCACGCGCTTCGGCCTGTTTTTCCCGGAGAAGCGTGACTTCTTCCTCAACGATGCGGATGTGTTCGAGTTCGGCCGCATTGGCAGCGGCAGCGTGCTGGCCAACAACCGTTCGACCACGCGTGCCAGCCAGGAAAGCGGGCGTCCTTTCTTTTCGCGCCGCATCGGCCTGTCATCGGCCGGCACGCCGGTGGATATCACGCTGGGTGGCAAGCTCAGTGGTCGCGTCGATCGATTCAGGGTCGGCGCGTTGGCCGTCCGCCAGGGCGAGTACCGCCCCGCCACCGGGGCTGCGGTGCAGGCGGCGGACCTCGGCGTGCTGAGGGTTTCGGCCGACATACTCGCCGAGTCGAGCGTCGGGTTCATTGCCACCTCCGGTGATCCGGCAACGGCCGGCTCCGCCTCGCTCTACGGCGCGGATTTCCTGTTCCTCGATACGAAGCTGCCCGGTGGCCGCAGCATCGAAGCGGAGGGCTGGTTCCAGGATTCCCAGGCGCCGGGTGCCGGTGCCGGAGGTACCTCTGCCTGGGGCGTAGGCCTGCGCATGCCCAACGCCGAAGGCCTTCGGTTCGGACTGGGCACCAAGGAAGTCGGGGCGCAGTTCAGGCCGGCCTTGGGCTTCGTCAGCCGGCGCGGTGTCCGTGGCAGCACCGCGGATATCGGCTATACGCGCATCGTCCATGCCGACCGCGTGCAATCCTGGTACACGGGGCTCGATGCCGAGCGCATCGAGGGCCTGGACGGCACCCTGCAGACGCAGGTCGTGGCGCTGCGGCCGCTGGAGCTCGAAACCCGGGGGCGTGACATCCTGCGCGTCGTCGCCATGCGCAGCGAAGAAAACCTCGCCACGCCCTTCACGATCTACCAGGATGTCCATCGTCGCGTTGCGGTGCCGGTGGGGCGGTATGCCTATAGTGATTATGGCTTCGACCTTGAAACCGGTTCCCAGCGCGAGTGGAGCGGGCACCTGTCCTATCGCAAGGGCGATTTCTACGACGGCACGCGACTGTCCCTCGGTGGCGATGTCACCTGGCGGCCGTCGCGTCACCTCGGCCTGAAGGCCGCCTACAGCTTCAATGACATCGCGCTCGAGGGTGGTGCATTCAGCACCCGTGTCCTGGCGGCTTCCGCCGACATCGTCTTTTCGTCCACGTTGAGCTGGATCACGTTGATGCAATACGACAACGTGTCCGAGACGGCAGGCTTCCAGAGTCGTCTGGTATGGGTGCCCCGCGCCGGCCAGAAGTATTTCATCGTGGCCAACCATGGATTCCAGGATGCGGACAAGGACGGTCGCTTCCGTTCGACCTCGACGGAAATCAGCCTGCGCGCCGGGTATACGTGGCGGTTCTGACCCCGCCACGATCGGCAGGTAGGGGTGAAATCTCCCGACGGAACAGGGGTTTGGCGCCGGGACGCAATACCCTGGCGTGCCCGGTTTACCGGCCCCGGCCCGCTCCCGTAAAATAGGGCATGCGAATCCTCGAAGAAGCCCTCACTTTCGACGACGTCCTCCTGGTTCCGGCGCACTCCTCGGTGCTGCCCCGTGAGGCCGATCTTTCCACCCAGCTGACGCGCAGCATCCGCCTGGGGCTGCCGATCCTCTCCGCCGCCATGGATACCGTGACCGAGGCCCGCCTTGCGACGGTCATGGCCCAGGAGGGTGGCATGGGCATCATCCACAAGAACATGACCATCGACGGCCAGGCCCGTGAAGTATCGCGCGTGAAGAAGCACGAGGCCGGGGTCATCCGCGACCCGATCACCGTGGCCCCCACGATGACGATCCGCGAGGTGCTCGACCTCACCCGCGCGCGCGGCATCTCCGGCATGCCGGTCGTGCTCGGCGGCAAGGTCGTCGGCATCGTCACCAACCGCGACCTGCGCTTCGAGACCAAGCTCGACGCGGCCGTGTCCTCGGTGATGACGCCGCGTGAGCGGCTCGTCACGGTGCGTGAGAACGCGCCGAAGGGCGAGGTGCTGGCGCTGCTGCACAAGCACCGCATCGAGAAGGTGATCGTGGTGGGCGAGGACTCCGAGCTCAAGGGCATGATCACCGTCAAGGATTTCCAGAAGGCCACGGATTTCCCGCGCGCGAACAAGGACGAGAACGGTCGCCTGCGCGTCGGTGCCGCGGTCGGCACTTCGGCCGACACGATGGATCGGGTCGCCGCGCTGTACGAGGCCGGCGTCGATGTCGTCGTCGTGGATACCGCTCACGGCCATTCGGCCGGCGTCATCAACACCGTCCGTGCCATCAAGGCGAAATGGCCGAACCTGCAGGTCATCGCCGGCAACATCGCCACGGCCGAAGCCGCGAAGGACCTGGCCGCCGCGGGGGCGGATGCCGTGAAGGTCGGCATCGGCCCGGGTTCGATCTGCACCACGCGCATCGTCGCCGGTGTCGGCGTGCCACAGATCAGCGCCGTGTCCAACGTGGCTCGCGGCCTGGAGGGCACGGGCGTTCCGCTTATCGCCGATGGCGGCATCCGTTTCTCGGGCGATATCGCGAAGGCAATAGCCGCCGGTGCGAATGCGGTGATGATCGGCGGCATGTTCGCCGGTACGGAAGAGTCGCCGGGCGAGGTCGAGCTTTACCAGGGCGCGTCGTACAAGGCCTATCGTGGCATGGGTTCGCTGGGCGCGATGTCCGGCAAGACCGGCTCGGCCGATCGCTACTTCCAGGATGCCTCGGCGGAGCTCGAGAAACTGGTGCCTGAGGGCATCGAGGGTCGCGTGGCCTACAAGGGCAGCTTGGTCGCGATCCTGCACCAGCTGGCGGGCGGGCTGCGCGCGTCGATGGGTTATACGGGCAGCGCGTCGATCGAAATCATGCGCACGCGGCCGCAGTTCGTGCGCATCACCGGCGCCGGCATGCGCGAGAGCCACGTGCACGACGTGACGATCACGAAGGAAGCGCCGAACTACCGGGTTTCGTGAGGCGGTGGTGACCGCCGCCCGGTCAGCCCAGCTTGATCAGGGCGGCGAGTATCGCCACGGCGGCTGCGATCATGCTGCCCATGCGGGTCGTCAGGGACTGGACCTGGGTTGTGATCTCGAGGCGAAACCGTTCCTCGAGGTGCTTGAGGTCAGCCTTGGTGGCGAGTGTCGTGTCCATGTCACGTTCCATCGCAGTGACGACTGCGCGTGCGCGGTCGGAAGGGACGTTGATGCTGATAAGGGCATCATACAACGAGTACAGGCCTTCCATGGTTAGCCTCATTGATTTGATCGAAGTCATCAAGTCTGCTGTGGCGGCCTCTGATTTTCGAGCGAAGTAACTGATGAATACCGGCAAGAACCACGATATCCACGCCCACCGCATACTGATCCTCGACTTCGGCTCGCAATACACGCAGCTCATCGCGCGCCGCGTACGCGAGCTGGGCGTCTATTGCGAGATCCATCCCTGGGACGTGGGTGACGACGACGTTCGCGCCTTCGGTGCGAAGGGCATCATCCTGTCCGGTGGCCCGGAGTCGGTGACGCAGGCCGGCGCGCCGGCCGCACCGCAGGCCGTGTGGGACGCGGGCGTGCCTGTACTGGGCATCTGCTATGGCATGCAGACGATGGCAGCCCAGCTGGGTGGGCGCGTCGAGCCGGGTGCCGTGCATGAATTCGGTTACGCCGAGATCCGCGCCCGCGGCCATTCCGAGCTGCTGCGTGACATCGAAGACCGCGTGAACGTGGAAGGCCACGGCCTGCTCGACGTCTGGATGAGCCATGGCGACCGCGTGACCGAACTGCCGCCGGGCTTCAAGGCGATCGCCTCGACGCCGGACCTGCCGATCGGCGGCATGGCCGACGAGACGCGCCACTACTACGCGCTGCAGTTCCATCCGGAAGTCACGCACACGAAGCAGGGCGGGCGCATCTACCAGCGCTTCCTGCAGGACATCTGCGGCTGCGACGCCAGCTGGAACCCGGGCAGCATCATCGAGGATGCGATCGCGCGCGTGCGCGTGCAGGTGGGCACGCAGAAGGTGCTGCTGGGCCTGTCGGGTGGCGTGGATTCATCCGTCGTCGCCGCGCTGCTGCACAAGGCGATCGGTGACCAGCTCGTCTGCGTTTTCGTCGACCATGGCCTGCTTCGCCACAACGAGGGCGACCAGGTCATGCAGATCTTCGCGAAGAACCTTGGCGTGAAAGTCATCCGCGTTAACGCGCACGAGCGCTTCTTCGGCGAGCTCAAGGGCGTCAGTGACCCGGAAGCCAAGCGCAAGATCATCGGCCGGCTCTTCGTTGAGGTCTTTGACGAAGAATCGAACAAGCTCGACGGCGTGGCCTTCCTCGCGCAGGGCACGATCTACCCGGACGTCATCGAATCCGCCGGCAGCAAGACCGGCAAGGCGCACGTCATCAAGAGCCACCACAACGTGGGTGGCCTGCCGGCCCACATGAAGCTGAAGCTCGTCGAGCCGTTGCGGGAATTGTTCAAGGACGAGGTGCGCCGCATCGGCGTGGAGCTGGGTTTGCCCGCCGAGATGGTCTATCGCCATCCCTTCCCGGGTCCTGGCCTCGGAGTGCGCATCCTCGGGGAAGTGACGCAGGCCGCGGCGGATACGCTGCGGTTGGCGGATCACATCTTCATTGAAGAACTTCGCCGTGCCGGCTGGTACGACAAGACCTCGCAGGCCTTTGCGGTGTTCCTGCCGGTGAAGAGCGTGGGCGTGACGGGCGACGGCCGTCGCCATGAACCGGTGATCGCGCTTCGCGCCGTGGAGACGATCGACTTCATGACCGCCCACTGGGCGCATTTGCCTTACGACCTGCTCGACATCTGCTCGCGGCGAATCGTGAACGAGGTGAAGGGCATCAGCCGCGTGGTCTATGACATCAGCGGAAAGCCGCCGGCGACGATTGAGTGGGAGTAACCGTCACTGCTGTTGCCCGTTGGGCGTCGAGTGTCTCCGCGCCGGATTTTGAAGTCGAGCGCGCACTCCATGTACGCGTCCGATGGATGAGGGGACTCAAAGCAATCATCGCGCTGTGCCTGCTCGTGACCGGCCGTCCCGCGCTGGCGCAACACTCCACCGGCGCCGACATCTTCGGTGGAGAACAGGCGTTCCAGAATTATTGCGCGAATTGCCACGGCAAGGCGGGCAACCAGATCGCCAATGTCGATTTGGGCCATGGTGTTTTCCGCAAACCCTATACCGATGCGCAGCTGACGGACATCCTCATGAAGGGAATCGCCGGCACGCCCATGCCGGCAACACCCAATCTGCTGCCTGCTCAGGCTGAGCAGATCGTGGCCTATCTGCGAAGTCGGGCCATCCTCAAGGATGTGGCGGCCAGCGGCGACGCCGCACGGGGCCGGCAGCTGTTTGCCGGCAAGGGTAAATGCCTTGATTGCCATCGGGTGGACGGCGAGGGCGCGCGTCTGGGTCCGGATCTGTCCCGCATCGGCCTGCTGCGCACCTCCGACCAGCTGGTCTTGTCGCTGCTGGAGCCGGATCGCGAAGTTCAGCCCGCCAACCGCTGGTATGCGGTGACCACCCGCAGTGGTGAGCGCGCGCGCGGCCGCCTGCTGAACCGCGATTCATTTACCGTGCAGTTGCTCGACGACAAGGAGAAGTTGCGTTCTTTCGATCGCACCGAGCTGGCCTCCGAACAGTTCGCGCCTTCTCCCATGCCGTCCGTGCGCGGGCAGTTCAAGAATGCCGAGCTTGCCGATCTGGTGCGCTATCTCACGATGTTGCGCGGCGAATCCACGGCCCGTCGTCCTCCCCTGCCGACGCTAGCCGCTTTGCCCGACACGCCGGGCAATTGGCTCAGCTATTCGCGCGATTACTCCAACCAGCGCCACAGCCCGCTGGAGCAGATCAATGCGAGCAACGCTGCGAAGCTGCAGTTGCAGTGGACGTGGCAGTCCCGTTCGCTGGAGAAGTTCGAGGCCACACCGTTGGTCGTCAATGGCGTGATGTACACGGTGCAAGCGCCGAACGATGTCGTGGCTCTGGATGCCGCCACCGGGCGGATCTTCTGGACCTATTCGCACCAGCCCTCCGCCGGGCGAACCTGCTGCGGCCGCGTGAACCGCGGACTCGCCATCCTGGGCGACACACTGTACATGGGCACGATCGATGCTCACTTGCTTGCCATCGACGCGAAGAACGGCCAGCTACTGTGGGATTCCGTGGTCGCCGACGCGGCCGCGCAGTATTCCATCACCATGCCGCCGTTGGTGGTGAAGGGCAAGGTGATCATCGGCACCGCGGGCGGCGATCTGGGCGTGCGCGGACTGGTTGCCGCCTTCGACGCGCGCACCGGCGCTGAAGCCTGGCGCTTCCATACAATTCCCGGCCCCGGCGAATCCGGCAACGACACCTGGTCCGGCGACTCCTGGGAAAAAGGCGGCGCCGCCGTCTGGAATCACGGCGCCTACGACGCCGAGGCCAACCTCGTGTACTTCGGCACCGGAAATCCCGCACCCGACTGGGATGGCCGCATGCGCCTAGGCGATAATCTGTACAGCGACAGCGTCGTCGCGCTCGATGCCGACACGGGCCAGCTGCGCTGGCACTACCAGTTCACGCCGCACGACGAGTTGGACTACGACTCGACGCAGGTGCCCGTGCTTGCTGACATCCCTTGGCAGGGTGTGCCGCGCAAGGTGATCCTCTGGGCGAACCGCAACGGGTTGATGTACGTCCTCGACCGGGTGACCGGAGAGCTCCTGCTGGGCAAACCCTACGTGGAAGTGAACTGGATGGACGGCTTTGACGCGAAGGGTCGGCCGCATCGCGTGTCGGGCATCGTGCCCACGCCCCAGGGCACGCTGGTGCGACCGCATGTGCATGGCGCCATCAACTGGGCGCCGCCGGCCTACAGTCCGCGCACGGGTCTTTTCTACGTGGCGCACTGGGAGCACTCGGGCATCATGGCCGTGGAAGGCCAGTTCCCCAGAGCCGTGGGCGTGAATACGCGCCAGACCACGATGGGCGACGTGAACCTGGAGCCCTTCCTCAATAACGATGACGAAGCCCGTGGCGTGATCCGCGCCTACGATCCAGCCACACTCGAGCCCGTGTGGGAATACGTCCTCGGCAACATCACCTGGGGTGGCACGCTCTCGACAGCGGGCGACGTGGTCTTCGGTGGTGGCAAGGATGGATATTTCGTGGCGCTGGATGCGCGCACCGGTAAGTTGCTGTGGAAAGCCGCGCTGGGCGGCCAGGTCAACGCCGGCGCCATGACCTACGCAGTTGGCGGCAAGCAATACGTGGCCATCGCCGCGGGTACCGCATTGTTTACCTTCGCGCTGCCCTAGAACAGTCCAGCAGTCCCGGGGGGGCTCTGGTGCTTCCCGATGAGCCAACCAAGTCAATTGCATCGTGGCTCGCTGGCCAAGTCTGTGCCAGGCGCCAATCTGACGCAGCTTTGCTGCGCCCGTGCGGGCGAATTCATTCACTCCACCCGATAGAACCGCACGATCACTTCGTTCGGTGAGCGCTCGCCGACGCCGATAAACACGCTGCGGTTCAGCCACTTCAGGCCTTCGGCCGTGGTCTCGAATTTCGCCACCGTGCGGAAGTACACCAGCTTCGGGTCGACGACCTCGCCGGCGTTGAGGCGCTTCATCACCTCGGGCGCTGCATGCCGGATGCCGGCATTCTGCACATACACCAGTTCGCCCTTGTTGGTGCGCAGCGTGTACCGCGTGTCCAGTTCCGAGAATCCGTCGGGCTGGATCATCTGCCAGTCTGCACCGCTGTTGGGCACCACTTCGCCCTGCAGCTCAGGACCGCTCACCGTACCGCCGGTGATGGCGACGATGCGCCGCAAGCCGTGCGACACCTGGCCGATGATGACCGGGTCCGCGACCTTGGCCCGCAGTTCGAAGGCGAATGCCAGCCCCGGCGGTGGGGGCGGCGCGGCGGCCGGGAGGGTAGTGGCAAACAGGCTGGCGGCAGCCAGCGCGAGGGCGGTGTCGTACGTCTTCATACTTGAACCTCTAGGCGGAATTGGGGTGGCTTGATCCGGAGTTATCTGCTGACCGTCATGCTGACCTGCAGGTCGGTCGGACGAATGATCTGACTGACCGGAGGGGCTGCCACCAGCTTGACCCAGAGGGCCTTGCCGTCCTTGAACCAGGAGGTCTCGTTCGCCTGGCGCAATGCGTTGAGGCTGTCCTGCTGCTTTCCGGAGGCTGCGTTCGCGAAGCCCGGAAACTCGAAGACGACCCATGAGCCCGGATCCATTTCAGCAAGGCTCAAGCTGACTTCCTTCCTCTCGGTCTTGACCTGGATCTCCGTGCTGGCCTTCACGGTGC
>JBDLPS010000009.1:0-4516 GCA_039800965.1 Pseudomonadota bacterium | reverse complement strand
TCACGCGCGAAATGGGTCTTGCCGTCCGCAAGGGGAACCCCTTGGGTATCCGTTCCCTGACCGATCTCACCCGCGTCGGTGTCCGCTTCGTGAACCGTGAGCCGGAGTCCGGGACGCGCATGTTGCTCGACGAGTTGTTGCGGCGGGAAGGCGTGGATCCGGCGGCCATCGGGGGATATTCGCAGGTGGAGTTCACCCATGCGGCCGTCGCCGCTTACGTGGCCAGTGGCATGGCGGACGTCAGTTTCGGTGTCGAGGCGGCGGCGAGGCAGTTCGATCTGGATTTCATCCGCCTCGTGACCGAGGACTACATTTTCGTCTGCCACCGGCGGAGCCTGGGGAATCCTGCGGTGCAGCGGGTGCTGGCGGTGATGGCCAGTCCGCCGTTCGCGGCAGCGATCGCCGCCTTGCCTGGCTATTCAGCCACCGCCCCCGGTTCAGTGCGCTCCATCGGCGAAGCGGATCCGCCCGGGATATGAACCCGGGGACATATTTCCCGTAGACTGCGGCAGGACCAGAATCGGTGCCCGGACAGCCACTTGGGCGTGTCCGTTAATACCGGTATCACGCCGAGGATCCATTCCAAATGTCCGAATTCGACGCAAAGCAGGCCGAGGCGGTGGACGCCATCATCGCCCGCCATGCCGGCATGCCAGGGCCGCTGCTGCCGATCCTTCATGCCATCCAGGACGCGTTCGGGTTCGTCCCGCCCGATGCCGTGCCGCGTATCGCGACGGCGCTGCACCTTTCACGTGCGGAAGTGCATGGCGTGATCAGCTTTTATCACTACTTCCGCCACCACAAGCCGGGCAAGCACGTCGTGCAGGTCTGTCGCGCCGAAGCCTGCCAGGCGATGAACTGCGAACTGACCGAGGCGCAGGCGAAGCAGCGTCTCGGTGCCGATTACGGCGGCACGAGCGCCGATGGCAGGTTCACGCTGGAGGCTGCGTACTGCCTTGGCAACTGCGCCGCCGCGCCCTCCGTCATGGTGGACGACAAACTCTATGGTCGCGTGACGCCAGAGCGTCTCGACACGATCCTCGCCGACTGGAGCAAGCGTTGATGGCCACGCGAGTATTCGTTTCACGGGATGCCGCTGCCCAGGCCCTGGGTGCCGACGAGACCGTCGCCGCGCTGCAGGCTGCTGCAAAGGCCAGGGGCGTCGACCTCAGCATCACGCGCGTGGGTTCGCGTGGCATGGTCTGGCTCGAGCCGCTGGTCGAGGTCGAGTGCAACGGCGAGCGCATCGCCTACGGTCCGGTGACGGACGACCAGGTGCCGGCGCTCGTCGAGGCAGGCCTCTTCGAAGGCAAGCCGCATGCGTTGCGTCAGGGCCGTGTCGAGGACATTCCGTACTTCGCGAAGCAGGAACGCCTGACCTTCGCCCGCGTCGGTGTCATAGACCCGGTGAGCGTCGCGGACTACGTCGCCCACGGTGGCTACGAAGGGCTGAAGCGCGCGCTCACGCTGTCCGGCGCCGACGTGGTGAAGGAAGTGACCGACTCCGGCCTGCGCGGTCGCGGCGGCGCGGCCTTCCCGACCGGTATCAAGTGGAAGACGGTGCTCGACCAGGTCGCCGACCAGAAGTACGTCGTCTGCAACGCCGACGAAGGTGACTCGGGCACGTTCTCCGATCGCATGATCATGGAAGGCGATCCACTCTGCCTCGTCGAGGGCATGACGATCGCGGGCGTCGCCGTCGGTGCGACGCAGGGCTTCATCTACCTGCGCGCGGAATATCCGCATGCGGCGAAGGCGCTGCGCGAGGCGATCGCGAACGCGCGTGCCGCCGGCTACCTGGGCAAGGACGTCTGCGGCAGTGGCAAGGCCTTCGAGCTGGAAGTGCGCATGGGCGCAGGCGCCTATGTCTGCGGCGAGGAAACCTCGCTGCTGGAGAGCCTGGAGGGCAAGCGCGCCGAGGTGCGTTTCCGTCCGCCGCTGCCGGCCATCAAGGGCCTGTTCGGCAAGCCGACCATCATCAACAACGTCATTTCCCTCGCGTCGCTGCCGGTGATCCTGCAGAAGGGCGCGGAGTACTACCGCGACTACGGCATGGGCCGTTCGCGTGGCACGCTGCCGTTCCAGTTGGCGGGCAACCTCAAGCGCGGTGGCCTCGTTGAAAAGGCCTTCGGCGTCACGCTGCGCGAGCTGCTCTATGACTTCGGCGGCGGCTCGGCCAGTGGCCGCCCGATTCGTGCCGTGCAGGTCGGTGGCCCGCTGGGCGCCTTCGTGCCGGAAAAGGATTTCGACACGCCGATGGACTACGAAGCGTTCACGGCGATCGGTGCGCTCGTCGGCCACGGCGGCATCGTCGCCTTCGACGACACGGTCGACATGGCGAAGATGGCCCGCTACGCGATGGAGTTCTGCGCGGTGGAATCCTGCGGCAAGTGCACGCCCTGCCGCATCGGTTCGACGCGCGGCGTCGAGGTCATGGACAAGATCATGGCCGGCAAGGACACCGACGCGAACATCGAGCTGCTCAAGGACCTGTGCAACACGATGCTCAACGGTTCGCTCTGCGGCCTGGGCGGCATGACGCCGTTCCCGGTCACCAGCGCGCTGAAGCATTTCCCGTCCGATTTCGCGCCGAAGCGCCCGTAAGACAGGCGAGGAGGACACATGCATTCACTGGATCTTCACGACCACGGAACTCCGGCTGCCAAGGGCGAGCCGGTCACGCTGAGCATCGATGGCGCCGACGTCACGGTACCGGCCGGTACCTCCGTCATGCGCGCAGCCGCCGTCGCAGGCGGCGCGATCCCCAAGCTCTGCGCCACCGATTCGCTCAAGCCCTTCGGTTCCTGCCGCCTCTGCCTCGTCGAGATCGAGGGCCAGCGCGGCTTCCCGGCCTCGTGCACCACGCTCGTCATGCCGGGCATGAAGGTGCGCACCGAGAGCGACAAGCTGCAGCAGTTGCGCCAGGGCGTGGTCGAGCTGTACCTCTCGGACCATCCGGAGGACTGCAAGGAGTGCGCGGCCGGCGAACGCTGCGAGCTGCACCAGGTTGCCGCGGATCTGGGCGTCACGCAGAACCGCTACGGTTGTGATGGCAAGAGCCACCAGCACGGCAAGGTCGACGACAGCAACCCGTACTTCAGCTTCGACCCGTCGGCCTGCATCGTCTGCTCGCGCTGCGTGCGTGCCTGCGGCGAGGTGCAGGGTACTTTCGCGCTGACCATCGATGGCCGTGGCTTTGCGTCGAAGGTCGTGGCGAGCCAGGACGAGGGCTTCCTCGCGTCCGAGTGCGTGTCCTGCGGCGCCTGCGTCGAGTCCTGCCCGACGGGCGCCCTGACCGAGAAGTCGCTCATGCGAATCGGTCAGCCCGAAAAGGTCGTGAAGACCACCTGTGCCTATTGCGGCGTGGGCTGCAGCTTCGATGCCGAGGTCAAGGGCGACAAGGTCGCGCGGATGGTGCCGAGCCGTGACGGTGGTGCCAACCGCGGCCACGCCTGTGTGAAGGGACGCTTCGCCTACACCTACACGACGCATGCGGACCGCATCACGTCGCCGATGATCCGCAAGAGCATCAAGGATCCCTGGCAGAAGGTGACCTGGGAGGAGGCTTTCCGCCATGCCGCCTCCGAGTTCAAGCGCATCCAGAAAGCCTACGGACGGCATTCCGTGGGTGGCATCACGTCCTCACGCTGCACCAACGAGGAAATCTTCCTCGTGCAGAAGTTGATCCGCGCTGCGCTCGGCGTGAACAACACGGATACCTGCGCGCGTGTCTGCCACTCGCCCACGGGGTACGGTCTCGGCCAGACGCTGGGCACCTCTGCAGGTACGCAGAACTTCGATTCCGTGCAGTTCTCCGATGTGATCGTCGTGATCGGCGCGAACCCCACCGAGGGCCACCCGGTGTTCGGTTCGCGCATGAAGCGTCGCCTCCGCGAGGGCGCGAAGCTGATCGTGGTGGATCCGCGCGAGATCGAACTGGTCAGCAGCCCGCACATCACTGCGGATTACCACCTGCAACTCAGGCCCGGCACGAACGTCGCGCTGATCAATGCGCTGGCCCATGTCGTGGTGACGGAAGGCCTCGTCGACGAAGCCTTCGTCGCCGAACGCTGCGAAGCCGGTCCGTTTGCGAAGTGGCGTGAATTCATCGCCCAGTCGCGCCATTCGCCCGAGGCGGTGGAGGCGGTCACGGGAGTCCCGGCGGCGATGGTCCGCGGCGCGGCCCGTCTGTATGCCAAGGGCGGAAACAGCGCCATCTATTACGGGCTGGGAGTCACCGAGCACAGCCAGGGCAGCACGATGGTGCTTGGCATCGCGAACCTCGCGATGGCCACGGGCAACGTCGGGCGCGAGGGCGTGGGCGTCAACCCGCTGCGCGGCCAGAACAACGTCCAGGGCGCCAATGACATGGGCTCTTTCCCGCAGGAATTGACCGCCAATCGCCACGTGTCCGATCCGGCGGCCCGCGAGATGTACCGCAAGGAATGGGGCGTCGAGCTGGATCCGGAGCCCGGCCTGCGCATCCCGAACATGTTCGAGGCCGCCCTCGAGGGCA
>JBDLPS010000008.1:0-11408 GCA_039800965.1 Pseudomonadota bacterium | reverse complement strand
CAAGGCTGTGCATGAATCATCGACTGGCAGGAACGCCATCCACGGGAATCAGTACTTCGTTCCGGCGCAGCGGCCAGGGCACGAAGGGTGCGTTATATCGCGCGTAGATCGCGGGGCCCGTTGCCTTGAGCGACCGGCGACCGATCCAGTCGAGCAGGCGCTGCTCCTGTTCCCTGAACCGCCGTTCGGTCCAGCGCCCGGAATAGCGCAGCACGGCCAGCCGCCGTGCCGGCTCCTCGCGGATGGCAACCTGCGGATCCGAGGGCTGCGGCACGCTCGCGCGCGTGAAGCTGGACGGCACTACGAACGCAACCAGTTGGTCACCGCCATCGACCGGCCCCTGTCGCACCGGGGCGGTCATCGAGATTTTCTGGCTTACTTCGTTTCGCCCGCTGATGTAGCGGAATAGACGACCGAAAGCAATGTTGCCCGCGTCTTCGAAGCCTGCCCTAACGCGCGTTTCGGCGACGAGATAGGGCGCGTAATCGCGCAGCTCGAAGTCGCCTTCGAGCAGCACGGACTTGAAGGCAGGTTCTTCGATAGCCATGGCAGGCAGGCTCCCGATAGACAGTCCGAGGCAGGCCAACAGTACAAGGGTTCGACGCGTCATGGATGGATCCTCAAGGGAGCAGCGTGATTTCCACTCGGCGTTGTGTGTGATCATCGATTCCGGTGGGTGCGGGCGCCGCATCGATCCAGCGTACTGCGTATTTCGGTGCGGTGAGCCCTGCGCCCTGCAACAGTTCAGCCACTTGCTCGGCTCGCCGCCGCGCGCGATCGGCCCGCTCCGGCAGCACGGTACCGTCCGAAAGCAAAGCTGCGCCCCGATATCCAGTGATCTCGACCCGCGACACCTTCATGGCGTTGGCCAGGTCCAGGATCGGCGTGAGCTGGAAAGGATGCTTGAAGTTGATGAGCCCGTCGAAGTCATAGGGCAGCGAGTACTGCTTCACTTCGCGTTTTACGTCGACTGGCTTGACCGGCATCGGCAGCGTGTTGAACGCGAGCCTTCCGCCGCTGGGCCCCGGTGGCCGTGGCGGTTCGAACGTCAGGTTGTAGCGCTCTTCCGCGGGTAGCTGCGTGTGACACGAGGCATCCGGCTCCGCGATGATCGACAGCTTCACCGGCTCCAGCACCACGCCGCCGCAGATGCGTGCGGCACCGGGCTTGATGCGTCCTTCGACGAGAACCTTGTGTCCGAGCCAGGGCGGGTTCACCGGCGCACTGACGTCGGCCTGCAAGGTGAGGAAATACAGTTCGCCTTCGTACTCCGACAGCCAGCAGGGCACGCTCGCAGTGTCACGCACGATGGGACAGGCGACGAAGTTGCGGATCGTCGCGTCCGGGGTCGCGGCGAGCGCCAGTGACCCACCGAATCCCAGCCACAGCGGTGCGAGACGGCGCATCAGAGTGCTCCCAGGAAGTTGGTGAGGTCCTGCTTTTCCTGTTCGGAGTAGCCGATGTTGTAGCGGCGATCGTAGAAGTCCACGACCTCGCGCAGCGTCTGCGCCGATCCGTTCGAGAAATATGGCGGCCGCGCGGCAAGGCCGCGCATCTGCTGCATGACGATCGTGCCCACGTCGTTGCAGCGGCCGGTGATGAGCGCACGTCCGGGATCCTGGGTGTAGATCACGCGCCCCAGGAAGGGATGTGGCGGCACGCGGTCCTTGCAGGTCACCTTGAACAGCGGCATCTCCGGCTTCGTCTTGTTCCAGGGATTCAAGGGCTCTTCCTTCGCCCATGGCAGGTTCGTCGTGCCGATGTCCATCCAGCCGTCAGCGGTGTCCATGCCCGTGAGGTGCATGCCATGGCAGGTCGCGCAGGTGCGCTTGGTCGGATTGCCGAGGCCGACAGAGTTCAGGTGCATCGAGTCGCGGATCCAGAACGTGCGGAACATGAATATGTCGTGCCCGCGCTGGATCGACTCGCGGGCTGCGCTGCGTGCGTCCTGCGTCACGTCGCCGGTACGCGGCAGCGACTTCCACTTGTCCTCCATCGGGAAGACCCAGCGTGTGGTGTTGTTGCCGAGTACGCCGGCTTCGCCCTTCAGCATGGCCTGGGGACCGAAGCCCGAGGGACCGTCGCTCTCGACGAGGCTGCCCGCCCGGCGATCGGAGGCCTGGGCGATGTACACCTGGGATTCGAACGCAACGATGGCGTCGAGCTGTGCCTTCGTCAGTGGGCCGCGGGTCTCCATGTGGCCCGATGCCGCATCGGCGGCCTGCGCGCGCAGGCCCGGTGCCCTCGCATCCGCCATCAGGTTCATGCTCGTCGCACGACCGGTGTCCGGATCACGCGAAGCGGGCAGGCCGTTCTTGCCGATGAAGGGCAGCACGCCGAAGTTCTCGTGCGTCGTGAATTTCGTGTTTGCGGACGGCCGGGGCCGGCGGTAGACCGACACCGTCGGTCGCTTCGATCCGAGCCCGTATTCAGGATGCGTGTTGCAACCGGTCGGATCGCGCACGATCTCGAGCGTGAATTCCGGATCGATCGCCTTGCCGTCGTCGCCTTTGGGTGGCCACGGCAGGAACACACGGATCAGGCCGCGATTCAGCAGCAACGAATGCGATGCCGGTTCACCCTGGGGCAGGTGTGGGCAGTTCTTGCCATCCACCGCCGCGAACAGCGGATCCTTTCCGCTCGTCACGCGCCAGATCCAGCGGATGTTGTCGAGCGATACGCTCATCGCATCCTGTGGTTGGTGGCAGGTCACGCAGGCGCGGCCGTTGGTGCCCAGGGCCTGAAAAAATGGGTGCGACTTCGCGTCCTTCACCGCGCCATCGGCGAGCAGCACGCCGACCTGTCCGAGCTCGTTGGCATAGGTTCCGTAAGCCGCGAGTCCACCCGTCGTGTCCGGGAAGATCCAGCGAGGGATGCGCTTCGGCGCCGGCACGGCGGTAGCGGTCGGATCGAGGCCTTCGGATGGGTTGCCTGCCGTTCCATAGCCCCCCTCCGCTGCAAGCAGCAGTGCGGGCAGGCCGAGGGCGACGAGGCCGGCGAGCAGTGGACGGTGATTCATGCGGGACATCCCGGAATGCTGGAGCCAGTGGCAGTGGTGGCCAAGCGTACTAGTACGGATGGGCTTCGTGACGACTCGTTGCGGCGCTGCCCAAGGATGCGGCAACCACGCAGCCGATCGCTGCGACCTGGAGGGGGGACAGCTGCTCGCCAAGGAAGAAGAGCCCGGCCAGCGTGGCGATGGCCGGCTCCAGACTCATGAAGATGCCGAAGGTCCGGGTGGGAAGCGTCTGCATCGCCCGCATTTCAAGCACGTAGGGCACGGCGCTCGAGAGCAGGGCGACCGCCAGTCCGAGCCCGAATACGGGGCCACTGGCCCAGCCCTGGATTCCATGCACCATTCCGAAGGGCGCGGCGACGACTGCCGCCACCACCATCCCGAGCGCCACGCCCCGCCCGCCGTGTTCGGCGCCGACCCGCGTGCCGAACACGATATAGAGTGCCCAGAACAGGCCGGACAGCAGAGCGAAACCCAGCCCGACCGCCGTCGCATGGCTGCCTCCGCCGTGCCAGGGCACGAGCAGCAGCAGTCCGCCCACCGCCAGCAGGACCCAAAGGAAATCCACCGGGCGGCGCGAGGCGGCTATGGCCACGGCAAGCGGACCGGTGAATTCGAGTGCCACCACGACACCCATGGGCGCGCGGTCCAGCGCGAGGTAATAGAAGAGGTTCATGAATCCCAGCGAGGCCCCATAGCCCAGCAAGGCGAGCCGGTGGCCCCTGCGGATGCCGCCGTGCCAGGGTCGATAGACCGCTGCAAGGAGCACCGCCGCAAGTACCAGGCGCAGCGAGGTCGCACCAGCAGGTCCGAGGGGCAGGAACAACCCCTTGGCCAGCGCGGCGCCATACTGGATGGAGCACATCGCAGCGACGATCGCGGTGGCGGGGAGGAGGGAGGAGCGCAGGGTCACGGGGCGAGTATAGGTATAGTGCGGCCATGAATACCGCCCAACGCTGCGACGTCGCGTCCTGGTGCCTTGCCGCGATCACCTTGTTCCTGATCCTCAAGCTCAAGCTCCTCGCGGCGCTCATGGGCGGGTTGTTCGCCCATGAGTTGATCCACAGCGCTGCCCCGTCGTTCAGTCTCAGCGGCACGAGCATCAAGGCGCGGAAGCTGATCGTGCTTTTCCTGCTGGTGGCGGCCATCGCGGCGCTCGCCACAGGTGCTGGTGTGGGCATCGCCGCCCTGACGGCCCACGGACCGGACAGCATCGGCGCGTTGATGCAGAAGATGGCGGACCTTCTCGAGACAGCGCGCAGTCGCATGCCCGCTTTCGTGCAGGGCTACCTGCCCGGCACCGCGGCGGAAGTCGAGAGTGTCGCGTCGAACTGGTTGCGCGAACATTCGGCGACGGTGCGGACGGCAGGCGAGAACGTGGGTCGGGGCGTGCTGCACGTGGCGGCGGGCATCCTAATCGGTTGCCTCATGGCCTTCGCACCCAACTCGCCGGTCGGGAGCGACCGACCCCTGGTTCGTGCGCTCAAGGCCCGCACGGCGGCCCTTGCCGGCAGCTTCCGGCGCTTCGTATTCGCGCAGGTCAGGATTTCCGCGCTGAACACTTTGTTTACCGCCATCTATCTCGCCGTGGTGCTGCCGCTGTTCGGCGTGCATCTGCCTCTGGTGAAGACGATGATTGCCGTGACTTTCATCGCCGGCCTGCTGCCGCTGGTCGGCAATCTCATCTCCAACACGGTGATCGTCGTCGTGAGCCTTGGCGATTCCCTGGGTGCCGCGACGGCTTCGCTGGCCTACCTGGTGACCATCCACAAGCTCGAGTACCTGGTCAACGCGCGGATCATCGGCACGCAGATCCGTGCCCACACCTGGGAGATGCTGCTGGCGATGCTGGCGATGGAGTCGCTGTTCGGCCTGCCCGGCCTCGTCGCCGCGCCGGTCTACTACAGCTATCTCAAGGAAGAGCTCGCGGCAAAGGAGCTGATCTGACCGATCGCCGCCGCATTCTCCGGGCGCTGGCCGCCGTGGGCTGCGTCGGCGCCATGCCGCTGAGGCTCGCCAGGGCTGCGGAGAATCGCCTGACGGATGACCCCTTCCGACTCGGCCTCGCGTCGGGGTTCCCTACGGCCGGGTCCGTGGTGTTGTGGACACGCCTTGCGCCGCGCCCCCTCGACCCGGATGCGGGAATGCCGCCCCGCGATTTCACGGTGGGCTGGGAAATCGCACTGGACGAACGCATGGCGAAGGTCGTCGCGCGCGGCAGCGTGCGTGCCGCTGCCGCGTGGTCCCACAGCGTGCATGTGGAAGCGCGGGGCCTGCAGCCCGCGCGTGATTACTGGTACCGCTTCACGGCTGCAGGCCACCAGAGCCCGATCGGGCGCACGCGCACCCTCCCAGCGGCTGCGGCTGTTGCCGGCAAGCTGGATTTCGCGGTCGTCTGTTGCCAGAACTACGAGCACGGCCATTATGCCGGCTATGGTCATATCGTCGGCGACGCACCGGATCTCGTCCTGCACCTTGGCGATTACATCTACGAGTACGGCGTCAACGAGCGCGCCATCCGGCGCCACAATTCCCCCGAAATCCGCACGTTGTCCGATTACCGTGCGCGCTATGCGCTGTACCACGGGGATCCGCAGTTGCAGGCGGCGCATGCCATCGCACCCTGGCTCCTGACCTGGGACGACCACGAAGTGGAAAACGATTATGCCGGCGTGAACTCGAACGACGACGAGGAAGATCCGGCCGCGTTCATCGCACGCCGCACCGCTGCCTATCGCGCCTATTTCGAGAACCTGCCACTGCCCCCGTCAGCGGCGCCGCGCGGCACGGCGGTCGGTCTTCATGCACGTCGGCAATGGGGCTCCTTGGCGAATTTCCACGTACTGGACCAGCGGCAGTACCGCTCGCCCAAGGCCTGCATGAAGGATTATCCCGCTGAAGAACCGCCCGCGCTGCTGAACTGCGAGGCGATGTACGCAAGCGATCGGACGATGCTGGGGTTGGCGCAGGAGCGTTGGCTCGACCGGAACCTCGCGGCTTCGTCCACGGACTGGAATATCCTCGTGCAGGGCACGATGGTTTCGACGGTCGACGAGCAGCCCGGGTCCGCGCGACGTTACAGCAACGACAACTGGGGAACCTATCGTGCCGCACGCGACCGGCTGGTCGCTTCACTGGAAGCATCGCGCGCGCGCAATCCGGTGGTCCTTACCGGCGACGTGCATGCCTTCGTCGTGGGGCAGGTGACGCAGGATGCAGAAGACCCTTCATCCGCCGCGATCGCCCCGGAATTCGTGGCGACTTCGCTGACGTCCAACAGTCGCCCGCAGCGGCTGATGCAACAGTGGCTTCGTGACAATGCCAACCTGCGTTATGCGGCTGGAGAGACCCGGGGATATCTGAAGTGCGCACTGAGCGCACAGGCCCTGAGCGTTGAACTGATGGCGATCGATGAAGTGAAAGATCCGCAAAGCGGACGTCATCTCCTGAAGCGCTACACCGTCGAAGCGGGTAGCCCGGCCATCCTGGCCTAGGACCGGAAGCCGCGAGGCTTCCGGTCCTGTCGCGCTTGCGTCCGGGTCAGAACGTCTTGCGCAGCGTGATGCCCCACATGCGCGGGGCGCTCACGTAGCCGGAAAGGCTGCCGGACTGCGCGACCGAGGGGAAGGCGCTCAACAGGTAGGCCTCGTCCGTCAGGTTGCGGCCCCAGAGCATGAAGTCCCAGCCCCAGCGGTTCGCACCGATGGACGCGTTGAGCTGGTTCACTTCGCGCGACGCGTACTGCGAGGGCACGTTCTCGACCACCTGCACCTTGCTCTCGTACTGGTAATCCGCGCGGACGAAACCCTTCCAGTCGCCCGATTCCCACTTGTAGGTGACGGCCGTCGACAGGCTGGTCGAGGAGATGCCCGCCGGCTTCGTGCCCGACAGGTCCGTCGGGCCGTTCGGGCCTTCGGCACCCTTGTAGCTGTCGTACTTCGGGTCCATGAAGGTACCGGCCACGGAGAATTCCCAGGCCTTCAGCGGTGACCAGAGCAGTTCGACCTCGGCGCCCTTCGTCGACTGCTTGCCGGCATTGGCGAGCGTGAAGCCCGTGCCGGTGAAGATGTTCGACTGGAAGCCCTTGATCTCCTGATCGAACAGCGCGACGTTCAGCGCAGCCGTCGCCCACTTGCCCTTCAGGCCCAGTTCGTAGACGGTCGATTCTTCCGGACCGGCGTAGCGGCTGCCGTAGCGGCCGTAGTACGGGTTTGCGTAGCCGCCGAGCGGGGACTTGTCCCCGGTGGCGGGCGGGAAGGGCTTGCTGTCACGCGACAGGTTCCAGGACGTGGCCTTGAAGCCCGTCGAGACGCCGCCGTAGACCTTCACGTTGTCGAGCAGGTCGTAGGCCAGGCGCACGGTGTAGGTGGCCTTGCTGTCGTTCGACTTGCCGCCGCTGTAGGGCACGACTGGCGTCAGGAACTGCAGCGGATACAGGGCCAGCGCCGTGTTGCAGGCCGGCAGCCCGGCAGGGGCCGGGCAAGGCGTGACGGAGATGCGGTCTGCCAGCGCCGCGTACGGTGCCGTGGCCGGGTTCGCGAGTACCGCGCCGATGTTGGCCGGCGTCGCCGGCAGGCCGGTGATCGTCTGGAAGGCGCTTGCGAAGCCGATCTGCACGAAATTCAGCCCGGCGAAGGTGTCCGTGCCGGACGAGGCGAGCGACACGTTTTTGTCGCTCTTGGTGTAGGCAAGGCCACCCGTCAGCGTGAGCTTGGGCGCGATCTTCCAATCCATCTGGCCGAACAGCGTGTAGGCCTCGTTGTCCTGGTCCGCATTCGTCGTCAGTCCGGTTCCCGACTTGAAGAAAGTGTTGGCGGGGATGCCGAGCGAGGTTTCCAGCCCACCCAGCACCGCTGCGCCGGCCGCAACGCCGTTGGCACCACCCACCAGTGCCGAAGCATAGGTGCGCATGTGGCTGCCGTAGGCGATGTGGTTGTCGTAGCCCACGCTTTCGTTGAAGTAATAGCCGCCAAGCAGGCCGGTGACCGGGCCACCGTTGTCGAAGCTGGCGCGCAGCTCCTGCGTGAAAGTATGGATGTTCTGGTCGTTGACGTTCGTCGGTACGAGGTCGGCGCTGGTGAAGTCCGAGTCGTAATTGAACGTCGCCTGCTGGGTGCGCAGGGCGGTGATCGACGTGATCTTCGTGGCGCCGAGCTTCCAGTCGACGTGCATCGAGAGGCCGGAATTGCGCACCAGGTTGGTGGGATCGCCGTTCAGGTAGGCCTTGCGGTCCGCGTAGGGGCCCGTATAGAGGTTGCCGCCGATGCCCTTGATGACGGCGCCGGTCGGGCCGTTCAGCAGGTTCACGACGCCGCAGCACTTCTCGTCGATGCGTTCGAAGTCGCCGATCAGGCGCACGGAAAGGTTGTCCGTCGCGTTCAGCAGCAACTGGGCGCCGAGGTCAACGCGGTTGCGGTCGTTGATGTGGCTGCCGTTGGCGAGGTTGGTGAAGTACCCATCGCGCGAATTCGCCCCGGCGGTCACGCTGAAGGCGACGCCCTCGCTCAGCGGGCCGGAGTAATAGCCCTTGACGCTCTTCCAGTCGTACTCGCCCGCGCCGATCTCGATGCTGCCGGTCGGCGTGAAGGATGGCTTCTTCGTCGTGACGCTGATCACGCCCGCCGAGGCGTTCTGCCCGAACAGCGTGCTCTGCGGACCGCGCAGCACCTCGACCCGCTCGACATTGACCAGGTCGCCGATCTGGGACGCGGAGCGCGAGCGGTAGACGCCGTCGATGAACACGCCGACCGAGGATTCGATGCCCGGGTTGTTGGCGCCGTTGCCGAAGCCGCGGATCAGGAAGTTGGTCTGCGTCGAAGTCTGCAACTGCGTGACGCGCAGCGAGGGGACGATGGTCTGCAGGTCGAGGATGTCGTGGATCTCCGCCTTCTGCAGCGTATCCGCGGTCGTGACCGTCACGGCGACCGGTACGTCCTGCAGTGTCTGCTCGCGCTTGGTGGCGGTGACGACGACCTCCGCGAGACCTTCGTCCGCCGCCCGGGCGGCGGGCAGCGATGCCGCGACGGCGGCTGCGACGGCGGTCAGCGCGAACAGGGATTTCTTGGTCATTTTGGATCCTTTTCGGCCCGGGATGGGCCGCCCATACCTGCTGCGAGTCTAGTCCTGATCCGGCTCGCGGGGCGAGGGGGGGCGTTATTCTTGGCCTATGTCCTCGGACGTTGAATCCCAATTGCCGGTGCCGACGCGTGCCGCCGGCCTCGAGCGGCTCGCGGCCTTCCTTCCCCAGGCGGGACGTGCCTACGCGAAAGGTCGCAACCAGTATGGTGCCGCGGGTTCGCGGCAGGCGGTGTCGGGCCTCTCGCCATGGCTCAGGCACAGGCTCGTCACCGAAACCGAGGTGCTTGAAGCTGTCCTGCGGGAACACACCCGAAACGAGGCCTCGAAGTTCATCGAGGAGCTGTTCTGGCGAGGCTATTTCAAGGGCTACCTCGAGGCGCACCCGTCAGTCTGGACGGACTATGTACGTATGGTCTCGATGTTGCAGGGTGGCCTGCGTCGCGCTGGCAGGCTGGCCGACGAGCACGCGGTCGCGACGCAGGGCGTCACCGGCATCGACTGCTTCGATGCCTGGGTCTCCGAATTGCGCGACACCGGATACCTTCACAACCATGCACGCATGTGCTTTGCGTCGATCTGGATTTTCACGCTGCGCCTGCCGTGGCAGCTCGGAGCGGACTTCACGCTCCGGCATTTCATCGACGGTGATGCCGCCGCCAATACCTTGTCCTGGCGCTGGGTTGCAGGACTGCATACGCGGGGCAAGCATTATCTGGCCAGGCCGGAGGCCATCGCCGCCTGCTCAGCTGGGCGGTTCGCGCCGCAGGGACTGGTCATTGACGCGGAGCCCTTGGTCGAGAACGCAACCCATGCCCTGACCGCTGTACCGTCGGTTCCCACCGCGCCGCCATCCGGACGGTTCGCGCTGCTGCTCACCGAGGAGGACCTCCATCCGGAAAGCCTCCCCATCGATCCTCGTCAACTCGTCGGCATCGCCGGTGCCGCCGGTGTGGCGTCTCGCTCACCCTGCGGCGTATCGCCCAAGGTGCAGGACTTCACCGATGCGGCGCTGGAGGATGGGCTTGAAAGGGCGGGGGCACATTTCGGCCACGCCGCCGAGCGCCTTCGCGGACTCGAGGGTGATTCGATTGCCGAATGGGCCGAGCGCATCGGGGCGCAGGTCATACTCACGCCTCAGGCACCGATGGGTCCGGTCGAGGCCTGCCTGGCCGATGCGGCGCACTGGCTCGCCATGCGCGGCCTCCGGTTGCAGCCGCTGCGCCGCAGCCACGATGCCTTGCTGTGGCCGCATGCCACGCGCGGATTCTTCGAGCTGCGGGATCGCATCCCGCAGATCCTTGCCGCGATGGACCTGAAGACCGGCAGGCCACGACAGGGCGAATTCCTGCTGTAACGAAAAAGGCCCCTTTCGGGGCCTTCTCGTGAAGCGCAAGAGCTGCCGTTCACACGGCAGCCCGAGGCCAAGGTGGATTATTCCGCCTTGCCCTTCTCGCGCCAGCTGCCTTCCGCGTAGACCGAACGCACCGACGCCACGTACGGCACCGGGCAGACGATCGCGCGGATCTGCACCTGCTTGTGCGGCTCCACGGTCGGCTTCTTCGTGTTCGGGGCTTCGCCCCAGACGAAGATCACTTCCGTGCCCGGCACGGCCGATTCCGGCTCGAGGTAGGCCAGCGTCAGTTCCTTGCGCTCGTTCGACGAGTAGCCGACCCAGGTCGACACGCCGACCTGCTTCTTGCCGTCCTTCGACAGCACGGCGTCCTGCGGGTACATCGAGTACACGGCCGACGGGAAGTCGAAGTACTTCGCGCGCTCGTTCTCCTTGCCGTACTGCGAGGCGATGGCCTTGGCCACGTCCTCGTCGTTCAGCTCGAGCGTGACCTTGATGCGGTGCTTGTTGTTCGCGATTTTCTCGAGCGCTTCGCGGCCGATGAATTCGTGGTCGAACTTGATCATGAAGCCGTAGCCGAGGTCGTGCGGCGTCGTGTAGTGGTCGTCGATCTTGTCCGACACGTACGAACCGCCCAGCGAGGCGTTGCCTTCGAAGCCGTTGGCCGGCAGCCACTCGCGGTACTTCTTCATGCGCTCGTCGCCCGAGTAGATCGCGGCCATCTGGCCCGGGATCCAGCCCGACTCAAGCGTGTTCGACGAATAGGCGCGCGAACCGACCAGGCGCAGGCCGAATTCCTTGCCCGCCGCGACGATCGCGTCGAGGATGACCTGGCCGTCTTCCGAGGGTCCGAAGAGCTCGAAGCCCGGCTGGCCGGCCATGCCATGGCGCAGCGCCGTGACGGCCTTGCCGGCGATCGTGACTTCGCACATGTTGAAGAACTTCAGGTCCGGCGGCGTGGTG
>JBDLPS010000007.1:0-10725 GCA_039800965.1 Pseudomonadota bacterium | reverse complement strand
TGAACCCGGTCCATGCCGTGCGGATGCTGGGTGTCAGCCCCGCGATATCCGTCGCGGTCATCGGCAGCGTCTTCCTGACGCTGACAGGCGGCGAGGCGCTCTATGCCGACATGGGGCATTTCGGCAAAGGCCCGGTCCGGGTCGCCTGGTTCGGCATGGTGTGGCCGTGCCTCCTGCTCAATTATTTCGGCCAGGGTGCGTACCAGCTTGCGCATCCGGGCAAGCCGGGCCAGTTGCTGTACGCCCTTGTTCCCGAACCGGTGCTGCCGGCGGTCGTTATCCTGGCAACGGCGGCGACGGTCATCGCATCCCAGGCGACGATAACCAGCGCGTTCTCGATGACGCGACAGGCCGTCCAGCTCGATTTCCTGCCGCGTGTCCGGGTCCTTCAGACCTCGGAGCATGAAGAGGGCCAGATCTACGTACCGATCATCAATACGCTGATCATGATCGCCGTGATGGTGTTCGTCGTTTCCTTCGGGTCGTCCGCAGCCCTGGCGGGTGCCTATGGCGCGGCGGTGGCCGGCACGATGGCCATCACCACGACGCTGGGCTGCATCCTTGCCGCAACAGCCTGGAAATGGCCGCGCTGGCGCGTGGTGTTGACCTTCCTGCCGCTGGCTGTGATCGACTGCTCCTTCCTGGTCGGCAATTTCGCCAAGATCGCGGAAGGAGCATGGGTGCCGATGCTGCTGTCGTCGATCCTCTTCGCGGTCTTCATGATCTGGCGCAGTGGGCGCCAGCAGTTGCGCAAGGCGCTGACGGCCGAGGCCATCCCGATAGAAAGGATCGGCGAGATATTGCACGGCGTCGCCCGCGTCCCCGGCACGGCGGTCTTCCTGGCGAGCTCGGCGAAGTATGTCCCCACTGCGCTCATGCGCAACCTCGAACACAACCACATCGTCCACGAAAACGTGGTGATCCTGAACCTCGAGATCGCCAGGACGCCGCGGCAGGATCCTGCCGACCGGGTGAAGATCGAGCACCTGACCCCCGACGTGACCGTGTTGCGCGCGCGGTTCGGTTACATGGAGACGCCCGATGTCAGCGAGGCGCTCAAGCAGGCACGTGGCCGCGGGCTGAAGCTTTTCGTCGACGATTGTTCGTTCTTCGTGGGCTGGCACCGTGTGTTGCCGAGGACCCGCGTCGGTTACGTCGGCCTGAAGCAGCGTATCTTCGCCTGGCTTCAGGGTCGCAGTACGCAGGCGTCCGAATTCTTCCGCATGCCGGAACGGCGCGTGATTGCGCTGGTCACGCAGGTCGAGATCTAGCCGCGGCCATGCCGATGCGACTTACCGCAGTGGTGGCCGCGACCGAGAACGACGTGATCGGTCGCGACAACGGCATGCCCTGGCACCTGCCTGCCGACCTCAAGCACTTCAAGGAGATCACCCTCGGCCATCCGGTGCTGATGGGGCGCAAGACCTTCGAGGCGATCGGTCGTCCGCTGCCCGGCCGGCGCAATTTCGTGCTTTCCCGCGGCGCTGTGTTCCAGGCGCCGGGCGTGGAATCCGTCGGGTCGCTCGATGACGCCATCGCCGCGGCGGGTGACGTGCCGGAGCTCATGATCATCGGCGGAGCAACGATCTATGAGCTGGCGCTGCCGCGCACGGATCGCGTGCACCTCACGCGCCTGCACATGGTCGTGGAGGGCGGCGATGCGCATTTCCCGCGACTGCCGGAATCCGAGTGGATGGAGGTGTCGCGCAGCCCCAGGCGCCTGGCGGACGAGCGCAACGCCTGCGACATGACGTTCCTCGTCCTGGATCGTCGCCACGCCTGACGGTTCCGGGTCGATGGCTGGCTCAGCCGTCCAGCGGCGGCAGTGCCCTGACGAGCTTCGCCGCGGTCTCCCAGTCGATGTCGTCCAGCGAAGGCAGCGCGCCGGATCCGCGCGGTTCGGTGAGTGAATCGAGGATCCGTTGTTGCAGCAGGCCGCGCGAAAGCGCCGTGCTGTATCGGATCCTGTCGTGGAACATCACCATCGAATAGCGGGGGATGAAGCCACCCGGGTGGCGTCGCTCCAGTTCCATCGACAAGGCCTTCTGCAGCTGGAAGCGTGGGTCGAGAACCCCGCCGCGCATCTCGGCGTAATTCTCGAGGGCCATCCGCGCGATCGCGTCGGCATCCGCCTTGCGCTCCCGGCTGAAGCGTTCGAAGGCGTCGCCGTGAGGATCCGCGGCCAGCATGGTGTCCAGCACGCGGCAGTCCTCGAAGGCGCAGTTCATGCCCTGGCCGTGGAATGGCACGATCGCATGGGCTGCATCGCCGATGAGGAGCATGCGTTCGCCGAAGTGCCACGGGTCGCAGTACACCGTGCCAAGCCTGGATTGCGGGTGGGCGAGGAACTGAGCCTCGAGGTCCGGCAACAGCCTGGACACATCAGGGAACATGCGGTCGAAGAAACCCCGGAGCCTGTCGCCATCGGCCAGCGCGGCGAATCCATCCTGGCCGTCAGGGCGCATGAACAGGGTCAGGGTGAAGCTCCGGTCCGCGTTCGGCAGGGCGATGAGCATGAAGTCGCCGCGGGGCCAGATGTGCAGCGCTTCAAGCTCCAGTTGCGGGCCACCTTCGAACGCCGGCAGGGTGAGCTCCTTGTAATCGTGCCCCAGAGGCTCCTCGCGGAAGTCGAGTTGCCCTTCTTCGCGCAGCCCGTTTCGCAACGCCGAGGCTGCGCCGTCGGCGCCGATCCACCGGGCGGCGTGTGGTGCGTAGTCCCGGCCACTGGGTTCGTCACGCAGCACCGGTTCTCCGGCGGCGTCCAGGCCGATGCAGCGTTGCCCGAACTGGAGCGAGATGCCGGGCAGCCGCACCGCGGCCTCCACGAGGCGGCGCGTGAGGTCCGCGCGGGAGATGGAATAGATGGATTCGCGGGGGTCCTGGCCATAGGCGATGAACTGCGTTCGTCCCGCGATGTCATGCAGCATCCGTCCCCGCATCGGTACCAGCAGCGGCGACAGGTCTGGCATCACCCCCGCCTCGGCCAATGCGCGCACTCCGCGGGCGGCAAGTGCCAGGTTGATGGAGCGCCCGGCTTCGGCGGGCGCGCCGCGCGGATCCGGTCGTCGTTCATAGACCCGCACGCGTTCCCCGCGCCGCGCCAGCAGGATGGCCATCAAGAGTCCGGCGGGGCCGCCCCCGAGGATGCCGGTGGCGCTCATGCGGTGGTCAGGGTCCGCTCGAGCGCGAGCACGAGGCGTGCCGCATCTTCGAAGCGGTTGTAGAGCGGCACCGGCGCGGCGCGGATGATGTCCGGTTCGCGCCAGTCGGTGAGGATGCCCTGCGCGGCAAGCTCATGGTGTACCCGGAGGCCGGTTTCCCTTCCGTCCCGCACCCGCAGTGACAGCTGGCAGCCGCGGGCTTCGGGTCGCGCCGGCGTGACGATCGCGATCGCCCTCTCCAGGCGTGCACGCAGCGCGCTTTCCAGGAATGAGGTCATTTCCCGTGCTTTGGCCTGCAGCGCTGTGCCGCCCGCGGCATCGAACAGTTCGAGCGAAGCAAGCAGCGGCGCGGTCGACAGGATGGGTGGGTTGCTCAATTGCCAGCCGGCTGCCCCCGGCGCTGCGATGAAGCCAGGCTCCATGCGGAACCGTGAAGCCGGATCGTGACCCCACCAGCCGGCCAGTCGCGGCAGTCGCGTTCCGGCATGGCGATCATGGACGAACGCGCCTGCCAGTGCGCCGGGGCCGCCGTTGAGGTACTTGTAGCCGCACCACACCGCGAAATCGACTCCGCTGTCGTGCAGGGCGAGGGGCGTGTTGCCCATGCCGTGCGCCAGGTCGAATCCGCAGGCGGCACCGGCGCGCCGGGCGGATTCGGCGATTCGTCCCAGGTCGAAGGCCTGTCCGGTGCGGTACTGGACGCCGGGCCACAGGACCAGCGCGACTTCGGAGCCACGTTCCGCCAGCAGTGTCTCCAGTTGCGCCTCGTCGACGAGATCCTCGCCGGGCAACGGCGCCACTTCGATCAATGCCGTGGCCGGGTCGAGACCGTGCCACTCGAGTTGCGATGCGACGGCATGCCGATCGGATGAAAAAGCGCCTTCCTCGACGACGATCGCCACGCGTCGGCCCTGTGGGCGGTAGAAGCTCGCCATCAACAGGTGAAGGTTGACGGTGAGCGAGTTCATGCCGACGACCTCGATCGGTCGTGCGCCGGCCAGTCTCGCGAATCCTTCCTGCAGCGCCTCTGCATAGGGGATCCAGGGGCGGCGACCATCATGGTGTCCCTCGACGCCGCGCCTTGCCCAGTCGTCGAGGACTTCGTCGATGTAGCGCCGTGCATCTTTCGGCTGGAGGCCGAGGGAGTGGCCGCACAGGTAGACCTGCGGCGCGCCTTGCGCGTCGACAGGCAGCAGGAATCGGTCGCGGAACGGAGCGAGGCGATCGGCGGCATCGAGCGCGCGCGCCGCGGCGAGCAGGTCGGTCGTCATGGGTTCACCAGCGGGAGGTACAGCGGCCGCGAGGGCACTGCATCGCCCGACCAGGCGGCGAGTTGAAGTTGCACGGCGCAGGGGCCGTCGGGCACTTCGTCGGGGACGAAGGCGAACTCGGTGATCGTGCAGTGCCCGCGTGTCGCATCGTCGATCCTCGTGCTGCCCGAAGGCAGGCCGAAGAACAGGCGGTGCGCCGTGAGCTGGCCGCCATCGTCGCCACGGTCCGCGGAAGGCAGGTCGAGCACCAGGTGCTCGATGCCGCGGGTCACCAGTTCCTCGGCGAGCTGACGCGAGAGATACGGCGGGTTGGCATCGCTGTGGTCGGCGTGCTGCTTGCGGACTTCGTTGGGCAGTGTCCGCAGCACCAGGGCGAGCGGCACCAGGGCCAGCTGCGCGGGCCACGCGGCAAGGAGTGCATCGCGGGTCAGCAGCCGGTCGCCGAACCGCGGCGCAGGCAGGCTGTCCTCGCCCGAGGTCGCGGCTGCCGAAGGTTCCAGCGTCAGGACAAGTGCCGGCAACGGTGCCGTTGGAACGTACTCGTGCAACGGCCTGCCGCCGGTCGTGAGGTGCGCGACGCCCTCGGTGTGCGTGCCATTGCAGTGTGGGACGAGGGTGATGCTGCGGCAGTTGCAGCTCGCGCCTCGTGTCACCTCACCGTTGAAACTGCCCGCGACGTAGGGGCGGGACGTGGCGGGAGGTGCGCCGAAGTGCCGTGGCTGCGGACCGTCGACCTGCAGCGGTATCGCGAGGCTGATGGCCCCCGCGAAGTCCACCTGCGGCACCGATGCAGTCACTTCCGGGGCGCTCCCGGTACGCGCGCCACTTCGCCGCAGTGCTTGCAGGTCCGCAGCTCGACACTGCCGAAGAACTTGCTGAAAACGGGTTGCAGTTGCGTCTCGATGTCGGACAGATGGAAGTGGTCCTCGTACAGCAGGCCATGGCAGCCCTCGCAATACCACTGCAAGCCGTCGAGTTCCCCGGGTCTGCGCACGCGCTCGATGACCAGTCCGATGGTGTCCGCGACGCGCTGCGGAGAGTGCGGCACGTTCGGCGGCAGCAGGAAAATCTCGCCTTCGCGGATGGGGATGTCCACGAGACGGCCCTCCTGCACGACACGCAGCGTCATGTCCCCTTCCAGCTGGTAGAAGAACTCCTCGCCCGGATCGACGTGGAAGTCGGTGCGCGAGTTCGGGCCACCCACCACCATGATGATGAATTCGCTGTCGCGGAACACTTGCCGGTTGGCGACGGGGGGCTTTAGCTGGTCCCGGTGCGCGTCGATCCACGCACGGAAATTGAACGGGGCGCGGAGCGCCGTGCCCGGGAACGAAGGGGTGTTTGCCATGTCCCATTGTAGTACGGCCGCGTGCGGCGGCGCGGGGGTGCCGGGCACCCCGGGATGGCGTATGGTTGGCGGCCCGCGGACGAAGGAAACACGATGCGACTGACGGTGGGTGCTGTGGTGGGTGCCTTGCTGGCTGGGCCGGCGCTGGCGGACAACGGTCTCGAGGAAATGGTCATCACGGCGACACGCCGGGCCGAGCCCTTGCGCAATTACGCCGGCAGCCTTTCGCAGATCGGCAGCGCGGACATCGAGGATGTCGCTGCCACCCATCACGCCGGGATCATGAATCGCAGCGCGGGCGTCATGTTCCAGCGCAACAGCGGCCAGGAGAGCCTGACCGCGATCCGTTCGCCGGTGCTGACGGGTCCTGGTTCCTGCGGATCCTTCCTCTTCCTCGAAAACAGCATTCCCGTCCGCCCGGTCGGGTTCTGCAACGTGAACGAGCTGTTCGAAGTCGACACCGAGCAGGCCCGCACCATCGAGATCGGTCGCGGCCCCGCGAGCGCCCTGTATGGTTCTTCCGCGATGCATGGTTCGGTCAACGTGATCCAGCCGACGCCACGTGAACTGCCGTTGCTGGGCCTGCGCGTCGAGCAGGGGCCTTCCGACTACTTCCGGGCCCGCCTCGCGACCCGTGCCTTGGGTGACAGCACCGACTTCGGGCTCAGCATGCTGGGCGAGTACGATGGTGGCTGGCGCGACCATGCGACGACGAAGCAGCAGAAGCTGGTTGGCTCGATGGAACATCGTTTCGAGGCCGGCACGGCATCCGTGACCCTGTCTGCCAGCAACCTCGCGCAGCAGACGGCGGGTTTCATCACCGGTTTCGAGGCTTACCGCAATCCCGCCGCCGCGCGCAGCAACGCCAATCCCGAGGCCTACCGCAACGCCCATTCGGTGCGTCTGCTGGGCCATGTCGAACTGCCGATGTCCGACGACACCACCGTCGACATCAGGCCTTTCCTGCGCAGTTCGCGCATGGACTTCCTCCAGCATTTCCTCATTGGCAAGCCGATGGAGGACAACGGCCAGGATTCAGGCGGCTTCATGCTGACCTGGGATCGCCACGGTTCGGGCGGTCGCCATGTCGTTGCAGGCACGGACGTCGAAGTGGGTCGCGATACGCTGGTCGAGTACCAGCCCAAGGTGGCGACCGATGGCAGTGCCGCCGCCAACGCGATCCGCCCCAAGGGGTACCACTACGACTACACGGTCAATACGCTGACGCGCGCGGTGTATGGCCACCTCGAACAACCTCTGGGCCCGTTCAAGCTGACGCTGGGCGCGCGTGGCGAATGGGTTGCGTATACCTACGACAACCATTTGATCGCCGGCAACACGCGCGACGACGGCACGACCTGTGGTGCGGCGGGATGCCTGTACATGCGCCCCGCCGATCGCAAGGATGGTTTCGCCAACTTCACACCGAAGGCATCGCTGGCTTATGCCTTCGCGGATTCGCAGTTGATCTACGGCAATGCCGCCCGTGGCTACCGCGCGCCGGACACCAGCGAGCTTTACCGTCTCCAGAAGCAGCAGAACATCGCGACGCTGGGCGCCGAGCGCATCGACAGCCTGGAGCTCGGGTGGCGTGGCACCGCGGGCCGGTTGCGTTACGCAATCGCCGGTTTCACGATGCAGAAGGACAACGTGATCTTCCGCGATTCGACCGGCTTCAACGTCGGCAACGGGCGCACCAGGCACCGGGGCGTCGAGTACGAGCTGGACTGGTCGGCGACGCCCACGCTGACGATCTCCGTTGCGGGCACGGCGGCGAAGCACGCTTATGACTTCAGTCGCAGCATCGATGGCGGCGAAACGGTCGTGGCGGGGAGGGACGTCGATACCGCGCCGCGCAGGCTGCGCAATGCGCGCGTGGCCTGGCGACCCATGGAAAAAGCGTCGTTCGAACTGCAGTGGCAGCACGTTGGTCGCTATTGGACGGATGCCGTCAATGCCCACCTGTATGCCGGTCACGACGTGGTCGATCTCCGCGGCAGCTGGCGTGTGTCGCCGGCCTGGAAGCTCGCGGCGCGCCTCGACAACGTCATGGACAAGGCCTACGCGGACCGGGCGGATTACGCCTTTGGTACTTACCGGTATTTCCCGGGCCGCGGGCGGACGCTGTTCCTCGAGCTGGCCTACACCCAGGCCCGTTGAGCCTGGATGGGCCGCTGATGGCGGTCAGGCGAGGGTGTGGTACACCTTCTGCACATCATCGTCCTGCTCCATCTTGTCGAGCAGTTCCATGACTTCCTTCGCCTGCTCCTCACCCAGTTCGGTCGGCGTGGTCGGGATGTACTCGTGCTCGGCCGAGATCGGGTTGATGCCGCGGGCTTCCAGCGCCTTCTGCAGGTTGCCGAAGTCCTCGAAGGCGCAGCGCACGACGATCTGCGCCTCGCCGTTTTCGCCGGTCGAGTCTCCCATCTCGTCGAGGCCGTGGTCCATCAGGTAGAGCTCGAGGTCATCGTGGTCGATGCCTTCCGGGTTCAGGCGGAACACGCCCATCTTGCGGAACAGGAAGCTGACGCTGCCGTTCGCCGCGAGGTTGCCGCCGTGCTTCGAGAAGACATTGCGCACGCCGGCCACGGTGCGCGTCGGGTTGTCCGTCGCCGCCTCGACCAGCACGGCCACGCCGTGCGGCGCATAGCCTTCGTAGATGATCTCGGTGTAGTTCGTCGCGTCGCGACCCGAGGCACGCTTGATGGCCGCCTCGACCTTGTCCTTCGGCATGTTCACCGAGCGGGCGTTCTGGATCACGCGGCGCAGTGCCGGGTTGCTCGACGGGTCGCTGCCGCCGGCCTTGACCGCAATGGTGATGTCCTTGCCGATCTTGGCGAACTGCTTCGCCATGCGGTTCCACCGCGCGAACATCGTGTGCTTGCGAACTTCGAATATGCGGCCCATGGGCGTCCCTGAAATGACTGCTGGCGGGGATGATACCCCGCGGGTCGCCTTCCGCGCCGCGCCGGCGTATTTTGGCGGCACAAGAAACGGGGGATCCATGACCGAACACGACATCGGGCGGCGCATGCTGCTCAGGGCTGCGCTCGCCACGGCAACGGCTGCAGGCGCGGGAAATCTGGGCGCCGCGGAGCAGGGGGCGGCAAAGGCGGCGGTTCCGCCGAAACCGGGCATGCCGGCGCTGACGCAGGTCGCCGAGGGCCTGCTGTTCCCGGAAGGACCGATCGCGATGGCGGACGGCTCGATCGTGCTGGTGGAGATGCGCGCGAAGACGCTCACCCGCATCGCCCGCGACGGCAAGCGCAGCGTGATCGCCGAGCTGGGTGGCGGCCCGAACGGGGCCGCGATCGGCCCCGACGGCGCCGTCTACGTCACCAACAACGGCGGTGCCTGGGGCTGGACGCCCGGCGTCACGAACATGCCGGGCCCGCCGCCGGCCGTGTACAACGGCGGCTCGATCCAGCGCGTGGACCTCAAGACCGGCAAGGTCACCACGCTTTACGACCGTTGCGACGGGAAGCTGCTGAACGGCCCGAACGACCTCGTGATGGATGGCCACGGCGGCTTCTGGTTCACCTGTTACGGCCAGACGGATAACGAAGTCCGCAGGCTGGGCGGCCTGTACTACGCCAAGGCGGACGGCTCGAAGATCATCCGCTGGCGCAGCGCGCAGATTTCGCCCAACGGCGTCGGCCTCTCGCCCGACGGCAAGGTCGTCTACATGGCCGACTGCATGCTCGGCCGCCTGTACGCCTTCGACCTCAAGGCGCCGGGCGTCATGGCCACGGTCGAGGTGCCGAACGACCCGACGCCCCAGGGGCGCGTCATCGCGACGCTGCCCGGCTACCAGTGGCTCGACAGCCTCAAGGTCGAGGCCGACGGCAGCATCAGCGTCGCCACGTTGTTCAACGCCGGCATCACGACCTTCCAGCCGGACGGCCGCTACGCCCACATCCCCCTGCCGGATCCGGTCACCACGAACCTCTGCTTCGGCGGGGCGGACCTGCGGGACGTCTGGGTGACGGCCTCCAGCACCGGCAAGCTGTACAAGCTGCGCTGGCCCCGTCCAGGGCTGGAACCGGCGCATCGGGCGTGAAGTGGCGGTTACGCAACATGTTGTGGAGTTCATATTTCCGGCTACTGGCGCGAAATGAGGCCTTCAGCCATCATTGCCGCCCTTTTATTTCCCACCGAACCAGGGTCATCCCATGCCTTTGAGTGATATCGAAATTGCCCGCCAGGCCAAGATGCGGCCGATCGAGGAAGTCGCCGCGAAGATCGGAATCTCGCGCGAACAGCTCCTGCAGTACGGCCCGTACAAGGCCAAGCTGTCGCTGGAAGCGGTCAAGGAGATCGGCAAGCGCAAGCCGGGAAAGCTGATCCTGGTCACGGCGATCAACCCGACGCCGGCCGGTGAGGGCAAGACGACGACGACAGTCGGCCTGGGCGACGGCCTCAACGCGATCGGCAAGAAGGCCATCATCTGCCTGCGCGAGCCTTCCCTGGGCCCCTGCTTCGGCGTGAAGGGCGGCGCGGCCGGCGGCGGTTACGCGCAGATCGTCCCGATGGAAGACATCAACCTGCACTTCACGGGTGACTTCCACGCGATCGCCGCGGCGAACAACCTCCTGGCCGCGATGGTCGACAACCACATCTACTGGGGCAACGAGCTGGGCATCGACGTCCGCCGCGTGTCCTGGAAGCGCGTCGTCGACATGAACGACCGCGCCCTGCGCCAGATCACGAACTCGCTGGGCGGCCCGGGCAACGGCTACCCGCGTGAAGACGGCTTCGACATTGTCGTTGCCTCGGAAGTCATGGCGATCTTCTGTCTGGCGACGGATCTCGACGACCTGTCGCGCCGCCTGGGTAACATCATCGTCGCCCGCACGCGCGACAAGAAGCCCATCCGCGCGAAGGAACTCTGCGCCGACGGCGCCATGACCGTCCTGCTGAAGGACGCGCTCATGCCGAACCTCGT
>JBDLPS010000006.1:0-3287 GCA_039800965.1 Pseudomonadota bacterium | reverse complement strand
CATCTCGAACTGGTGCACTTTGGCTGCACCTCCGAGGACATCAACAATACGAGCTACGCCCGCATGCTGCAGGCGGCGCGCAAGGACGTGATACTGCCCGCCGTCGACGCGCTGATCGAGTCACTGCGTGGCGCGGCGACGCGTTATGCCGCACTGCCCATGCTTTCGCGCACGCATGGCCAGACTGCGACGCCGACGACGCTGGGCAAGGAATTCACCAACATTGTCGCCCGCCTGGAGCGGGCAAGGGCGCGCCTGGCTGCCGTCGAGATACTCGGGAAGTTCAACGGCGCCACGGGCAACCTCAATGCGCACTGTGCCGCGGTCCCCGGCGTGGACTGGACCGCGATCTCCGAATCTTTCGTCAACGTGCTCGGATTGTCCTGGAATCCCTACACCACCCAGATCGAACCGCACGACTGGATCGGCGAATACTGCGACGCCGTGGCCGCCATCAACGTCATCGGCATCGACATGTGCCGCGACATCTGGGGCTATGTGTCGCTGGGCTATCTGAAGCAGCGACCCGTCGCCGGAGAAGTCGGCTCCTCGACGATGCCCCACAAGATCAATCCGATCGATTTCGAGAACGCGGAAGGCAACCTCGGCATCGCCAACGCGCTGTTGCGTCATTTTTCCGAAAAACTTCCCGTCTCGCGCTGGCAGCGAGACCTCACCGACAGCACGGTGCTGCGCAACCTCGGCGTTGCCTTCGGCCACGCCCTGCTCGCCTGGAAGGCCGCGCTGCGCGGCCTTGGAAAGATCGCCGCCAACGAAGCACGGATCGCCGGGGACCTTGACGATGCCTGGGAAGTGCTCGGCGAAGCCGTGCAGACGGTCCTGCGCGCCGCAGGAGTGCCGAACGGCTACGAACTGCTGAAGGACTTCACGCGGGGCCGACCCATCGACCGCGAACTGCTCGCGGGTTTCATCACCACACTGCCGCTGCCGACGGAGGAGCGCGAACGGCTGTCGGCCCTGACCCCAGCCAGTTACCTGGGGGTCGCAGAGGCCCTCGCGCGCCGCGGCGCCGGGGGCTGACCCGGTACTTGAACCAGTCCGCAGTTCCGGCGATCACCCGCCGGGCTGCCGACAAAGCGTGACGCAGGACACACTGCCGCACGCCGCCCCCTTCCTAGGATCGCCCCTTACCGAACGGAGCCGTCCAGGACGGCAGGCGATCCATGGCCCTGACCCAGTTGCACAGCCTCCATGACTTCATCGACGCCTCCGTGGCGCCGATGCCGGCGGCACACCTGCGTTCGACGCCACGCACCGAACCCTTCGACGTGCTCCTGTCGGTCGAGGACGTCCGCTGCGCGGCGCTACGCGCTGCTGCATCGGCCCGCAGGTTGCTATCGATCTACTCCGCCGATCTCGAACCCGATGTCTACGACCAGCCGGATTTCCTGGAAGCCGTCAAGCGGTTCGTGCTGTCGCGAAGTTTCGCCAAGGTCCGCGTGCTCGTACATCGCCCACTGGGCGTGGTGGGCAACAGCAACCGGTTCGTCGCCATGGCGCGACGGCTGACCACCTGCATCGAGATCCGGGTCGCCGCGCCGGAGTTCCGCGACCGTGGCAGCGCCATGCTCATCGCCGACGACCACTCCGTGGTGTACCGCAAGCGTGCGTCGAGCTGGGACGGCATGGCCGGATTCCAGCAACCCCTCGTCGCCGGGCTCCACCTGAAGGAATTCGACGAGATCTGGATGGGCAGCGCGACAGGACAGGCACCACGGATCCTGCACGGCTGAACGTCGTACCCGAACTATAATGGGGCATGACCTGGCGCCCCGACCTCACCGTTGCCACGATCGTCGAGCGAGACGGACGCTTCCTCATCGTCGAGGAACGCATCGCCACAGCGCTGGTATTCAACCAGCCCGCCGGCCACGTGGAAGACGGCGAATCCATCGTCGAGGCCGCGATCCGGGAAACGCTGGAAGAGACAGCATGGTGCTTCCGCCCCACTCACCTCGTAGGGACCTACCTCTGGCGCAATCCGGACAACGGCAAGTCCACCCTGCGCTTCGCCCTTGCGGGCGATGTCGAGGCCCACGATCCCTCGCGACGACTGGACCGCGGCATCCTGCGTACCCACTGGGTCTCGCGCGCCGAGCTCTCCGCCGCCCCTGCCCGCCTGCGAAGCCCGCTGGTGCTACGGTGCATCGACGACCATCTGGCGGGGCACCGGCACGCACTGTCGGTGATGCAGTTCATCGATCCGACCAAGCTGCCGGACGCAGCCGACGGCTGACAGGATCATGGCCTCCTCGTCCTCCCGCATCATCGTGGCGCTGTCCGGCGGCGTGGACTCGGCGGTCGCCGCCCTGTTGCTGCGTCGAGCCGGACACGACGTGCAGGGACTCCACATGCACAACTGGGAGGACGACGACGGATACTGCACCGCCGCCCAGGATTTCCAGGACGCGCGCGCCGTCGCGGCGGAACTGGGCATCCCGCTCCACAGCGTCGACCTCTCCGCCCAGTACCGCGAGCGGGTATTCGCCCATTTCCTCGCCGAGTACCGCGCAGGACGCACACCGAACCCGGACGTGCTCTGCAACCGCGAGATCAAGTTCGGCGACTGCCTGGCGCATGCGCTGAGGCTTGGCGGCGACGCCCTGGCAACGGGGCATTACGCCCGGATCGATCAAGGCGCGGACGGGCCGGCTCTGCTCAAGGGCATCGACCCGGGCAAGGACCAGAGCTATTTCCTGCACGCGGTGCGCCGCGCCCAGTTCGCCCGCGCCGTGATGCCGCTGGGCGCGCTCCACAAGGACCAGGTGCGGGACATCGCGCGGGAGGCCGGGCTGCCGGTCCATGCCAAGCGCGACAGCACCGGCATCTGCTTCATCGGCGAGCGCCCGTTCCGCGAGTTCCTGCAACAGCACCTGGATGCAGCCCCGGGCCCGATCGAGACCCCGGAAGGCCGGCGACTCGGTGGGCACGAAGGGCTGGCTTACTACACGCTCGGCCAGCGCGGCGGGATCAACCTCGGTGGCGTGAAGGGATTCGACGAGGCCCCGTGGTACGTCGCCGGGAAGGATATCGCCCGAAATGCCCTGATCGTCGTCCAGGGCGAGAGCCACCCGGCACTGTTCTGCCGGCGGGTGCGGGTCGAGGACGCCAACTGGCTGGTCCCGGCGCCCCGGACCCGGCTGGATATCGGGGTCCGCTACCGCTACCGCCAGCCGGACCAGCCGACGCGGTTGTCCCCACAACCTGACGGGGCCCTGCTGCTGGAACCGACAGACCCCCAGCGCTCCGTCACGCCCGGCCAGTCC
>JBDLPS010000005.1:0-5394 GCA_039800965.1 Pseudomonadota bacterium | reverse complement strand
AGGAGCGTTGGGCCTATGACGGCCTGCTCGATCGTCTTTCGGGAATGGATTTCTTCTATCCCGGGTTCCATGCGGGCATCGGCGAAAGCCGCATCGCGGAAGGTCATCCGGATGCCGGGCGCCTGTTGAACAGCAGTCGCGTGTGGCACGCGGTGACGCCGGCGACGAAGACGACGACGAATTATTTCTTCGGCATGGGCTCGCCGGACGCCGGCGGCGTCGAGTTCATGCGCGAATACCTGAAGCCGGTGATCGCGGAAGACGTGTTCGCCACGGTCGAGATCGAGAAGATCGTAGGCACTGTGGAAAACCTGCCGCCGGAACTGATGCTACGCAGTGACACGACGGCCGTGCTCGGCCGGCGCGTGCTGCAGGCCATGATGGACAAGGAAGCGGCCGAGGCCGCGGCGGGAGGTGCGCCATGACCTACGACGTGCGCTATATCCGCAACGCCTGGTACATGGCCGGCTGGGCGAAGGACTTTCCGGCTGGAACGCCGACCGCGTGCCGCATCCTGAACGAGCCGCTGGTGTTCTACCGGCAGGCGGATGGCACGCTCGTCGCGCTGGAGGACCGCTGTCCGCACCGGCTGGCGCCGCTGTCCATGGGGCAGGTGGAGGGTGACGACCTGCGCTGCCTCTACCACGGCGTGAAGTTCAGCGGTGCGGGTGCCTGCCTGGAAGTGCCGGGCAGCAACGCGAAGCCGAAAACGCTCTGCGTGCGTCCCTATCCCGTCGTCGAGCGCGAGAGCGCCGTGTTCGTGTGGATGGGCGATGCATCGAAGGCCGATGAATCGCTGCTGCCGCCTTTCATCGGCCACGAGAACCCGGACTGGCACATGCTGCCGGGCCACATGGATTACGACGTCTATTACGAGCTGATCCAGGACAACCTGCTGGATCTCTCGCACATCGCCTTCCTGCACCGGAACAGCTTCGGTGGCGGAAACGCCGGCAGCAACCAGGCCTGGGCGGACGCGGAACTGCGCATCACGCAGCTGCCGCGCGGCGTGCGGGTCGAACGCTGGATGAAGAACGCGCCGACACCGCCACCTCAGGCCCCCGTCGTCGGCCCGCTCTGCGACGTCATGAACAGTTTTGATTACCTCGCACCGGGCTTCTTCCTGCTGAACACGCGCTACTACAAGGTGGGTGCCGCCGAACGTGCCGGATCCGATCGGCCCACCGAAGAACCGATCTTCGCGAGCTGGACCTCGCAGGCGGTCACGCCGATCACCGACCGGAAGACCACGTACTATTTCTGCTTCGGTCCCTGGGACAAGCAGCCGGGCGCCGCGGACATGAAGGAAGCCTTCAGGTCGCTTGCGCTGATGGCCTTTACCGAGGACTGGGAGATGCTCACCGCTCAGCAGAAGTCGCTGGATGCCGATCCCGCGCGCAGGATGGTGCTCTTCGATGTGGACAAGGCGCCGGTGCTGTACCGTCGCGTGGTGGACAAGATCCTTGCAGAGGAATCCCGATGAACCGTGCCGACTACGACCGCTATCTCGCCTGCTTCAACGCCAAGGATTACGACGGCGTGCTGTCGTTCTGGGCAGAACGCTTCGACCTGCAGTTCGCCGGTTACCGGTTCACCACCCCGGACGATGTCAGGAAGTTCTACGCATTCCTGCACCACTACCTGAAGGAAACGATCACGGTCACGGCCTACGTGAACGACGCGAACATGGTCGCCATGGAGGCCATCGTCCGCATCGAAGGCCTGAAGCCGCTGGACCAGGCCACGCTGGACGCGGCGGGTTACGGTCGCCTGGTGCCGCTTGCCGTCGGTCAGGTCGTCGAGATCCCCCAGTACATCCACTACCACCTGCAGGGCGGCAAGATCGTCCGCGCCGGCTGCGCAGTCGTCTGAGACATCGGCCATGAAGATCCTCGTGACCGGCGCGGGCGGGCAGTTCGGCAGGCGTGCCGCCGAACAGTTACTGGAACGCATTCCTGCCGGCGACCTCATTCTGACCACGCGGTCGCCAGCGAAACTGGCGGATCTCGCTGCACGCGGTGTCAGCGTGCGTGCCGCGAACTTCGATGATCCAGCCTCGCTCGATGGGGCCTTTGCCGGCGCCGAGCGCATGCTGCTCGTCAGCACCGACCAGGTGGGTGCGCGCATCGAATCCCACTGCAATGCCGTCGATGCGGCGAAGCGCGTGGGCGTGAAGCACATGGTTTACACCTCGATCGTGGCCGCGGCCGATCCGGCCAATCCCTCGCTGGTGAAGGTGGATCATCTGGCCACCGAGCATCACATACGTGCGTCCGGTCTCAGCTGGAACTTCCTCGAGGACAGCCAGTACGCGGAGGCCGTCGGCATCGCGATGGCGAAGTTCGCGATGCGGACCGGCCAGCACACGACCAGCGCCGGCGAGGGCCGGGTCGGCTTCGTGTCGCGCGAAGACTGCGTGGACTGCGCCGTGGCGCTGTTGCTGGGCGCCGGCACGCCGAACACGACCTACACGCCCACGGGGCCGGAACGGTTGAGCCAGCGCGATGCCATGAATCTTGTCGCCGAACTCAGCGGCAAGCCCATCGAAACACGCATCGTCTCGACGGACGAGATGCAGGCGATCTTCGACGCCATGGGCGTGGCGCGCACGGTGGCCGACCTGACGCCCGCATCGCCCATTCCCTGGGTCAGCGAGGACATGCTGTCCTTCGACCAGGCCTTGAAGGCCGGCGTGTTCGACATCGTGACGGACCACGTTCAGCAGTTGACCGGCCATCCGCCGCGCAGCCTGCGCGAGGTGCTGATCGCCACGCGTGCGGAGTGGGATCCACGCTGAGCAAGGGCATGCACGACATCGTCATCATCGGGGGCGGGCAGGCGGCCGTGCAGGCCGCGGATACGCTGCGCCGTGAAGGCCATGAAGGCCGCATCACGATGGTCTCGGCGGAACAGACGATGCCTTATCACCGTCCGCCTCTGTCGAAGGCGGGCCTGGCGCCGACCGAATCCACGCCGTCGTGGTTGAAGCCGGAATCCTTCTACCTGGAAAAGCAGATCGATCTGCGGCGTGGGCGCCAGGCGGTGTCGATCGATCGCGCCGGGCGCATGGTGCAACTCGATGACGGTGCAATGCTGTCCTACGACCGCCTGCTGCTGGCGACGGGCAGTCGGCCGCGGCACTTGCCCTGGATCGCTTCCCTGCCGGCGGATCGTGTCCACGCGCTCAGGACCTGGCCGGACGCCGTGAGGCTGAGGGAGGCGCTGCGTCCCGGCGCCCGTGCCGCGGTGGTCGGCGGTGGCTTCATCGGTCTGGAATTCGCCGCTGCCGCGCGCAAGCAAGGGGTCGATGTTGCCGTGTTCGAATCAGCGCCGCGCGTGCTTGCGCGCGTGACGCGGCATGAAGTGTCGGAGCACCTGCAGCGCGTGCATGCCGGCCATGGCGTGCAACTGCTGCTGGCCGCTTCCATCGTCCATCTGCGCGCGGGCGGACGCGGCGTGCTGGTCGAAACGTCCGTTGCCCGGCATGAGGCGGACTTCCTCGTCGTCGGTGTCGGCGTGCAGGCCGAAGAGCGGCTTGCGCGCGAATCGGGCCTCGACTGCGACGATGGCATCCTTGTCGACGCGGCGTGCCGCACATCGGATGCCCATGTCTTCGCGGCGGGTGATTGCGCGCGTGCCCCGCGTTTCGGCGCCGAGGGCTCGTTGCGGCTCGAGTCCGTGGACAATGCCATCAGCCAGGGCGCGGTCGCTGCGCGTGCGATGCTGGGCAGGCCTGCGCTGCTCGATGGGGTGCCCTGGTTCTGGTCCGAGCAGTATGACGAGAAGTTGATCATCGTCGGCCTGTCGGTCGGCCACGACGAGGTCGTCGCGAGGGGAAATCCCGAAGGCGGCGCGTTCTCGCTCTGCTACCTGCGCGAGGGCCGTTTGCTGGCGGTGGATTGCATGAACCGCGCGGCAGACAGCGTGGCTGCGCGAAAGCTGGTGGCGGCCGGCGTTTCCCTCGACCGCTCCAAGGCAGTCGATGCTTCGAGGCCCCTCAGGGAGTGCCTGTCGGTATGAGGTCGCCTTCGAAGGCCGACAGCAGCACGGTGGGACTGAAGACCTCGATGCCGAGGTCGTAGTCGCCGGTCGCCGCACCGGCTTCGGCGGGGCGCACGCGGCACCAGACGACCGCACCCTTGATCTCTATCGAAAGGTCCCCGGCGTCCAGTTCCACGGACACCGGCGTCCTGGCAGCGAGCGGCGTTCCCATGCGAACGCTGAGGCCGGATACGGACACGTCGTTCACCAGCCGGATCTCGTGCCGCAGACCGCCGGCCACGACATGGATGCGACGGCCTGGCGGTCCGTCGATGCGGTAGCGTTCGTGCCGTCGCTGCTCGATGCGGTCCATGTCGCGGCTTGTGCGGGCCGTCAATCGTCGACGAGGAAGCTGCGCAACTGTTCGCTGCGCGACGGGTGGCGCAACTTGCGCAGCGCCTTGGCTTCTATCTGGCGGATGCGCTCGCGCGTGACATCGAACTGCTTGCCGACTTCTTCCAGCGTGTGGTCGGTGTTCATGTCGATGCCGAAGCGCATGCGCAGCACCTTGGCTTCGCGCGGCGTCAGCTGCGCGAGCACGGCGTGCGTGGTCTCGCGCAGGGACTCCATCGTCGCCTGGTCGATCGGCGAGGCCACGGAAGTGTCCTCGATGAAATCGCCCAGGTGCGAATCCTCGTCATCACCGATGGGGGTTTCCATCGAGATGGGTTCCTTCGCGATCTTGAGCACCTTGCGGACCTTGTCTTCCGGCATTTCCATGCGGACGGCCAGTTCGTCCGGCGTCGGTTCGCGACCCATCTCCTGCAGCATCTGCCGCGAGATGCGGTTCAGCTTGTTGATGGTCTCGATCATGTGGACCGGGATGCGGATGGTGCGCGCCTGGTCGGCGATCGAGCGGGTGATCGCCTGGCGGATCCACCAGGTGGCATAGGTCGAGAACTTGTAGCCGCGACGGTATTCGAACTTGTCCACGGCCTTCATCAGGCCGATGTTGCCTTCCTGGATGAGGTCCAGGAACTGCAGGCCGCGGTTCGTGTACTTCTTGGCGATGGAGATCACGAGGCGCAGGTTGGCCTCGACCATTTCCTTCTTGGCGCGGCGGGCCTTGGCCTCGCCGATCGAGACATCGCGGTTGATCTCCTTGATGTCATGGATCGACAGGTGCTGCGAGACCTCGATGTCGGCCAGCCGCTTCTGGCGGCCCTCGATGTCGTCCTTGAACTTCAGGAGCAGCTGCGAGTACTTCTTGCCGGCCTTCAGGTGGTTGGCCAGCCACTTGATGCTGGTCTCGTTGCGCGGGAAGGTCTTCACGAAGTCGGCGCGCGGCATCTGCGAGTCGCGCACGGCGAAGACCATGATTTCCTTCTCGAGCTGACGCACTTCCGACATCTG
>JBDLPS010000004.1:0-3697 GCA_039800965.1 Pseudomonadota bacterium | reverse complement strand
TTGCATTCAATACTCGCGTGACCGCCACCTGGTTCGATGAGGCGGCGGGGCGCTGGACTGTCAGCACCGATGCAGGGGAATCGGTGTCGGCGCAGAATCTCATCATGGCGACGGGCTGCCTCTCCGCGCCGCGCCTGCCCGACATTCCCGGCATCGCTGATTTCAACGGACGCATCCTGCAGACCAGCCAGTGGCCGAAGGAGCCGGTCGATTTCACCGGCCTGCGCGTGGCCGTGATCGGCACGGGGTCTTCCGGCATCCAGGCCATACCGCTGATCGCGGCGCAGGCGAAACAGCTGACCGTGTACCAGCGCACGCCGAACTTCAGCGTGCCGGCAAAGAACCGCCCCATTGGCGATGCGGAACGGGCGCGCGTCCTGGGCAACTATCCCGCTGTGCGCGAGGCGCTGCGTACGTCCTTCACCAGCCTGGGCTCCGGCGATCCGCCGCCCGTCTCGGCATTGTCGGTCGATCAGGCGCTGCGCACGGCCGAGTTCCGCAAGCGCTGGGACGAGGGCGGCACCGCCTTCCTGTTCGCCTACAACGATCTCATCATCAACCGCGCGGCGAACGACACCGCGGCGCAGTTCATCCGCGATCGCATTGCCGATACCGTGCACGATCCCGCGACCGCACGGCGTCTGCAGCCGCGCAGTTTCCCCATCGGCACGAAGCGACTCTGCCTCGACACCGGCTATTACCAGACCTACAACCTGCCGCATGTAGCGCTGGTCGACCTGCGCGAGACGCCCATCAACCGCATGACGGCAGCGGGCATCGAAACCGATGCCGGGCTGCGGGAGTTTGACGTGATCGTGTTCGCGACGGGCTTCGATGCGGTGACCGGGGCGCTGCTGCGCGTGGACATCCGCGGGCGGGGCGGGCGGACGCTGGCCGAGGCTTGGGCGGACGGCCCGAAGATGTACCTGGGCCTCATGGCCGCGGGCTTCCCGAACCTGTTTGCGATCACCGGCCCCGGCAGCCCTTCGGTGCTGAGCAACATGATCGTCTCGATCGAGCAGCATGTGGAATTCATCGCCGCGCTGCTGGCCGACATGCGCGCGAAGAGGTGGCAGGTCGTCGACGCCGACGACGTGGCCCAGGACGCCTGGGTGCGGCACGTGGCCGAGATCGGCGATACGACGCTCTATCCTCAGGCCCAGAGCTGGTACATGGGCTCGAACATCCCCGGCAAGACGCGCGTGTTCCTGCCGTATGTCGGGGGCGTGGGCCCGTATCGCCGCAAGTGCGACGAGGTTGCGGCTGCCGGCTACACGGGGTTCCGCTTCAGCGCGTGAATCCCGCGTGAGCGTAGCGATGCCCCAAACGAAAACGCCACCCGTGGGTGGCGTTGCGATCTCTTGATTGGCTCCCTGGGTTGGAATCGAACCAACGACCAACGGATTAACAGTCCGACGCTCTACCGCTGAGCTACCAGGGAGTGGAAGGTGAGCCTTCTTAAGAGGGCGCGATTCTTAGGGAATGCGCGCCCTTCGTCAAGGGGGCCTTCAGGCCTTGGAAGGGCCCTTGTCGATGACCTTGCGGAGGCGGTCCAGGGCCTTCTCGAGCGTCTGCATGCTGCAGGCAAAGGAGAAGCGGATATGGCCCGGCGCACCGAAACCGGAGCCGGCCACGCCGGCGACCAGCGCGTCGGCCAGGATGAATTCCGCGAAGGCGTTGTCATCCTTGAATCCGAGGTTCTGCATGGCCTGGTGCACGTCAACGAATGCGTAGAACGTGCCGGCGGCCGGCAGGCACCGGAAGCCCGGGATCTGGTTCAGGCCCGCGACGAAGTAGTCGTGGCGCTCCTTGAACGCCGCGTTCATCTTCTTCATCTCGTCCTCGGGGCCGTTCAGCGCGGCCACAGCGGCCTTCTGGCTGATGCTCGAGGCGTTTGTGGTCGACTGGCTCTGCACGGTCGCCATGGCCTGCACGACGGCCTTGGGGCCGCCACAGTAGCCGATGCGCCAGCCGGTCATGGCATAGCCCTTGGAGCAGCCGTTGATCGTGACGGTGCGGTCGTAGAGCCCCGGTACGGCGGTGACGAGGCTGCAGAAGGGTTCGTCGGCCCAATAGATCTTTTCGTAGATGTCGTCGGTGGCGACGAGGATCCGGGGGTGTTCGAGCAGCACTTCGCCGAGCGCCACCAGTTCCGCACGCGTGTAGGCTGCACCGGTCGGGTTCGACGGCGAATTCAGCATGACGAGGCGCGTCTTGGGCGTGATCGCTGCGGCGAGTTGGCGCGGCGTGATCTTGTAGCCGTTGTCGGCGGAGGCGTCCGGCGTGACGGGCAGGCCGTCGGCCAGCAGCACCATGTCGGGGTAGGAAACCCAGTACGGCGCCGGGATGATGACCTCGTCGCCCGGATCGATAACGGCCATGCAGAGGTTGAACAGCGTCTGCTTGGCGCCGGTGGATACCAGGATCTGGTCGCGGGCGTAGGTCAGGCCGTTGTCACGCTTGAACTTCGCGATGATCGCGTCCTTGAGCTCCGGCGAGCCGTCCGAGTTCGTGTAGCGCGTGGCGCCGGCCTTGATGGCGTCGATGCCTGCCTGGGAGATGTGCGCGGGCGTGTCGAAGTCGGGTTCCCCTACCGACAGGCTGATCACGTCCTTGCCTTCGGCCTTCAGCGCATTGGCGCGGGCGGTCATGGCGAGGGTCGGGGAGGGCTTCACGCGCTGGATGCGGCGGGCGATCTGCAGGCTCACTGTCGTTCTATCCGGTCTTGAATTGGACTGAGCCGTATATATTACCCTGCAGATGAACGACGAAGCAGTGAAATTCAGTCTGGAAGCCCGTTATGAGCCCGCCGGGGACCAGCCTGCGGCGATCGCGCAGCTGCTGGACGGGTTGCGGAATGGCCTGGCGGCCCAGACGCTGTTGGGCGTCACGGGCTCGGGCAAGACTTTCACGGTCGCCAACGTGATCCAGGCCATGCAGCGCCCGACCCTGGTGATCGCCCACAACAAGACCCTTGCCGCCCAGTTGTACGGCGAGTTCAAGGAATTCTTTCCCCGGAACGCGGTCGAGTACTTCGTCTCGTACTACGACTATTACCAGCCGGAAGCCTACGTTCCCGCGTCCGACACGTATATCGAGAAGGATTCCGCGGTCAACGAGCACATCGAGCAGATGCGCCTTTCGGCCACCAAGGCGTTGCTCGAGCGCAAGGACGTGATCATCGTCGCGACGGTGTCGTCCATCTATGGGCTGGGGGATCCGCAGGCCTATCTCGCGATGGTCCTGCACCTCAAGCGGGGCGACAAGCTCGACCAGCGGGCGCTGCTGCGGCGCCTGGCCGACATGCAGTACACGCGCAACGACATCGATTTCACCCAAGGTTGCTACCGGGTGCGCGGGGACGTCATCGACATCTTTCCCGCCGAGTCCGATCGCGACGCCATCCGGGTGGAGCTGTTCGATGACATCATCGAGGGCATCTCGCGGTTCGATCCACTGACGGGCGAGGTCAGGGCGAAGATACCCCGCTACACGGTCTACCCGGGCACCCATTTCGTCACGCCGAAGGATCGGCTTGTGGGCGCCATGGAGCAGATCCGCGAGGACCTGGGGCTGCGCCTCAAGGAGCTCTACGATGCCGGCAAGCTGGTGGAGGCGCAGCGCCTGCAGCAGCGCACCATCTTTGATCTCGAGATGATCCAGGAGATCGGTTACTGCCAGGGTATCGAGAACTACT
>JBDLPS010000003.1:0-2790 GCA_039800965.1 Pseudomonadota bacterium | reverse complement strand
CAGCATCTCGTAGTGCGCGCCCTTCTCGGGCGCCTGCAGCGCCACGATGGGCATGCGGTAGAGCTCGAAGCGCCCCTCCTCGAGGGCAACGTTGATGCGGGAAACCCATTGCATCTCGCGTCGTCGGCGCATCAACTCGATGTCGTTCTCGGCAAAACTGTGGACACGGTTGCGCCCCTGCTCCTTCGCGGTCTGGCAGGCGCTCTCGGCGGCCTGCAGCAAAGAGGCGACGTCGCCGGTATCAGGCGTCAGCGGCACGACGCCTATGCTGGCGCCGACCCTGAACTGTCGGTCTTCCCAGACGAAGCGGAAGTTGCCGACGGCTTCGCGCAGCGTCTCGGCCGTGCGCATCGCCTCGTCCAGCGTGCAGCTCTCGAGCAGGATGCCGAACTCGTCGCCGCCCAGACGTGAAAGCGTGTCGCGCCAGCGGACCTTGGATTTCAGCAGGGCGCCGACCTGCCCCAGCAGGGCGTCGCCCGCGGCATGGCCGCAGCTGTCGTTGATGATGCGGAACTGGTCGATGTCCAGGGAGCAGAGCGCGTACGAGGCCTCCCTGGCACGGGCGCTGCGCAGCGCGCGATCGAGACAGGTCTCGAATTCACGACGGTTCACGAGACCGGTGAGCTGGTCGTGGCTGGCGTGGTAGGAGAGCTTTCGGTTCAGTTCGCGGCTCTCGCTGACGTCATGGAACACCAGCACGGCACCGACCACCTGCCCCACGCCGTCGCGTACCGGCGCCGCCGTGCTTTCGACGTAGAGCTCGTTGCCGTCCTGCCGAATCAGCAGCATAGGGCGCACGGAGCGGGACGCCCGCGCACGGCGGATGGCGGAAGTCAGCGGATTCTCGAGGGGCTCGCAGGTCTCTTCGTGGAAGGCCCGGAACACCTCGTCGACCGAGCGCCCCATCGCGTCCTCGAGGCGCCATCCTGTCAGCTGCTCGGCCACCGGGTTGATGTAGTCGATGACCGAATTCGCATCCGTCGTGATGACACCATCGCCGATGGACTGCAGCGTGATCTGTGCACTTTCCTTTTCACGGAAAAGCGATTCTTCATAGGCCTTGCGGTCGGTGATGTCGTGTTCGACGCCCACCAGTCGCAACAGCCTGCCATTGCCATCGACGCGCGCCTTGGCGCGACTTGCGATCCAGCGCCACTCGCCACTGCGATGGCGCATGCGGTGCGTGCTCTCGAACAGCGGAACGCGGCCGGCAACATGTTCGCGGATGGCCTCCTGCACGCGGGCCATGTCGTCCGGATGGACGAGGCTGCGCCAATCCACCGCGCCGACGAGATCCGCGTCGTCGTAACCGAGCATTTCCTTCCAGCGCGGGGAGAAGAAAACATCGTTGCGTTCGATATCGAAATCCCACAGGCCATCGTTGGCGGTCTCGAAGGCGATCCTCTCGCGCTCTTCGACGACCGCGAGGCGCCGCGCGAAACGGACACGCTCCAGGCCGGTCGCAAGGCTGCTGCCAAGCAACTTCAACAGCAGCCGGAGGTTGACGTCGAAAGCACCCTCGGCGCGGTCGCGCCCGATGCCCAGCAAGCCGGCAGCACGGCCGTCGACATCGAACGAGACGACCAGCACCGAACCGATGTGGGCGCCGCGAAGGCGCGCACCATCCATCGCCGCAGCCGCGCCGGGATCCGCGGTATCGATGATCTCGGAAAGGCGGAGGTGGTTGCGACGGGACATCAGGAAAGGCAACTCACCGACCGCGGCCCCCCGCAGGGATTCGGGCAGGCCTTCGGCATGGGCATCGCGCGCGGCAAGCACCTGCTCGAACCGTTCGGCAGCGGGGTCGAAATAGGCGACGAAGGCGGTATCGACGTCGGCCGCCTCGCGCAGTGCCTCAAGGCTCGCGCGGATCGGCCCCTCGTCCGAGCCGACGCCGAGGTTCTGCAGGTCTACAGCGATCTTGGTGCAGACGACGTCGATCCCCGGCCGGGGCTTGCCCGCGCGGGCAGACCAGTACGACGGGGACAGGATGTCCGTCGCAGTGAAATCAGGCGGCTGGACCGACGGGTTGGGCATTCAGTAGGGACTCTCGGACCTGCCTCGAGTCTCGCTGGAAACCACCAGCAAAACCCGGACTTGCACCACAGTTCGCGAAACAGCGCCAGATTCAGGTCATCGACGCCGCCATTCTTCAGTCAAGGTTCAATTAGGCCCTTCAACTGACTGTTTTTCAAGAGATCCGGGGTGAGAAAACGACCAGAGCGCATGACCCGCGAAATGCCAGAACAACACCAGGCCGGTGGTCAACATCTGAGCCAGCAGGTAAGGCCATCCCCAATGGGACACGAACAGCTGCATCAGGAGCAGGTTCAGGACCAGGCCGACACCCAGCACCAGGACGAATCGGGTGACCGCCCGGGCATGGGGAGCATCGCTGCGGAAGGTGTGGGAGCGGTTAAGGAGGTAGCTCACCACCGCCCCTGCTGCAAAACCCGCCCCCGAACCGGCCACCGCCGAACGGTGGAGCAACTCCACCGCGGCAGCGAGCACCACGTAGTGCACGGTCGTCGAGATCGCACCCACCACGAGGAATCGCCCGAACGTCGAGCCCATTTTCGGGAGGCGCGTCATGCCAGGGCATCCCGGGCCTGCCGCGCGAGTCGATGCAGCTCGGCTTCGAGCTCCGCCTGCAAGGCCTCCAGGGCCCCCGGATCGTTGGCCGGGAACCCGCGAGGGACGTCGCGCGGCGCGCCGATCGCTATGGCAATGCGCGCGAAAGGCCAGGGAATGACGAACTTGTCCCAGCTCACCAGCCAGGCACGCGAGGAC
>JBDLPS010000002.1:0-6314 GCA_039800965.1 Pseudomonadota bacterium | reverse complement strand
CCGGAGCTTTCATTTTTGATGCGACGATCGACGGTCAATCTCGCTTCGGATCCTCGGCGACCTTCTGTGAAATAAGTAATACTTACAACCCAGGGTGGGAGACCACAATCGGCAATCTAGCTAACCCTACATCGCCAACAGTTTTCGGCAATATAACTAACCCAACGTGGTTTACGAGTCCGAGTTCGCCTGGCTTGGCGGCAAGCGGATTCCCCGCGGATTCAACTGCGCAGTGGCTCTCGTGGAGCGACATGATGATGTGGGTTACTGATATTTGGGCGAGGTGTAAATTCTCACTTTGATGCGCCAAATGGCGAGCCTTGGATTTACCAGCGCTGGGCGCAGGGCGAGCCTAGCGGAACTAATGAGGATTGTTTGATGGCGTGGAATTTGAATTCCACCGTTCATCCGGGTTTTTGGAATGATCCGCCCTGCGAGTCGAGGCTTGGTGCATATGTAGTTGAATTTGAGGGGCCTTGATGTTCTGGCCGCCGGTAGTTCAATGATTGTCGATTTTAGTTTTTTAAATACGATCTTTCAGGGCGCTTTCGAGGTCATGCTTCCGTCGCCTTGAATGGTCGAGATGGCAGTGTTGTGCGAAAAGCCATGACTGGGTATTCCAGTCCTACGCGCTACTTCAGAAAGCAGTGACTGCCGGCGCGGATAGTGGACACAGCTTGGACATGGATTGATGTCCGGGCACCCGGAATGGGTGAAACTGGCGCTCCCTACCGGATTCGAACCGGTGTACTAGCCTTGAGAGGGCTATGTCCTGGGCCTCTAGACGAAGGGAGCGTGCTAGGGTGTGGTCCCGAAGGGCGCGGTATTATAGGCGCCCCGAGCCAATGCTCAAGCCAAAACTTCGCCAGAAGCCCCGGAATACCCACCCTTGAACGACGTTCCTGCTGACAGCGGCCTGCCGGCCGCCGGGGCCCCGCTGCCCCGCATCATCGCCCGCGCGGACCATCCTGTGTCGCGCAAGGCCATCTCGCCGAACGCCCTGAAGGTGCTCTACAAGCTCCGGGAGGGTGGCCACGAGGCCTACCTCGTCGGGGGCTGCATCCGCGACGTGATGCTGGGCATAGAGCCGAAGGATTTCGACGTGGCGACCAGCGCGCGGCCGGAAGAGGTCAAGCGACTGTTCCGCAACTGCCGCCTGATCGGTCGCCGCTTCCGTCTCGCGCACGTGTTCTTCGGGCGCGAGATCATCGAGGTGGCCACGTTCCGTGCGTCCAGCGCGCCGTCTCAGGGCGAGGAACCGGAAGAAGATCCGGACATCCTGCCGGAGGTCGGCGCGGTGGCCGACGATGGCGATACGTCCGATGAAGCAGTGGCGGTGGACACGCCCGTCGAGACCGGCGACCGCCTGCAGGACGAGCAGGGCCGCATCCTGCGCGACAACACCTACGGCACGATCGACGACGACGTGTGGCGGCGTGATTTCACCTGCAACGCGCTCTACTACAGCATCGAGGATTTCTCGGTGCGCGATTATGTGGGCGGCTTCGAGGACATCGCGGCGCGCCGGTTGCGGCTGATCGGCGACCCTGAAACGCGCTACCGCGAAGACCCGGTGCGCATGCTGCGTGCGGCGCGCTTCGAGGCGAAGCTCGGCTTCACGCTTGCGCCGGAGACGGCGGAGCCTGTCCCGCGGCTGCGCGAACTGCTGGCCGAGGTGCCTGCAGCCCGCCTGTTCGACGAAACGCTCAAGCTCTTCCTCACCGGTCACGGCGTGCAGTCCTACCGTGTGCTGCGCCGGCACGGTCTGCTGGGCGTGCTCTACCCGACGGTCGGTGCCTACCTCGACCAGCATCCCGGTGGACTGGTCGAGCAGTTGCTGCTCGCGGGCCTCGAGAACACGGACGCGCGCGTGGGCGAGGGCAAGACGGTAACGCCGACCTTCCTCTTCACGTTGCTGCTCTATGGGCCGATTGCTGCCCTGATCGAGAAGCAGCCTGCGTCGCGCTGGAGCGACCTCGACACGATCCTGGAGGCTTGCGATCGCGCGGTGGCGGATGCGCAGCGCCGCGTCACGATCCCCAAGCGCTTCTCGCTGGGGATCCGCGACATGTTCGCGACGCAGCCGCGCCTCGAGCAGCCGCGGGGCCGTCGTGCGCTGCGCACGCTCGAGATGCCGCGCTTCCGCGCTGCCTTCGACCTGCTCGTCCTGCGGTCGCGCATCGGCATGGTGCACAAGGGCGTGGCGGAATGGTGGGCCCGCTTGCAGGAGGTCGGGCCGGAAGAGCGCGATCGCATGATCGCCCAGCTTGAGCGTTCGCAGCCGGCCAGGGATCGGGGCGCGGGCGACGAAGGGGGCGAGGGCGGTGCTGCGTCCGGTGCGCCGCGTCGCCGTCGCCGCCGGGGCCGGAGGCCGCCCGCTTCCACATGAGTCCGGTTCGGGCCTTCATCGGCCTGGGTAGCAACCAGGCCGATCCGCCGCTGCAGCTGGACGCGGCGCTCGAGGCGCTCTCGCGCCTGCCGGATACGCGCCTGCTGGCGGTGTCGCCACGTTATGTCACATCGCCCTTCGGCCCCGTGCCACAGCCGGACTTCCTCAATGCCGTGGCCGAGCTCGAGACCGCGCTGGATGCCCTGACCTTGCTGGCGGCCCTGCACCGGATCGAGGCGGCGCAGGGGCGGGTGCGCACCCTGCGCTGGGGGCCGCGCACGCTCGACCTGGACCTGCTCGTGCACGGCGATGCCTGCATCGAAACGCAGGGGCTCACGGTTCCGCACCCCGGGATAGTGCAGCGGAATTTCGTTCTGTATCCTCTGCGGGATATCGCGCCGGCGCTTGAAATCCCGGGCCTCGGGCGCGTTTCGACGCTGGCCGCGCGCGTGGCCGGCGATGGCATCCGGCGCTACGAGGACGACACGTCGACCTGATCCCATGACGACGGCACCCGCCCACCGCTTCATCGTCGTCGAAGGGCCCATCGGCGTCGGCAAGACCAGTCTCGTGCGCAAGCTGGCGGCCAGCCTCGGTGCGGAGACGGTGCTCGAGCAGGCCGACGAAAACCCTTTCCTCGAGCGCTTCTATCGCAACCCGCGGGTCGGTGCCTTGCCCGCGCAGCTGTATTTCCTCTTCCAGCGTGCGCAGCAGCTCGCGTCGCTGAACCAGCAGGATCTCTTCGCGCCGGTGCGCGTGGCGGATTACCTGCTCGCCAAGGACCGCCTGTTCGCCCGCATCACCCTCGACGACGACGAGTTCCGCCTCTACGAGCAGGTGCACGACAAGCTCGCCATCGAGGCGCCCAAGCCGGATCTCGTGGTCTACCTGCAGGCGCCGGCCAACGTGCTGCTCGAGCGCATCGCGCGGCGCGGCATCGGCTACGAAGGGTTGATCGACGCGTCTTACCTCGAGCGGCTGAACGACGCCTACGCCCGGTATTTCCATGAGTACGAGGGCGGGCCGCTGCTGATCGTGAACGCGGCCACGATCGACCCGATCAACAACGCAGCCGATTACGACGAGCTGCTGACGGCCATCACCCGGACCAACCGGGGGCGGATGTACTTCAACCCGATGCGCCATCAGGCCATTTGAGGCGGCGTTGCGATTGTGCCGCCAAGTGGTTGATTCGTCGGAAAGACTGCTTCATCCTTCCCTGCCATGTACACCCACCTGCAGCTGCGCGATTCGGCGCGCCCGCCGGTCACCCTGTCGACCTTGCACAAGATGCGCGAGGACGGCGAGCCGATCGCGAGCCTGACCTGCTACGACGCGAGCTTTGCCGCGCTGGTGGACGAGGCCGACGTGGATGTGGTGCTGGTCGGCGATTCGCTGGGCATGGTCATCCAGGGGCACGACACCACCGTGCCCGTCACGCTCGACCATGTCATCTACCACTGCAAGGCCGTGGCCAAGGGCATGCACCGGCCTTTCCTGGTCGCCGACCTGCCGTTCATGAGTTATCCCTCGCGCGAGCTCGCGCTCGCCAATTCCGTGCGACTCATGCAGGAAGGTGGCGCGCGCATGGTCAAGCTCGAGAGCGGTGCCGAGCAGGTGAGCATCGTCGAATTCCTTGCCAGTCACGACATCGCCGTCTGCGCGCATCTCGGCCTGCGGCCGCAGTCGGTGCACAAGACCGGCGGCTTCCGCGTGCAGGGCCGCGAGCAGGACGCCGCGAAGCGCATGCTCCAGACCGCGCTCGACCTGCAGTCCGCGGGCGCCGACATCGTGCTGCTGGAGTGCATCCCGGCGGATCTCGGCAGCGAGATCACTGCCGCGCTCGACGTGCCGGTGATCGGCATCGGCGCAGGCCCGGGCACCAATGGGCAGATCCAGGTGATCTACGACATCCTCGACATCACGCCGGGCCGCAAGCCGCGTTTCGTGAAGGACTTCATGGCTGGCGCGGGCACGCCGCTCAACGCGCTCAAGGCCTATGTGCAGGCCGTGAAGTCGCGCAGCTATCCCGGCCCCGAGCACGGCTTCTGACGCCATGCGCACGGTGACGCGCATCGCCGACCTGCGGGAGATCCTGCAGGGCTGGCGCCTGCAAGGATTGCGCATCGGCTTCGTGCCGACCATGGGCAACCTGCACGATGGCCACCTGAGCCTGGTCGATGCCGCCCGCGGCCGCGCGGACCGCGTCGTCTCCAGCGTGTTCGTGAATCCGCTGCAGTTCGGCCCCAACGAGGATTTCGACCGCTACCCGCGCACGCCGGACGACGACGCGCGATTGCTGGTATCCGCCGGCTGCGACCTGCTGTTCCTGCCCACCGTCGACGAGATGTATCCGGAAGGTCGGGACCAGGCGACGCGCGTGTTCGTGCGCGGCATTTCCGACATCCTGTGCGGCGCGGTTCGCCCCGGGCATTTCGAAGGCGTTGCCACCGTGGTCGCCAAGCTGTTCGGCATCGTGCAGCCGGACGTGGCGGTGTTCGGCGAAAAGGATTTCCAGCAGTTCACCATCCTCAAGCGCATGACGCGGGATCTTTCGCTGCCCATCGAGATCGTCGGCGCCCCGACGGTGCGCGCACCGGACGGGCTGGCCATGAGTTCGCGCAACCGTTATCTCTCCGTCGAAGAGCGACAGGTTGCACCGCAGGTGCATGCCGCGCTCGCCAGGGCGAAGCAGCGTCTCGAAAACGGCGATGCCGATGTGGCGGCCATCGAGGCCGAAGGGCTTGCCGCGCTGGCGGCTGCCGGCATGCGGCCGGATTATTTTTCGGTTCGCGACGCGGGCACCCTCGAAGCGCCCGCGCAGGGCGCGGTCGATCTCGTCGTGCTTGCTGCTGCCCGTCTTGGCAGGGCGCGCCTCATCGACAACCTGCGCGTCACGCGCCGTTAAGCCGCTCGAGCGCCCACGCCACGTGCTCGCGCACCAGCGGCGAGTCGTCATGCTGCCTGTCCCGCAGGGCCTCCCGTGCCTCGTCCGTGGCGGGCCCGTTGCCCAGCGCGACGGCCACGTTGCGCAGGAAGCGTTCGTGGCCGATGCGGCGGATCGCCGAACCTTCCATCCGCGTCTCGAAATCCTCGCGCGACCATCGCATCAGCGTCGCGAGCCGCGGTGCGTCGAGTCCGTGACGGATCCTGAAGTCGGGGTGCGAGGCGGCCTGCGCGAACTTGTTCCAGGGGCACACGAGCTGGCAGTCGTCGCAGCCGTAGATCCGGTTGCCGATCGCCGGCCGCAACGCCTCGGGTATCGGTCCGTGCAGCTCGATGGTGAGATAGGAGATGCAGCGCCGCGCATCCAGTTTCCAGGGGGCCACGATCGCCTGGGTGGGGCAGGCGGGCAGGCAGGCGTTGCAGCTGCCGCAGTGCGCTGTCGCCGGCGTATCGATATCCAGCGGCAGGTCGGTCAGCACCTCACCGAGGAAGAAGTACGAACCGGCGCTGCGTGAAATGAGGTTGGTGTGCTTGCCGATCCAGCCGAGGCCGGCGTTGCGCGCCAGTGCCTTTTCCAGCACCGGACCGGAATCAACGAACACGCGATGCGCGTGCGGCTGCGCGAGCGTGGCAAGGTCTTCAGCGAAACGTGCCAGCGCCGCGCGCATGCCCTTGTGGTAATCGCGCCCCAGCGCGTACCGCGAGACGTAGCCCAGCGCCGCGTCGTCCAGCACGTCCTGCGCATCGCGGGCCTTGGCGGGCCAGTAATCCCGGCGCAGCGCGATGACACGCAAGGTGCCGGGCAGCAGTTCCGCGGGCCGGCTGCGGCGCGTGCCGTGCCGCTGCATGTAATCCATCTCGCCGTGGTGCCCGGCCGCCAGCCACTCCAGCAGGTGGCGTTCGTCGTCCGGCAGTTCGATGCCGCTCACGCCGACATCGGCGAAGCCGTGGCGCCGTGCCAGGTGCAGCAGGTCCTCGC
>JBDLPS010000001.1:0-2953 GCA_039800965.1 Pseudomonadota bacterium | reverse complement strand
CCAGCGCGCAGCCGACCAGGATGGACGTGACGGACTTCGTCATCGACCAGGCGATGAAGCGCGACGCGGCGTCGGCACCGTTGCGATAGGTTTCGCTGACGATGCGGCCGTCCTTCATGACCAGCAGCGCGTTCGTGTATGTGCGCTCCAGGAACTGCTCGGGCGTGTACTCCTTGCCCTGCCAGCGGTAGCGGAAGTCCAGCGCGTGGTCGGCACGCGGCAGCGTCCACACCGCGCCGCTGCGCGCCACCGTCCGCGTGGTGAACAGCCGGTCCATGCTGCGGAAGCTGAAGCTGGCGAGGTCCCCGTCGTTCATGTGCCAGCGCGCGATCTGAAGCGCCACCGGCACCTCGGACGGAGCGCCGCCCGCGAGCGGGCCGGGAAGCTGCTGCTGGGCAAAAGCCAGCGGCGCGGCGGCGGACAGACCCAAGGCAAGCGCGGCGAGATGTGGACGCAGTGACGGCATGAACGACCCCCCGGTAACTGGAGTCGAGACTAGCGCTGCAGGCCGGCCGATTCCACGGATAATGCAGTCATGACAACAAGCGCTACCGCCGATACCCCCGCCAAGCCGAAAAAGCCGCGCTACGCGACCACGGTGAAGTCCGTCACCGACATCACCCCCCGCATGCGGCGCATCGTGTTCACCGGCGAGGCGCTGGCCGCCTTCGAATGGTCGGGTCCGGCGTCCCACATCAAGCTGCTGTTCACGGACGGTGGCCCTGACGCCAGACCGGTGATGCGCACCTACACCCCGCGTCGCTTCGATGCGGTGGCCCGCGAACTCACAGTGGACATGGTCCTGCACGGTGAGGGGCCGGCGGCCAGCTGGGCGGCGATGGCCGAGGTGGGCCAGTCGCTCACCATTTCAGGGCCCGGGCGCGCGTACACGGTGGATGCCACCGTGGCCCACTGGGTGCTGGCCGGCGACGACACCGCCATCCCGGCGCTCGCCACGCTGCTCGAAGCGCTGCCGGCGAACGCGACGGCCGAGGTGTACCTGGAACTGCCGGCGCTGGAAGAGTCCGCTGCGCTCGATGTTGTCCACCCTGGTGCACGGGTGAACCGCCTGCTGCGCGCCGATGGGGACGCCGCGCCGGGCGTGCTGCTCGAAGCGGCGATCCGCGCCGCCGAGCTGCCGGAGGCTGCGCGGGTCTACGTGGCCTGCGAGGCCGGTGCGATTCGCCGGATCCGTCGGCATCTTCTGCAGGAGCGGGGGCTCGCGCCCGCGCAGGTCGTCACGCGCGGCTACTGGAAGCTGGGCGAGACCGACCACCCGGATCGGGACTACGGCGAGGATTGATTCAGGCCGTCAGTTTGAACGGCCGAACCGCGCTCAAGTCGACACGCTGCCGCGCTGCCCACAAGTCGTGGTTCTGCTGCAGGGCCAGCCAGCTCTCCGGTGTCCGACCCAGGCATTTCGAGAGCCTCAGGGCCATTTCCGGGCTGATGCCGCTGCGCCCGGTCAGGATCCGGTTGAGGGTCGATGCCGAGACAGCAAGCCGGGCGGCCAACTCACGTCCACTGATATTGTTCGGTTCGAGATAGACCGACGTGATGAACTCGCCGGGGTGGGGCGGGTTGTGCATGATCATCAGTGGTAGTCCTCATACTCGAGCAGGTAAGCCTGCCCTTCATCGAATTCAAAAGTCAGTCGCCAATTGCCATTGACCCAGACGGACCACCGTCCCTGCATAGCCCCTCGTAGTGGATGCAGCCGGAAGCCTGGCAGATCCATGTCGGTGATCGTCTCGGCGGTATCCAGCGCAGCCAACAGCATCCGCAACCTTGGGGCGTGCCGAGGCTGGATTCCGGCGACGCTTCCGGTCAGGTAAAAGCGCCGGAGACCCTTGTGCCGGAAGGACAGGATCACGGTCCTACTTTAGCGCGTTGCGCAACGCGCAACAACCCTGTCCATCCGACGCTAAGCGAACTGGCTGGAATGGGTCGGATGAGCGGCATGCCTCCACGTTAGACGTGGAACCGGCGAGGGGCCCAGCGCCAAAATCGGCGACAGAATCTGCATTCGCCATCCAGTATCCCAACCGGCTCACAACCTGAGCCGCCAACCGGCGACAATCGGGGCCATGTCCGTCGCCCCGCCCACCGGCTTCGTCGTCCTGCATGGCAACCGCCTCGAGGACCTGCGCGACCTCGTGATCGAGGCGATCCGCGATCGCCCGCTGCTGCCGCTCGAGCGCGAGACCTTTCTCGTGCAGAGCAACGGCATGAAGCATTGGCTGCAGCAGGCCCTGGCCGACGATGCGGCCTTCGGCATCTGCGCGGCCACCGACATCGAACTGCCGTCCAGCTTCCTGTGGCGCGCCTATCGCGCGGTGCTGGGGCGCGGCGCGGTGCCGCAGCAGCTGGTCTTCGACAAGGGCGCGCTGACCTGGCGCCTGCTCCGTCTGCTGCCGGCCTGCGTGGCCGCCGATCCGCAGCGCTACGCCCCGCTCGCGCATTACCTGCAGGGCGATGACGAGGGCCGTCGTGCCTGGCAGCTGGCGCAGCAGGTCGCGGACGTCTTCGATGGTTACCAGCAATACCGTGCGGACTGGCTCGAGGCCTGGGAGCGTGGTGATGACAGCGTCGTGCCGCCGGAGCACGGCTGGCAACCGTCGCTCTGGCGTGCCTTGCGCGCCGATGTCGGCACGCGCCACGAAAACACCTCGCGCGCGGCTGTGCATCGCGCCTTCGTCGACGCCATGGGCGCGCACGAAGGGTCGCGGCCCCCCGGGTTGCCGCCGCGGCTGTTCGTGTTCGGCATCTCGGCGCTGCCGATGCAGTCCGTCGAGGCGCTCGCGCAGCTGGGCCGGGTCTGTCAGGTGATCGTCGCCGTGCAGAACCCGAGCCAGTATCACTGGGCGGACATCGTCGAAGGCCGCGAGCTGCTGAAGCAGCTCGCCCGCCATCGCCGCGCTCCCCGCGTCGACCTGGACCAGCATGCCGAAGC